>CAZIKH010000201.1:0-4215 GCA_964539755.1 uncultured Dinoroseobacter sp. | reverse complement strand
TAATCGCGGTCGGTGGCGGTTTCGGGGCTGGCCAGAACGAACTTGGAATTGAAGATGTTCAGGCCCTTGTTTTCCATCGCCCCCATGTTGAAATCGTCCACCGCCACGATCTGGAACAGGTCCAGATCGTATTCGCGGCCATATTCCGTCTCGTCCCACGCCATCGAGCGTTTCAGCGCATCCATCGCATAGGCGCATTTGCCTTCGTCGCCGGGGCGCACCCAGATTTTCAAGGCAACATCGCGGCCCGACATGGTGGTAAAGCTGTCCTCGAAGGCGACCAGATCGCCCGCAACCAAGGCAAACAGATAGGCGGGCTTGGGCCATGGGTCCTGCCACAGACCCGGCCCGACCGGATTGCCATTCGACAGCTTGACCGGGGCATCGCCAAGGATCTGCACCGTGAACGGGGCCATCACGTCGGGGCGGTCGGGGTAATAGGTGATCTTGCGAAAGCCCTCGGCCTCGCACTGGGTGCAGAACATGCCCTTCGACATATAAAGCCCTTCCAGCGCGGTATTGGCCTTGGGGTTGATCTGAACCTCGGCCTCCCAGGTGAAGCGGTCCTTGGCGATGTCCAAGCTCAGGCCCGTTTCGGTCACGTCGGGGGACACGGTCTGCCCATCGACCTTGGCCCCCAACAGCATCAGGTTTTCGCCGTCCAGCACCAAGGGACCCGGATGATCGGGGTTCGCGCGAAACACGATCTTCGAGACCACGCGCGTGGCGGTGGGCGACAGGTGAAAGGTCAGATGCACGTCTTCGACCCAGTGATGGGGCGGGGCGTAATCGGTCAGATGGATCGGTCGGGGGCCGGTGGTCGGGCTGTCGTCGCGCATGTCATTCTCCGCTGTTGTGGCCCAGTGTAGCGGGCTGGTCGGTGGGGACCATGGGGATTTGAGTATTTTGGCCTAGAAGAAGCCAAGGGGATTGCCACGCACCCCGGAGTGAGAACAAATTAAGAACATATCGAATCGGAGGACCGTATGAGCGACGCCGCCCTGCGCCGGATCATGGCGACGCATATCCTGAATTTCGACGCCCGGCGCGACCGGGCCGGACGGCTGTGCCTGGATCGGACCGGGGCTGTGCCGGGGTTGAAAGGCGCGGTCGTGGCCAAGGTGGCCCGGCTGCTGGAAGACGGCGATTTCATCCGGGCCGAAGCCGCCGCCGTCGACGCGATCGCGCGCTATACCGACAAGATGGGCGGGGCCTGTCAGGACACCGGCGTCGAATTCGTGTTGCGCGACATCTGCTGGCAGGCCGGACCCAAGGGCGCCAACGAAGCCGTGCAGCGCGCGCTGGGCCTGCCCGTGACCGGGGTGCTGGACGATCCCACGCGCAGCGAATTGCGGCTGGCCGAATGCCGCGCGCATGCCGTGGTCAAGGCGTTGGAAAAATCGCGCGGCGTGGGGCTGGTCAGCGACGCGGATTGGAAACGCTGGGGGGCGGTGACGCGGATTGCCTATTCGCTGTCACCGCGTAGGTTCGTGGGCGATGGACTGAAAGTGGCCTGAGGGGGGCCTGCCCATGAAACTGACACTGCACCACATCAACCTTGCCACCGAAAACGTCGAACGGATGGACCGGTTCTACAAGGATGTCCTTGGCCTGTCCGATCAGGTGCCGGGCCTTCCGACGCTGGAGAAGAAGAAAGGCTATAGCGGCGATGTCGCCTTTGTCAGCGACGGGGCGATCCAGCACCATCTTGCGCAAAAGGACCTGAACGTGGGCTTCAAGACCGGGTCGGTCGTCAACCCGCTGGAAAAGGGCCATATCGCCTATCGCACCGACGATCTGGAGGCCTTCAAGGCGCATCTGGACGCCAAGGGCGTGCCCTATGCCGATTGGGGCAACACCGCCGTCGCCGGTTGGAGCCAGATTTTCTTCTACGATCCCGAAGGCAATGTCATCGAAGTGCATCAGGTCGATGGTTCCTGACAGAAGGCTGTCAGGAGGGGGGTGCTAGAACGACCGCATCGCACCCTGACAAAGACGGAGAAAACAGATGCGCGAAACCATGCAACCCCCTGTGGCCTGGACGGAAATTCCGGTCCGCGACCTAGACGCCGGCATGGCCTTCTATGCCGCCATCACCGGCCAAGCCCTGACAAAAACCCAGATGGGTCCGAACGAAACCGCCGTCCTGGCGGGCTATGACGGCGCGGCGGGCGGCCATCTTTATGTCGGCACCCCCGCCACGCCCGGCCAAGGCCCGACCGTGCACCTGACCTGCCCCGGCCCCTTGCAGGCCACGATGGACCGGGTGACCGCGGCGGGCGGCACGGTCGTCTCGCCCGTGATCGACATTCCGGCCGGACGCTTTGCCTATGCGCTGGACCCCGACGGAAACTCGGTCGGATTGTTCGAGGCAAACCCCGCCTGATGCGCCGCGCCGACCGCCTGTTTCAGATCGTACAGTTTCTGCGCGGCGGTCGGCTGTTGACGGCGGATGCCTTGGCCGAACGGCTCGAGGTCAGCGCCCGCACCATCTACCGCGACATCGCCGATCTGCAGGCCAGCGGCGTGCCGATCGATGGCGCGGCAGGGGTCGGCTATGTCATGGCCGAAGGCTATGACATGCCGCCCTTGATGTTCACCCGCGACGAGGTGGCCGCCTTGGTCATCGGCGCGCGGCTGGCACGGGCCTTTGGCGGGATGGCCACGGCGAAAGCCGCCGAAGAAGCGCTGATCAAGATCGAAGCGGTTCTGCCGGACAGTCTGCGCGCGCGTGCGCAGGCCGTCGCGGTCCATGCGATCCCCCGCGCCGTGCCCGAAGGTCTGCGCGAAACCGTCGATGCGCTGGAACGGGCGGCCGAGGCGCGCATGGGGCTGAAGATCGCCTATCGCGACGAAGCCGGAACCGCGACCGACCGCGACATCCGCCCCCTGACGCTGTGGTTCTGGGGCTCGGTCTGGACCTTGATCGCGTGGTGCGAGTTGCGCCGCGACTTTCGCATGTTCCGCGTGGACCGGATCGCGGATTGGCGCGAAACCCAGCCTTTCCGGGCCGAACGGGACAAAAGCCTGCACGCCTTCTTCCGACAAGAGGAAGCCGCCGGGCGCATCCCCAAGGACACTGGACGCTGGGCGATCTAGGCTTAGCTGCCCGCCCATGCTGACCTGTGTCTGGTTCAAACGCGATCTGCGCATCCAAGATCACCCCGCGCTGGCCCAAGCGGCGGCGCGCGGCGCGGTCTTGCCGCTTTATGTGGTGGAACCGGGTTACTGGGCCTTGCCCGATACCAGCGCGCGGCAATGGGATTTCCTGCGCGACTGTCTGGCCGAACTTCACGCCGATCTGGCCCGTCTGGGCACGCCGCTGATCCCGCGCATCGGGCCCGCCCCCCAAGTGCTGGAAGACCTGCGCCGCGCCACGGGCTTCACCCACCTGATCAGCCACGAAGAAACCGGCAACGCTTGGACCTATGCGCGCGACCGGGCGGTGGCCGATTGGGCGCGGGCCAATGGCGTGGTCTGGGAAGAACTGGCGCAATGCGGGGTGGTGCGCCGCCTGAACGGGCGCGATGGCTGGGCGCGGCACCGCGATGCGCGCATGGCGCAGCCGCAAGTCCCGGCCCCGGCGCAGCTGTCCGGCCCCTTGGTGGACGCAGACCCCTTGCCCGACGCCGCCGCCTTGGGCCTGAAACCCGCCGCCTGCCCGCAACGCCAACCCGGCGGACGCCGCGCCGCCCTTGCGACGCTGGGCAGTTTCCTGACCACGCGCGGGCGCGACTATCGCCGCGCCATGTCCGCGCCGGGGCCTGCCAGCACCGCCTGTTCGCGCCTCAGCCCGCATTTGGCCTTTGGCACCCTGTCGCTGCGCGAGGCGGTGCAGGCCGGACAGGCCCGCCGCGCCGAAGTGACGGGCGATTGGGCCAAGTCCTTGAAAAGCTTCGATGCCCGGCTGGCTTGGCGCGACCACTTCGTGCAAAAACTGGAAGACGAACCCGCCTTGGAACATCGCTGCCTGCACAGCGCCTATGAAACCCTGCGCCCGCGCCCCGGCGACCGCGACCGCCTGCGCGCATGGGCGCTGGGCGAAACCGGGGTGCCGTTCGTGGATGCCTGCATGCGCTCGCTGGCCGCGACCGGATGGCTGACCTTTCGGATGCGGGCCATGGTTGTCAGCTTTGCCAGCTATCACCTGTGGCTGGACTGGCGCGAAACCGGGCCCATCCTTGCGCGGCTGTTCACCGATTACGAACCCGGCAT
>CAZIKH010000200.1:0-4218 GCA_964539755.1 uncultured Dinoroseobacter sp. | reverse complement strand
ACCAAGCCTCGCCCGCCGAGATGTACGCCGATGCCGGTCTGACCGCGCAGGACATCGCCCGCACCGCGCTGGAGGTGCTGGGCGTGGACACCAAGTTGATGACCACCAGCGCCTGACGCGATCCGCTGATACAAGACACGCAAAAGGCCCTCGGACGATCCGAGGGCCTTTTCCTTTTGGGGGCGATCCGGTCCGGTGTCAGACTTGGACTTGGGACGCGAAAATCCGGCTGCGGTGTTCGCTGAGATAGATCTGCAACCACGGCGTATAGGTGTCGGGGCGGCGGGCCACATCGGCGCACAGATCGTAGAAATCCACCCATTTCGTGGCATGCACCTCGGCCGGGTCGGGCGTGATCTGCAACCCGGGCCCGGCTTCGGCAAGGAAGATATCGACGACCTCGTGTTCGATCAGGCCATTGCCCACATCGGCGCGGTATTCGATCTGGTCCCGATGGGTCGGGAACAGCCCGGTGATGCCCAGTTCTTCGTCCAGGCGGCGCAGGGCGCAATCGACGGGCGTTTCATCCCAGCGCGGGTGGGTGCAGCAGGTGTTCGCCCACAGGCCGGGTGTGTGATACTTGGTCAGGGCCCGCTGCTGGATCAGCACCTTGTTGCCGTCCAGCACAAAGACAGACACCGCCTTGTGCCGAAGGCCCTTTTGGTGGACCTCCAGCTTTTCGACGGGGGTCAGGACCCCGTCGACCCAAGCTGGCACCATTTCGGCCAGCGATTGTGTCAGCGTATCGGGCATCAGACGCGCAACGGCGAGACCAGACCCGCAAGGTGAGCCAGATTCTTGATGCCGATCTTGATGTGGGCCAGCGGCCGCGCCTTGACCAGTTCCTTGTTCATATATGCTTCGAATGTCAGCTTCTGCACGTCCACGTCGTGGCACAGGCTGACGAAACGCTCCCGTCTTTCGTCGGACCGATAGTAGGCGTCCTGCATCGCGCCGAGGATGCGGAAAACTGACCCATGCGATTTCAGGAACCGTTTGCGCGCCAGTTGCAGGTCCTTGACCCGGCCCGATTTCAGGAAGGCCAGTGCCGCAAAGCCCGCTTCGCGCCCGCCCTGCATGGCATAATAGATCCCTTCGCCCGAGGACGGTGCAACCACGCCCGCCGCATCGCCCGCCAGCACCACGTCACGCCCGTTGTCCCATTTTTCCAGAGGCTTCAGCGGAATGGGTGCGCCTTCCTTGCGGATGGTTTCGCAATCCGTCAGGCCGCTGCTTTCGCGCAGCAGGCGGGTTGCTTCTTTCAGGTCCGTGCCGTCCACGCCGGTGCCCATCCCGACGCTGGCATGTTTGCCATGCGGGAAGACCCAGCCGTAGAAATCCGGGCTGATCACGCCGTCATAAATCACGTCACAGCGTTTGGGATCATAGAGCGCGGCCCCGGCGGTGCCGGGTTCGGGGGCGGCGATGATTTCGTGATAGGCGATCACATAGGGGATCTTGTCGCCGCCGGGGACCTCTTGCTTGGCGACGTTGGACCGCGCGCCATCCGCCCCGATGACCAGCTTGGTGGTCAGCTTGACCTCGTCCTTGGTGGCCTTGTCGCGGTAGATGACATGGGTGCCGGCGTCGTCGCGTTCGATCCGCAGGAATGTGCCCGTATGGCGATCCGCCCCCGCTGTGGCGGCCCGGACGCGCAGGAATTCATCGTAATCTTCGCGGTCGACCATCCCGACAAAGCCGCCTTCGATGGGAATATCGACCGACCTTTGGGTGGGCGACACCATCCGGGCGGTGTTGATCTTGGCGACGATCATGTGATCGGGGATATCGAAATCCTTGATCAGGCGCGGGGGAATGGCCCCGCCGCAAGGTTTGATCCGACCGGCGCGGTCGATCATCGCGACCTTCTTGCCGGCATTTGCCAAATCGGTTGCGGCTGTGGCGCCCGAAGGGCCGCCTCCGACGACGACGACATCGTATTGCATGGTCCTGTTACTCCCCAGGTTGCAGCGCGGTGCGCGGGCTGCGGTGATCAAGAATGTGCAGCGCCATCAGCGCGGCGAGCAGGAAGAGCACAGCTTCCAGCGTGAAAACGGTGGCATAGGCAGCCGCATCGCTGAGCGCGAGCCGCGCCAGATCCAGCGTGCCGGTCGCGGCAAGGCCCGCCAGACCCGCAGCGACCGCTTGCGAGGCCCCGAAGACCCCCATGCGCGTGCCGGTGGATTGGGCGTGGCCTGCGGCAAGGGTCATCATCGACCCGACCGCCCCCACGACAAACAAGCCGTTGCCAAGCCCCAGCGCGATGGTCGACGGGATCAGCGGTGCGCCCAGCCCCAGCCCCATCAGCCCAATCGCCGACACAACGCAGCCGACAACCGCCCAGAAGCGCAGGCTGCCGCGCCCCAGATAGGACAGAAGGCCTGCAAGGATCATCCCGGTCAGGGCCGCGCCATCCTTGCCGCCGGACAGTTTCGTCGAATCTTCGGGACCAAGGCCATGCACATGGCCTGCGAAGGGTTCGAAGATCAGTTCGGACAGATAGAAGGCAAGGATCGACAGAAAGACGAACCCGGTGAAGCGGCGGGCGATGGGATCGGCCCAAACCTCGGCCATGGCTTCGTTGAAGTTGTGCGTGTTGGGCAGGGGCACGGGCCCCAGTTTCCGTTCCACGCCCAGCGTGGCGACAACCGACAGGGCAAAGGCAATCGCGGCGACCGCCGTGACCACAAGGATCAGGCGGCTGGCGCTGTAGGGTTCCAGCGCGATGCCCGTTCCGATGGACGCGAAAATCGCGCCCGCGATCAGGAACAGCCAAGCCAGCGTGGCGGATGCGCCCTTGCGCGGTCCGCTGGCCGCGACCGCCAGCAAGGCCAGAAACGATGTGCCCGCCGCGCCAATGCCCAGCCCGATGGCGGCATAGCCGATCACCCATAGCGCAAGCGCCAGACCGGTTTGGTCCGCACCCAGCTGAATGCCCCACGCGACCAGCACAAGGCCCAGCCCGACCAGCGCGACCCCGCCCAGAATGAACGGCGTGCGCCCGCCTTTGGCGTCGGACCTGTGGCCCCAGATCGGGCGGGTCATCTGCACGCCGTAATGCAAGGCCACCAGAAGGCCCGGCAGGATCGCGGGCAGGGCCAGTTCGACGGTCATCAGGCGGTTGAACAGGTTCACGGGCAGCGCCGCCAGCCCGCCGATGGCCATGTTCACAAGGCACAAGCGGGCCAGCAACCCCCACGAGGCGGTCATGGCAAGGTTCCGATCGCGAAGGCGGTGACCATCATGCCGGACACATAGAACAGCACCCCGGTGCCGTTATACCAAGGCGCCTTGCCTTTCGGGTCGGTCAGCATCTCGGTCATGGCCCATAGTTGCATCACCAGCAGGCCGGTCACGACCAGCGCGCGGTCTTGCAAGCCCCAGGAAAACAGCAAGGCGATCACGCCGATTTGCGGCACGGCCATCACCCAGCAGGCCAGCTTGGCGGCGCGTTCCGGGCCAAGCGTCACGGGCAGCGAATTCACGCCCATCTGGCGGTCGCCTTCCAAGGCCTTGAAGTCGTTCAGCGTCATGATGCCATGGGCCCCCAGCGCATAAAGCGTCGCAACCGCCACGATTTCCCAGCGCGGGAAGGCAACCATCATCACAGCTGCCCCGGTGAACCAAGGCAGGCCTTCGTAGCACAGGCCCACAAGGCCCGGTCCCCACCAGCCGGATTTCTTCAGCCGGAAGGGTTCCACGGAATAGATCCACGCGCAGGCCACCGCGACCAGGGTCGCGATGAAGCCCCACAGGCCCAGAAAGGCCCCGACGATGACGGACAGGACCGACATCGCCACCGCGATATACAGGCCCCATTTGCCCGGAATGCGGCCCGACGGGATCGGGCGGTCGGGTTCGTTGATGGCATCGACATGGCGGTCGCACCAATCATTGGCGGCCTGAGACATGCCGCAGACGATGGGTCCCGCCAAGAGGACGCCCAAGGCAAGGCGGCCCCAGTTTTCGGAAAGCGGCACGCCCGTGGACACCACACCGCAGGCATATGCCCACATCGGCGGGAACCAGGTCACCGGTTTTATCAATTGCAGGGCGGCGGCTGGGTCTGGCAGCGTCCGCGTCTGTATGTCGGTCGTTACAGTCATGTGTCAATTAAAGCTGACACATTGAGTCGGATCAAGAGAATAAACGCGTTAGCCTTCATCCAGGGGGGAATCTGGCCGATCGGCTGCGCCGCGCCTAGCCGATGTCCTGCCG
>CAZIKH010000199.1:0-4220 GCA_964539755.1 uncultured Dinoroseobacter sp. | reverse complement strand
GCGGTCGTCGATTGGGACGTGCATCACGGCAACGGGACCGAGGCGATTTTCTATGACCGGGCCGATGTGCTGACGATCTCGGTGCATCAGGACCGCAACTACCCGATGGACACGGGCGACGCCGCCGACCAAGGCGCGGGCGCGGGCGATGGGGCCAATATGAACATCCCCCTGCCCCCCGGGGCGGGCCATGCGACCTATCTCGAGGCGACCGAACGCCTGATCATCCCCGCCCTGCAACGGTTCGAACCCGACTGCATCGTGATCGCCTGCGGCTTCGATGCTGCCGCCGTCGATCCCTTGGGGCGGATGATGGCCAGCGCCGACACCTTCCGGCAGATGACCCGGATGATGCTGGATGTGGCGGACGATCTGTGCGACGGGCGGCTGATGGCGGCGCATGAAGGGGGCTATTCCGCGGTTTACGTGCCCTTTTGCGGCCATGCGGTGCTGGAAGAACTGTCCGCCAGCCCGATCTCGGCCCCCGACCCTTTGGCGGGCACGATCCATTTGCGCCAGCCCTCGGCGCAGATGCAGGCGGTTTACAGCCAGATGATCGGCGATCTCGAAGACCTGTTCTTCTAACGCACCCCCCTTCCCTGCCTTTTAACTGCGCCCCCCGCGCCTTAAGTAAGCGCCACCTGACGATGGAGAGCTTGCATGATCGCGCCCCTCAGCCTGAACGAAACGGTTCTGGAATTCCTGCTGTCGCGGCGCTCGCGCCCGGCCAAGACCCTCAAAAGCCCGGCCCCCGATCGGGCGGCCCTGATGCCCCTTTTGACCGCCGCTGCCCGCACGCCCGATCACGGCAAGCTGGAACCGTGGCGCTTTATCGTGCTGGAACGCCCCGCGCTGGACCGCTTGGCCCGGGATGTGCGGACGCGCGGCGCGGCCTTGGGGCTCGAGGCCGACAAGATCGACAAAGCCGCCAGCGAATACGCCAATTCCCCCTTGGCGGTGGTGGTTGTGTCCGCGCCCAAGCCGTCCGAGAAAATCCCCCAGATCGAACAGGTCTATTCGGCGGGGGCCGCCTGCCTTGCCTTGCTGAATGCCGCGCTTGCGGCGGGGTGGGGGGCGAATTGGTTGTCGGGCTGGCCCAGCCATGATGCGGTCTTTCGCCAAGACAGCTTCGGTCTGTCGGATGACGAACGCATTGCGGGCATCATCCATATCGGCACGGAAACCGCCGTGCCGCCGGAACGCCCCCGCCCGGATGTCGGCGCGCTTGTGACTTGGGCGGACGCCTGATGGGCGCGATCCTGTCCAGTTTCACCGCCGCCTTGGGGCAGGTCGGGGATGCCAAGTTCCGCAAGGTGCTGCTGTTGGGTCTGGCGCTGACGCTGGGCCTGCTGGTGGCGATCACCATCGCCACCTTGTGGATCCTGAACGCGCTGTTGCCTGACACCGTCTCGCTGCCGCTGCTGGGCGAAATCACTTGGCTGAACGAGGTGCTGTCCGGCGCGTCGCTGCTGGTTCTGATCGGCCTGTCGGTGGTCTTGATGGTGCCCGTCGCTTCGGCCTTCAGCGGCATATTCTTGGAAGAAATCGCCGACGCGGTCGAGGATCGCCATTACCCCAGCCTGCCCGCCCCGCAGAAAGTCACGCTGTCGGACACGCTGCGCGACACCTTCGGGTTTCTGGGGCTGATGCTGGGGGTGAACCTGCTGGCGCTGGTGCTTTATGTGATCTTCGCGCCCTTTGCGCTGTTCATCTTCTGGGCCGTGAACGGCTTTCTTCTGGGGCGGGAATATTTCCAACTGGTCGCCATGCGCCGCGTGGGCCGGGTCGGGGCCAAGCAGGCGCGCCGCCGCCATGCGGGCAAGATCTGGCTGGCGGGCACCTTGATGGCCATTCCCTTGACCATGCCGATCCTCAGCCTTGTGATCCCGATCCTGGGCGTGGCGACCTTCACGCATCTGTATCACAAGCTGGAACGCTTCGGCTAAAGCGTGCCGCTCATGACATAGGCCGCCAAGGCCCCAAGGATCAGCGTGGGGCCCAGCCAGATCTGGCGTTCCAGCGCCGAGGGCGTGATGGCGTTCAGAACCGCGCTCAGGATCGACACGCCCAGCGCCACCCAGCCGGTCCAAAGCGGCCAGCCAAGCCCGGGAAACCCGGCGGCGGACAGGATCGCCAGCGCCTGAAAGCCCAGCACCAGAATCGACAGCGCGGCGGTCAGCCGCCCGGACAGGGGCAAAGGCCCGGCGTGCCGCCCGCCTTGCGTCACCCGCCCCCAAGGGGCGCCCGCGATCAAGGCGATCTGGAAAAAGATGACCGCGCCGCAGCCAAGCGCATAAAGATGGGCGGCTTGGACCGCCATGTCAGACCGCCCAACTGGGCGGGCGTTTCTCGAAGAAGGCGGCGATGCCTTCGCGGGCCTCGGCATCGGCCCAGCGCGCGTTCAGGGCCGCGATGGTGTCGTCGATCACCGCCTCGGTGATGACGGGTCCCAAGGCCAGCGCCATCGCCTTGGCTTCGGCCACGGCACCGGGCGCACAGGCCAGATAAGGCTCCACCGCCGCCGCAACCGCCGCGTCGAGGTCCGGGGCGGGCACCGCTTGCGCGACCACGCCCAGCCGCACCGCTTCGTCCGCGTCGAACCGGGCCGAGGACATGAAGACCTCGCGCGTGCGCGGGCCAAGCCGGGCCGCCACATAAGGCCCGATGGTCGCCGGGATCAGCCCCAGTTTCGTTTCGGTCAGACCGAACAGCGCGCCTTGCGCACAGATCGCCTTGTCGGTCACACAGATCAGTCCGACGCCGCCGCCATAGGCCGCCCCCTGCACCCGCGCGATCACGGGTTTCGGCAGCGCGTTCCACGCCCCCAGCATGGTCGCCAGTTTCTTGGCCTCGACCGCGCGCTGGGGCGGGTCGGCGGCCATCTGGTCCTGCATCCAGCCCAGATCGCCGCCCGCGCAGAACGACCGTCCGGCCCCGGTCAGCACGACGACGCGCACCGCCGCATCGCGCGCCAGATCCGCCGCGCAGGCGGTCAGCTCTTCGATCATCGCGCCCGACAGCGCGTTGTGCTTTTCGGGCCGGTTCAGCGTGACCGTCACAACCCCGCGCGCATCGCGCGTCACTTCCAACGTGTCGAACACCGCCCTCTCCCTTCCGTTGTCAAATATCCCCGCCGGAGGCCCCGGACCGCAAGGTCCGGGCAAAGGCCCCGGCCCCGGCCACCCGCGCGGCGTCCAGCCCTGTGTCGAACCCTTGCGCGGTCACGAAATCCAGCACCGCCTCGGTCGCCACATTCCCCGCCGCCCCCGGCGCATAGGGACAGCCGCCCAAGCCGCCGACCGAGGCATCGAAGACCCGCAGCCCGGCGTCCAACGCCACGGCGATATTGTCGAGCGCCACACCGCCCGTGTCATGGAAATGCCCCGCAAGGCGCTCTGCCCCCGCCACGGGCACCACCGCGTCCAGCATTGCTTGCACCGCCTCGGGCCGCCCGCGCCCCAGCGTTTCGCCCAGACTGACCTCGAAACAGCCCATCTCCAGCAGCGCCTCGGTCACGCGCGCCACGGCGTCAGGCGGGGTCGGCCCGTCGAAGGGGCAATCGGTCACGCAACTGACATAGCCGCGCACCGCCACCCCCGCCGCGCGCGCCTGCGCCACGACGGGTGCGAAGCGCGCCAAGCTTTCCGCGACCGAGGCATTCAGGTTCGCGCGGGAAAACCCTTCCGAGGCCGCCCCGAACACCGCCACCGCATCCACGCCAGCAGCCAGCGCGCGCGCGAGGCCCTTTTCATTCGGGGTCAGCGCCATATACGCCACCCCCGGCGCGCGGGCGATCCCCGCCATCACCTCGGCCCCGTCGGCCATTTGCGGCACCCATTTGGGCGACACGAAGCTGGCCGCCTCGATCCGGGCAAACCCGCAGGCCGACAACCGGTCGATCAACGCGATCTTGTCCGCCGTGGGGATGATCCGCGCTTCGTTCTGCAAACCGTCGCGCGGGCCGACCTCGACGATCTCGACGGCTTGGGGGGCGCTCATGCGTCCTCCTCCAGCCGCACCAGCGCGGCCTTGGCCTGCACCTGCGCGCCGTCGCCCACCAGCACCTCGGCCACCACCCCGTCGCGGGGCGCGGTCAGCGTGTGTTCCATCTTCATGGCTTCCAGCACCGCCAGCGGCGCGCCTTTTTCCACCGCCTGCCCGGCGGCCACGAACACCGCTTTGACCAAGCCCGGCATGGGGGCAAGCACGACATTGCCGCC
>CAZIKH010000198.1:0-4224 GCA_964539755.1 uncultured Dinoroseobacter sp. | reverse complement strand
GAACCGCACCGCGCCTATTTCTTCGACGCCGAGAGCGGAAAACGGTTGCGCTGACGCGGGCGGGTGCAGCGCCTTTTGGGCGATCTGAGCGAGATCAAATCGCCCATCCCGTGTATGGGTTAAGATACCGTTGACCGGCTTCAGAGGCAGCCCCCTATCCTGGGGGCGCCCGTTTTTCCCCGGTCACGAGGCAAGCCAGATGGCCGTACACAGTTGGGACGCAATCATCGCAGGCGCGGGCTTGGGCGGGCTGACCGCCGCAGCCCTGCTGGCCAAGGATGGGCACCGGGTCCTTGTGCTGGACCGCAACCGCGCGCCGGGCGGGGCGGCGACGACCTATGCCCGGGCCGGGCGACGGTTCGAGGTGTCCTTGCACGAAACCACTGCGCCCGATGCCCCCGGCGACCCCAAGGGTCCGATCTTTGCCGCGCTGGGGCTGATGGATCGGTTGGAATTTGTCCCGGTCCCGGCCTTTCAGGAAGTGCGCGGACCGCTTTTTGGGCGTCCGGTGACGATCCCGCATGGTCTGGCGGCGGTCGAAGCCGCGCTGGTGGATCGGTTTCCCGACCGCGCCGAGGCCTTGCGCGGGTTTCTGCGGCAGGTGGGCCTGACCCAAGACGCGATTGCCGCCTTGTCCCAGCGTCATTCGGGGCGCTGGTGGCTGGGCCATGCGACGGAGCTGCCCGCGCAATTGCACGCCTTGGCACGGGATATGGGCCACAGCTTAAGCACGGTGATGGACCGCTATTTCGGGCAGGACGAGGCGCTGAAACTGCTGTTGGCGGCCAACCTGCCCTATTACGCCGATGACCCGGATCGGTTCTGGTGGATGGGCTATGCTGTCGCGCAAGGCGGGTTTCTGGCCCATGGCGGGCATTACCTGAAAGGCGGGTCCAGCGCCCTGTCCCGGGCCTTGGCCGAGATCGTGTTGGAAAACGGTGGCGAGATCGCGTTGCAATCGGACGTCACCCGCTTTTTGGTGCGCGATGGCGCGGTCAGCGGCGTGGAATGGCGGACCGAGGATGGGATCGCAAAGACCGCGCTGTCGGATGTGGTCTTGGCCGGGATCGCGCCGCAGGCCGTCGCGGAACGCCTGCCGGGATCGGTGCGCGCCAAGTTCGAAGCGGCTTTTGCCGACCGCCGCCTGTCGATTTCGCTGTTCGAGATCACCTTTGCGCTGACCACCCCGGGCCGCGATCTGGGCCTGCGGTCCTATTCCACCGTGCTGCTGCCCGACTGGATGACGCGGTTGCGCGATTTCGCCCAAGCCGGGCAGATCATGGGCACCCGCCCCGGCACGCGCCTGCCGCCGATGGTGGTGGTCGATTACGGCCAGATCGATTCCGGGTTGTCGGACCGCTTGCCGCCCCCGATCAGCGTGACCGGGATCGACCATTTGGACAATTGGAACGGGTTGTCGGAAACCGCCTATGCCAAGCGCAAACAGGCGTGGGTCGAGGCGATCACGGCCCGGCTGGATCAGGAATGGCCGGGCTTTGCGGCCAGTGTGATGCGCGCGGACATGGCAACCGCCCGCACCATGCAGTCATGGTTGGGCACGCCCGGGGGCGCGGTCTATGGCTTTGCACCCGATGTGCCGCAAAAGCCCTTTGGCGGGCCGCCGTTGCGGGTGGAAACCTCGGTCAAGGGGTTGCTGCTGGCGTCCAGCTTTGCGGGGTTCGGGGGCTATAGCGGGGCGATGGGCGCCGGGATGCAAGCCGCGCGGGCTGCGTCCGGGTTGATGGCCGCGCCGGGATGACTAGCCGTCCAGCCAGAGCGCCGGATCGGGCAAGAGAGGCCGGAAGAACGCCGTGATCCGGGGGGCGGCATCGGGTCCCTGCCAAGGGGCGGTGCCGTGCAACAGGTGCCGGTCCAGCAGCACCGCCTGACCGGGGGCCAATGGCAGGGGGCTGCGCGGGCAGGTCTGAAACACCTTGCGGCGGGCGTCTTGATAGACCTGTGTCACATCCAGATCGCCCCACGCGGCAGGCGGCACCCCGGCAAAGGCCTGTTGGAACGCGGCGCGCATCACGGCGGCGCTGCCCTCCCATACCACCAAGGGGGCGGCTTGGGTCTGCCCCAGCCCGATCCCCAAGACCCAAGCATGGGGTTCGCGCAGATGACGGCGGCGGTGCGGCCCTTCGGGCAAGAGGCCATCGAGATGGGCGGCGTCCCGGTCGCGGCGATAACGGTGCGCGGCCTCGGTTTCCGGCGGATCGCGCTGGGGGTATCCGGGCCAAACCGCCGAGATCTGCGCGGCATGCAGGGGCAAGGGTCCGAAAAGGGCCTGCGCGGCCTTCAGGGCCGCCCCGGTCAGCGGGGGACCGCCCGACACCGCGCCCGCCGCGTCATTCGGCAAAAGATCGACCCCCGGCGCCCATGTGCCGCCATGGCGGCGGGGGGCTGTGCCCAGCGCGGCCAGCGCCACGGGCCGGACGTGATCGACCCAGTGCAGGGTCTCGGGCGGGGCCGGAAACAGACGATAGCCGCTGGCGGGCAGGCTCATGTCAGCAGGGCTTGGCGCAGCATGTTCAGCGCCACCGCCACAAGGAAGACCGCAAAGACCCGTTTCAACGGGCGCGCATCCATCGCATGGGCCAAGCGCGCGCCATAGGGCGTGGTGATCAAGGTCATCGCGATGATCAGCCCGAAGGCAGGCAGGTTGACGACGCCCAAGGTGAAGGGGGGCGCGCCAACCGGGACCTCGACCAGCAGAAAGCCCAAGACCGCCGGGACCGCGATGATCACGCCAAAGCCCGCCGCCGTGGCGACCGCGCGGTGAATGGCCGTGCCATAGAGCGTCATCAGGGGCACGCCGAAGGACCCGCCCCCGATGCCCATCAACACCGACAGAAAGCCCACCAGCGGGGACAGAACGATCCGCAAAGCGCCTTTGGGCATGGCCGCGCCCAGCCGCCATTCGGACCGCCCGAAGCCCAGATAAAGCCCGATCCCCAAGGCCAGCCCGCCGAAGATCGCCTGCAAGGTGGCGGTGCGCAGACCCGCAACTGTCAGCATGCCCAAGACCGCGCCCAGCGCGATGCCGGGGGCCCAGCCGCGCAGGATCGTCCAATCCACCGCGCCCTTCTTGTTGTGGCTGTGGACCGAGCGCAGCGAGGTGACGACGATGGTGGCCAGCGAGGTGGCAAGGCAGATCTGCATCAAGGCCTCGCCGTGATAGCCCAGCCCCGAAAACGCATAGAACAGTGCGGGCACCAGAACGATGCCGCCGCCGACGCCCAGAAGGCCCGCCAGCACGCCCGCAAAGGCCCCGATCACCATCAAGAGCGCCACCATGGGCAGAAGCAGGCTGAGGTCTGGCATGGGGCGTGGTCCTTCTGACGGGGCCAGACCCTGCTAGTGCGCTTGCGCGGTTTGTGCAACGGGCGCGCGCGCCTGCATCAGCGCGAGCGCGCGGTCGATCGTGTGCAACCCGGCGTCGGGGCGGTGGCCTTCTTCGGACAGAACGCGCCGCCAGATGCGTGCGCCGGGCCGCCCGGTGAACAGGCCCAGCATGTGGCGGGTGATCTGGGCCAGCTTGCCGCCTTCGGCCAGATGGGCGGCGATATAGGGGCGCATTTCGTCCAGCGCCTCCAGCGCGCTGCGATCCGGGCCCTTGCCGAAAATGCGCCGGTCCGCCTGGGCCAGCACCGAGACGGGGTCGTGATAGGCCGCGCGCCCGATCATCACGCCGTCAAGCCCCTGATCGAGGAAGGCTTCGGCCTGATCGAGGGTGGTGATGCCGCCATTGATCGACAGGTGCAGCGCGGGAAAAAGGCCCTTCATCTGCTGGACGAGATCATAGTCGAGGGGCGGGATATCGCGGTTTTCCTTGGGGCTGAGGCCTTGCAGCCACGCCTTGCGCGCATGGATGGTAAAGCGGTTCACCCCGGCGGCGGACACGCGGGCCAGAAAGTCGGGCAGCACGGTCGCGGGGTCTTGGTCATCGACCCCGATGCGGCATTTGACGGTGATCTCGGGGCGGTCCGGCCCGCTGCCGCTGGCCGCGATCATGGCGGCGACGCAGTCGGCCACAAGCGCGGGCCGTTCCATCAGGACCGCCCCGAAACAGCCCGATTGCACCCGGTCGCTGGGACAGCCGACATTCAGATTGATCTCGGCAAAGCCTTCGTCGCGCGCGATGCGCACCGCCGCGGCCAGTTCCGCCGGGTCCGAGCCGCCCAGTTGCAGCGCCAAGGGGTATTCGGCGGGATCATGGCGCAA
>CAZIKH010000197.1:0-4255 GCA_964539755.1 uncultured Dinoroseobacter sp. | reverse complement strand
AGGCTGAGATACGCGCCGCCAAGGCCGGAACAGGCCCCGCCGAAGGCAATCGCCAGCAGCCGTATGCGCACGACCTTGTAGCCAAGCGCGTGGGCGGCGTCGTGGCTTTCGCCGATGGCCCGCAGCACCAACCCGGCGCGGGTGTAGCGCAGGAAAATGAAGATCGCGACCACCAGCGCAAGGCTGAGATAGACGACCCAGTCATGCGAAAACAGGATGCGCCCAACCACGGGCAGATCGGCCAGCGGACCAAAATCCAAAGGGGTCGTTCCGGGGGCCTTGATGCCCACATAGCTTTGGCCGATCAGCGCCGACAGGCCGAGGCCAAACAGGGTCAAGGCAAGGCCTGTGGCCACTTGGTTCGACAACAGAACCTGCGTCAGAAAGCCGAAGATCAGGCTAAGCAGCGCCGCGCCCACCGCTGCGGCGGCAAAGCCCAAGACGGGCGATCCGGTTTCGACCGCGATCACGAAGCCGCAAATCGCACCCGTGATCATCATGCCTTCCACGCCAAGGTTCAGAACGCCCGCCTTTTCGACGACCAGTTCGCCAAGCGCGGCCAGAAGGATCGGCGTTGCGGCCACCATAAGCGAGGCGATCAGAACGACCGGGTTGATCGAAGACAGGTCCATTACGCGGCCTCCTGACGGCCAAAACGAATGCGGTAGTTCGACAGGACATCGACGCCCAGCAGGAAGAACAGCAACATGCCTTGGAAGGCTTGGATGGCCGCTGCGGGCAGGGCCAGCATGAATTGCGCCAACTCGCCCCCGATATAGGTCAGGGCCATCAACAGGCCGGCCAACAGAATGCCGATGGGGTGCAGACGCCCGAGGAAGGCCACGATAATCGCGGTAAAGCCATAGCCGACATTGAAATCGATGCTGATCTGGCTGGCGGGGCCGGTTACCTCGAACAGGCCCGCCAGCCCGGCCAATGCGCCCGAGATGCCTAGGCACAGCACCACAAGACGGTTCGGGTTCACGCCCGCAAACCGCGCCGCGCGCGGGGCCTGTCCCGACAGCTGGATCTGATAGCCCAGCAAATGCCGGGACATCAGGATATAGGCGAAGATCACCGCGATGAAGGCGGCAACGACCCCCCAATGCATGCCCGTGCCCGCGATCAGTTCGGGATTGGCCGAGGCGTCCCATTGGGCAAGGTTCCGGCTGCCCGGGAACCCGCCGCCTTGGGGGTTGCGCAGCCAGCCCACCGCCGCCGAGGCAAGGATGTTTTCAGCCACATAGACCAGCAAGAGGGACACAAGGATTTCATTGGTCCGGAACCGCGTGCGCAGGATCGCGGGGATCATGGCCCAAGCCCAGCCGCCCAAGGCCCCTGCCAGCACCATCATCGGAAAGATGAACACGCTTTCGCTGGGGTAAAGGGCAAGGCCCGCCGCCGCGCCTGCCAGCGCGCCCATGATGTATTGGCCTTCCGCCCCGATGTTCCATATGCCCGCCTTGAACCCAAGGCTGAGGCCGATCGCGATCAGGATCAGCGGACCGGCCTTCACCAGCAATTGCGGGCGCGAGAAACTGGCGAATTGCGGGTGGAACAGGGGGTCCCAGAAAATGGTGCGCAGCGCCTCGAACGGGTCTTTGCCAAGGATCGCGAACAACATGCCGCCCACAACCATCGTCAGCGCGACCGCCAGAAGCGGCGTTGCATAGGTCCAAGCCTTGCTGGGGGTCGGGCGCTTTTCGAGGCGGATCACGGGGTCTGTCCTTTTGTGGGGCCGGACCGCCCGAGGGACGCAGGATTAGCCGACATGCGCGACCTCCATGTCATGGGCCCCGCCCAGCATCAGACCGATCTGGTCCACCGTCAGGCCATCGGTTGGCCGCGACGCGCTCAGCCGCCCGCCATTCAGCGCGCAGAAACGGTCCGCCACTTCCATAAGTTCATCCAAGTCCTGGCTGATCACGATGACGCCTGCGCCGTCCTTGGCCAGATCCATCAGGGCTTGTCGGATCGCCGCTGCGGCGCTGGCATCGACGCCCCATGTGGGCTGGTTCACGATCAGCACCTTGGGGTTCTGCAAAACCTCGCGCCCGATGACGAATTTCTGAAGATTGCCGCCGGAAAGCGACCGGGCGGCATTGGCGGGACCCGGCGTGCGGACGTCAAAGGTCGCGATCACCTCTTCCGCGAAGCTGCGGGTCTTGGACCAGTTGATGAACCGATTGGCGGCCAGTTCGCGCCGAACAGCCCCGGTCAGCAGGGCGTTTTCGGTCAAGCTCATGTCCGGGGCGGCGGCATGTCCCAACCGTTCTTCCGGGGCGCTGAGCACGCCGAGGGCGCGGCGGTCGGTCGGACCCATCTGGCCGATTTCACGATCCCCGAACAGGATCACGTCGGAGGAAACCTTCACCTCGCCCGAGAGCGCGGCCAGCAATTCGTCCTGCCCGTTGCCGGCCACCCCGCCGATCCCAAGGATTTCGCCGCTGCGCAGTTCGAACGAGATATTCGACAGGCTGGTCCCGAACGGGGTCGCCGCCGGCAGGCTCAGGCTTTCGACGGTCAGGATAACGTCGCCGGGGGGCGTTCCGGCGGGTTTGGTCTGGTGCAGCACCTTGCCGACCATCAGTTCCGCCATTTCGCGCGCGGACGTGTCCTTGGGCACACAGGTTCCAACGACCTTTCCCCCGCGCAGGATGGTGGCGGCATCGCAGAGCGCCCGGATTTCTTCCAGCTTGTGGCTGATATAGAGGATCGCGGTCCCCTCCTTGCTGAGCTTGCGCAAGGTGGTGAACAGGATGTCGACCTCTTGCGGGGTCAGCACGCTGGTGGGTTCGTCCATGATCAGCAGGCGTGGGTCCTGCAAAAGGCAGCGGATGATCTCGACCCGCTGGCGTTCGCCCGCGCTGAGCTCGCCCACGCGGCGGTCGGGGTCCAAAGGCAGGCCATAGGTATGGCTGACCTCGCGGATCTGGTGGCTGAGTTCGCGGGTCTTGGGCGGGTTTTCCATCCCCAACGCGATGTTTTCGGCCACGCTGAGGGCTTCGAACAAGCTGAAATGCTGAAACACCATGGCCACGCCCGAGGCGCGTGCGGCGCGGGGTTCGGACGGGGTGTAGGCGGTCCCGTGCAAGGTCATGCGCCCGGCATCGGGTTTGACCAGCCCGTAAATCATTTTGACGAGGGTGGATTTCCCGGCCCCGTTTTCACCGAGCAGCGCATGCACTTCGCCGGGTTGAATCTGGAACGATACGTCGTCATTCGCGACAACGCCCGGATAGGCCTTGGTCAGCCCCTCTAGGGTAAGTAAAGCAGTCAATCCCCGGCGACCCTTGCGGCTTTTTTTGGCACTTGCTGCGAAAGTAAGCCGGAAACGACGCCCACGGCAATGGCTTGCGGGTGTTTGCCCAAGCTTGGATCGCCAATTGGGCAGGTGATGCGACTTATTTGGGCATCGCTGTGCCCCAGTTGCGTGAGGCGCTTGCGAAACCGCGCCCATTTGGTTGCGCTGCCGATGAGACCTGCAAAGGCAAAGCCATGGCTCAGCAAGCGGTGGCACAGGTCCAAGTCCAGCGCGTGGGAATAGGTCAGGATGAAGTGGCGGGCGTCCGCTGGGGCCAGAGGCACGACATCGGCGGGATTGGCGGCAGGCAGAACCGTCACGCCGTCGGGCACGGTGTCTGGGAAGCGGTCAAGGTCTGTGTCGACCCAAGTTATCGCGTAATCGGGCAGGGGGGCCAGCACATCAACCAAGGCCCGCCCGACATGGCCTGCGCCATAGATCCAGATGGGTTGTTGGGGGGCGGACAGGCGTTCAACGATCCAGCCATCGCGGATCACGGGCGAGGCAGGGCCTTGCCCATTGCGCAGATCAGCGACCGCGCGACTGACGCGGAACGGTTGCGGGCCGGTTGTGCCCGGTAGGGGGCGCGAGGCGACCACGCTGATTTGGGCCAGCGCGTCTTTGTCCCATAGTTCGGTCAGCAGCGTGACTGCCCCGCCGCAGCATTGCGCCAAGGCGGGCCCCAAGGCTTGGGACCGCAGATGACCGACCCCGCTGCGCAGGGCGTCCCGCGCGGCGCGCACGGCGTCGAATTCCAGCGCCCCGCCGCCGATCGTACCGCTTTGCCCATCTTGCCAGACCAGCATCGCGGTCCCGGCTTCGCGCGGGACCGACCCGGCGTTCTGCACGATCAGGACCCGCGCCACCCGGCCATGCGCGGCGACGGCGGCGGTCAGACCGTCCAGATCGAAACTCATGCGAGGCCCTGCTGGCGGCGCACCGCCCAAAGGA
>CAZIKH010000196.1:0-4259 GCA_964539755.1 uncultured Dinoroseobacter sp. | reverse complement strand
GGTCGGCGCGCGGGTCTTCATCGCGGAAGCACGGCGCGATCTGGAAATACTTGTCAAAGCCCCCGACCATGATCAGCTGCTTGAACTGTTGCGGGGCTTGCGGCAGGGCGTAGAACTTGCCCGGATGCAGGCGCGAGGGCACAAGGAAGTCGCGCGCGCCTTCCGGGCTGCTGGCGGTGATGATCGGCGTCTGAAACTCGGTAAAGCCGCGATCCCACATCCGTTCGCGCAAATCCTGCACAACCCGGCTGCGTAGCATGATGTTGTCGTGCAGGCCTTCGCGGCGCAGGTCCAGATAACGGTATTTCAGGCGGGTTTCTTCAGGGTAGTCCTGATCGCCGAACACTTGCAAGGGCAGGTCGCCGTCGACGCCCCCCAGCACTTC
Organism: uncultured Dinoroseobacter sp.; assembly: GCA_964539755.1. Lineage (GTDB taxonomy): Bacteria > Pseudomonadota > Alphaproteobacteria > Rhodobacterales > Rhodobacteraceae > Dinoroseobacter. The sequence goes on along the minus strand of CAZIKH010000196.1, from coordinate 3,874 downwards.
CATGTCGCGAATAAAGACCTCGATCTCGCCGGTGGGGATTTTGGGGTTCACAAGGCTTTCGTCGCGCGCCTTCACGGTGCCATCGATGCGGATGCACCATTCGCTGCGCACCTTTTCGACCGCGTGAAACACCGGGCTGTCGGGATCGCACAGCACTTGGGTCATGCCGTAATGGTCGCGCAGGTCGATGAACAGCACCCCGCCATGGTCCCGCACCCGGTGGACCCACCCGGCAAGGCGGACGGTTTCCCCGACATTGTCTTTGGTCAATCCGGCACAGGTGGTGGAACGATAGGCGTGCATCAGGTCGGCTTTCGGCTGAAAAAGAAGGTCCGCGCCGATACACATCGCGAGGGGGCGGAAGTCAACCCAACCCCCCTTCCGTTTCCAAATATCCTTGCCGAAGGCAGGCCGCGCGTCAGCGCGGCAGCAAGGTCAAGACGAACCGACAGGCGGGCGCGCCTTGGGCACAGCAGACCTCTTCGCGGCAGCGGTAGCGGCGCGAGGCCAGCGTGGTGAACAGGGTCTCGAACACCGCTTCATGCCAGACGCAAAGCGGGCGGTCGGACCGTTCCCCGCGCACAACGGGGTTGTCGGCCAGTTCGAACACAAGGGGTTTGCGACCCACCACCCGAAAGGTCCCGGACCCGGCAAAGGTCCAAGCGTGTTTTTCGATGGCTTGGGCCAAGATCGTCGCGGCCATGCGCGCGGGCAACAGCCGTAGAACCAGCTGCGCCGGCTTCGGAATCCGATGCGCCAGAATATAGCGCGCGGTGCGTTCGCCCGCCGCGCGGGCCAGTTTCGGGGCCACCTCGGGCCAGCCCGCCCGCATCGCCTGATGCACGGCGGCGACCGGGCCTTCGGGGATCATGCCTTCGGCGGCGGGCAAGGTTTCGACCCCGCCCGCATGGAAGATCGCATCGCGCAGGACCTCGCCGCCTTCGGCTTCCAGCACATCGGCCAGTTGCAGCAGGGCATTGGGCCCGATCAGGGCGGGGCGGATCACCTCGGCTTGGGGCGCAAGCGCCGATGCCATGGTCTAGACCTCCTCCATCTGCTGGGTGCCGCCGCCGCAGGCCATGACGGGTTCGCGTTTCACCTCGGCCCCGTTGGGCATCTTGAAGCTGTCGGTTTCCAGCGCCTTCTTGCGCGCCCGCTTGATCGAGGCCTTGTCCTGCGTGCTTTCCCAGTCTTCCAGCTGCGCCTTGGCAATGGTGCGGGTGCGGTCGAAGTTGAAATTGACCTTGTCTTTCGATTGCGGGCCCCAGTAATCGACCTTGCCAAGGTCGTAGAACTTCCGCTCGAACCCTGCCTTCAGGAAGGCCTTCAGGCAGCCCAGAAGATAGCGCCGCCGATACCCGGTGCCGCGCCACGGGTAATGGAACAGCGCCTTCTGGCTGTAGAAGCGGCGATAATTGTTCATCACCCGGTCCAGCAATTCGCCCCGGTCCATCGCTTCGGGTTTCATGATCGGGGTGACGAAATTGTACTTCGAGAAATCGAAAATCTCGACCTTGTCGCCCAGTTCCTGAAACAGCGGCGTGAAGGGCCAGGGCGTGTACATGGCCCAGTTGGCAAGGTCCGGCTGCCAGTCCCACGCCATGCGGTAGGTTTCTTCCAGCGTTTCGGGGGTTTCGTTGTCGAGGCCCACGATGAACTGCGCTTCGACAAAGATGTCGGCTTCGCGCAGCAGGCGGATCGCTTCCTTGTTTTCGCCGACCTTGGTTTCCTTGTTGAAGACGTCCAGCTTCAACTGCGCCGCCGCTTCGGTGCCCAGCGACACATGCACAAGGCCGGCCCGGCGATAGAGCGGCAGCAGGTCCTTGTCGCGCATGATGTCGGTGACGCGCGTGTTGATGCCCCATTGGATCTTGTCGGGCAGGCCGCGCGCGATCAGTTCTTCGCAGAACTGGATGAATTTGCGGCGGTTGATGGTGGGTTCTTCATCGGCCAGAATGAAAAAGCCGACGCCGTGATCGTTGACCAAGGTTTCGATTTCATCGACCACCTTCAGCGGGTCGCGCACGCGGTAGTCGCGCCAGAATTTCCATTGCGAACAGAACGAACAGGTGAAGGGGCAGCCGCGCGCCATGTTGGGGATCGCGACCTTCACGCCCAAGGGCACGTAGATGTATTTGTCCCATTCCAGAAAGGACCAGTCGGGCGTGATCCCGTCGAGGTCTTTGACCGTGCTGGCGGCTTGGGTGGCCTTGATGACCTCGCCATCGCGGAAGGCCAGCCCCTTGATCTGGTGTTTGTCGGCCTCGTAGCGGCCTTCGGCCACGGCCTGCATCAACTCGACGATGATCTCCTCGCCCTCGCCGCGCACGATCACATCGACATGCGGGGCCTCGGTCAGGACCTGCTTGTACATGAAGGTGGCATGGATGCCGCCCAGCACCCGCAGCGCGTTCGGCACGACCTTGCTGGCAATTTCCAGCACCGTTTCGGCCACATAGATCGACGGGGTGATCGCGGTGGTGCCGACCACATCGGGTTGCAGTTCGGCCAGTTTCACCGCCAGTTCCCCGTCGGTGACGTTGTTGGTCATCGCGTCGATGAAATGGATGTCGTCAAAGCCCTTGGCCTTCAGCGACCCCGCCAGATACGCGGCCCAAGCCGGGGGCCAGTTCCCCGCGATTTCCGCCCCCCCGGAATGATAGTTCGGGTGAATAAGGACAATGCGCATGGGACCGACTCCTTTCAGGGTATCGGCCCAATCGTGACAGCATATCTGTCAACTTTACTTGACACAGATCAAACTGTCGCGGCGGAGGTCGGGTTTCTTAGTCGCCCGCAGGGAAGGTGGTCGAAATCGCGGTTTCGTCGATCGTGCGGTTCAACTGGCCCACATTGGTGGTCAGCGCATCCCACCAGATCGCGATGACCGCCAGCGACATGCCCATGATCGCCGCTGTCAGCACGACCCAATCCACGGTGACAGCACCGTCTTCGGAGGACAAGAAAGCAGGCAAAGAACGACGGCAGCGCATGGCAAAGCTCCCAAGAAACAAAACAACCCCAAGAATGGGGTGAAAATGTGCAGACCAAGCAGGTTTGCCGTCACAATGTGGCGCTAACTTGCCAAAACGATGGCAAAAATCAGAAGGGTGGGACGACATTTCCCGAATAGAAGATCGTGCCCAGCCCCATCGCAAAGACGATGATCCCGGACACCGAATGCAGCACCAAGGCTTCGGGGAAGTTGCCGCGCGTTTCATAGGCAAAGGCAAACATCACCCCGCCCACAAAGGTCATCGCCAGCACGGTGGGCGACCAATACATCAGATGCGCCAGGGAAAAGAGGGCCGCGTTCAGCCCCACTTGCACCGGCATATTGTCGGGCAGAATGTCCCCATAGCGGCGGAAGAACAGGGGCCGATAGACCAGTTCCTGCGGCAGGGCCGACACCAGCGGATAAAGCAGGATGATCGCCAGCATCAGCCCCGGTTGGGTGCGCGGCAGGGCAAACAGCGCCTCGGGCGCGGTGGCTTGCAACACGAAATAGGCGGTGCTGGCGGTGGCGATGGACCAGCCGATCAGCAAGACCGGGTCGATAAAGGTCCAGCCTTCCCACAATTCGGACCATCGGAACCGGGGCGTGCGCGCCAACAGGACCAGCCCCACGGCGGTAAAGGCAAACAGCACCGCGAAGATCGCCGTCGGCGGCAGCAAGATCGCCGCCCCGATCGGCCCCACAACGAACAGGCCCAGGAATTCCACCCAGAGCCGGGCGCGTCGGCCTGCGGTCATTTTCGTCGGTCTGCTCATTCTGCCCCCTGCGACTGCCCCCCATCATTTAGCCGCGCCTTTGGACCTGTCCAAGCCTTGCGCCGCGCCGCGCACCGCGTATAACGCGCCGAGTTTGCCTGCC
>CAZIKH010000195.1:0-4268 GCA_964539755.1 uncultured Dinoroseobacter sp. | reverse complement strand
CTGGATTACGGCGAAGGCAGCGCGGCGCAGGCCGGGTTCCCGCCGCAGCCAGACTGGTTCGCCGACAACACCGGATTTGACGCGATTGCGCAGGGCCTTGCCGCGGTTGGGTTTGACGCGACCGAGATCGCGGGCATCCTAGGCGAGAATTGGTTGCGTTTCTGGGAGACCGCCTTTGAGCCTGCATCCTGATCCCCAAGCCGCGCGTCCCTTGCGCGATCCGGACACCGTCATGCGGCTGGATCGGCTGGGCGCGTCCTTTCCGACCCGGCTAAGCTTCATGCGGCGCCTGATCCGGGCCTTGATTGCGGAGCGGGCCGAAGTGACGCGCCCGGTCTGGGAAATCGACGCCGATGGGCATGGACGTGCTGTGTTGTCCGTTCCCTTGGGCGGCCATGTCTATTCGCTGATCGCCTATTCCAACGCGATCCCGGATGAGGCGCGCACCGACCGCGTGATCGCCGAGGTCTGGGATACCAGCTTTGCCCTGTTCGACGGCGTGCCCGAGCGCGCGGATCTGGACCGCTTGCAAAGCGAAGTACCGCGTCAGGAAGCGGGCCGGATGCAGCCGACCGAATTGACGCTTAGCCGCGCCAACAAATCGGTGCGGCTGTTCGCGCATGTCGTGGACAGTCTGGCGTCGGGCCAGCAACCCGACGCCGCGCAGATCGGCAAGATCGGCTATCTGATGCGCACAACGGCGGTTTATGGCAATGGCAAGTTCGGCATCGCGGATCGCAACCGGATTCAGGATCGCCCGGTTCTGAACGGGCCCTTTGCAGCGGAAATGCTGACCGTCTGGCTGATCCGCCAATTCACATTGGATCTGGTGGATCATATCGCGCAGGCGAAAGGCGGGGCGCAGGCGGTTCGGCTGGATCCAAGGCTGAAGCGGCATCTTGGGATCGGCAATTCGACCGGGCTGGGAATGGCCCCGTTTCTGGTCAATCATCCGGGCCTGTTGCACGCTTGGGTGCAGGCGCGGGAAACCGCGCTGGCCCGGGTGCTGGACGCACCGATGGATCTGGAGCGCGTGACGGCTCTGTTGGACCGCGCCAAGGCACATGTCGCGGAATGGCAGGTCGATGACCCGGTTCAGATGCCCCGGATCGAAACCCTGCGCCGCGAATTGGACCACCTGCGGCCCGCGCATCTGTGGCAGGACGCGCAGGACAAAAGCCTCGAATGTCAGGAATTGGTCGCGGCCCTGTTGATCGAGGCCCATCCCGACCTTGTCGACGATCTGGCCGACCAGATGGGCGATGGCATGACCCCCAGTTTTGACCCGACCGTGTCGAACGCCCGCATGCGCGACGCGCTGCGGCGGTCGCATGGCTGGGCCCTGGCACTGGACCTGACGGCAGTGGGGTCCGATGACCTGTTCTGGTACGTGTCCGAGGACAAGCTGGAACCGCGCTTGGGCGAACGGCATGTCATCCCCGGGGCCGACCGGGAAAGCCCGCTGGATATTGCGCGGCAGGTGCAGCGATTTGATCTGGCCTTGCGCAAGGCCGATCCGGTCGCCCCCTTGGCCAGCCTGCTGATGACCGAACCGGAACATCGGCGCATCGCGCGACGGGTGCAATCCGTCGCCGCCCTGCCCTATGCCGAAATTCGCGACAACCTGATCGACCGCAAAACCCGGCCCATCGACCTGTTGCGCGCCAAACTGGCGGTGTTCGGCGCGTCGAAATTCGATCCGAAATCGGATCGCTGGACGCGGGTCACCCTGTTCCAAGGGGCCCCTTTGGCCGAAGACATCGCATCGGGCAGCGCCCGCGATGACTGGGCCTTTCCGGTGCTGGGATGATCCACGCGGCCCGATCCGAATTGGCCGCGTTGGTGACGCGGGCCGGGGTTGGGCGCGGCTTGCCCATCGGTGTGGCGGACGAGTTGACCGAAGCCGCCATGGCGCTGTGCGCCTGCGGGATGGACGGGGCGGGATTGGCCTTGGCCGCCTTGGGCCCCGATCCTGTGCCCCCGCGATTGTCCGGCAATACGCTGGTCGGGGCCTCCTTGCCGATGCTGGCCTCCAGCGCGTTCGACCTTGCGGCATCGGGGCCGCTGATCCTTGCCACGCAAGCGGACATCACCTTGTTGGAAGGGTATGCGCGCACCCGCGCGGGCACATGGCAAATCAGTGGGGCCGCCCCCCGCTATGGCTTGCGCAAGGGGGGCGCGGGCCAACCGGATCGCCCGGCGACCCCGCCCCCCTTTCCGGTCACGCCCGAGGTCTGGTCCGGTTTGCAGACGCTTGGCCTTGGGGCCTTGGTGCCCGCCACACCCGAGACCGCTGCCGGGGCCGGGGCCGGGGCCATCGACAATGACTAGGGATGCGACATGAGCGCGATCATCACCCCCTTTGGCACCACAGCCCGTGGCGAAATCGTTGAAAAGATCACCTTGGCCAGCGACGCCTTGCAGGTGTCGGTTCTGACATGGGGCGCGGTCTTGCAGGATGTGCGGCTGGCGGGCCATGGCCACCCCCTGACCTTGGGCGGGCCGGATCTCGCCGCCTATGCCGGCCCGATGAAAAGCTTTGGGGCCGTCATGGGGCCAGTGGTCAACCGGATACGAAACGCGCAGGCCCCGATTGCCGGGACGCTGCACCAGTTCGAGGCCAATCTGGACGGGCAGCACACCAAGCATGGCGGCAGTCATGGTCCCCATTTGCAGGTCTGGCAGGTGATCGAAACCTCGCCCAGCCACGCGGTGCTGGAACTGACCTTGCCCGATGGCCTGTCGGGGTTTCCGGGCAATCGCGTGCTGCGGGCAGAATACCGCGTGACCGACGCAGCGCTGGACTTGGTGCTGGTCGCGCAGACCGATGCGCCAACCCTGATCAATCTTGCCAATCACAGTTACTGGAACCTTGACGGGTCGCTGGATGCCGGGGGGCACCTGCTGCAAATCTTCGCGGACCGCTACACCGAGAATGGGCCGGATCTGCTGGTGACCGGGCATGTGCTGCCCGTGGAAGGCACGCGGTTCGATTTTCGCAAGCCGACGCGGTTCGCTGCGGGTCCGGACCGCCAATTCGACCTGAATTATGCGCTGGCCGAAGCCCGGCGCCCGCTGACCCTTGCCGCACGGCTGGAAGGGGAACGCGGCATCCGTATGGACATGTCCACAACCGAACCCGGCCTGCAGCTGTTTGACTTTGGCAGCTTCGACACCGGTGCTTTCGTCGGGCACCATGGCACGCCCTATCCCAGCTATGCGGGCATCGCGTTGGAAGCACAGGGATGGCCGGATGCGGCCAATCACGCAAACTGGCCGTCGATCGAAGTGACGCCGGACGCCCCCTATCACCAGCACACGCAGTGGGCGTTCTCGTCCGGGTAACGATCAAAGGAAAATGGTGGCGTGGGAGAGACTTGAACTCTCGACCTCACGATTATGAGTCGTGCGCTCTAACCAGCTGAGCTACCGCGCCAAGGTGGCGGCGTCGTAAGGCTTCCGCCGCGTGGGGTCAACCCGGAAAAGCGGCCCATATCGCCACCACAGACTTGTTTCGCCCCCCCGGTATGCTAGCCCTTGGGCCATGAACACGCCGACCAACTGTCCCAATTGCGGGGCCCCTTTGGGGGCCAAGCTGGCCTATGCGCGGATGCTGGATTGCGACAGTTGTGGCACGACCATTCTGCGCGAGGACGAAGCGCTGCGCGTGGCCGGGGATCGGGGCGTGATGTTGGACGCGCCGTCGCTGATGGCCTTGGGGCAAACCGTGATGGTCAATGGCGCGCAATACACGCCTGTTGGGCAGGTGCGTTTCGATTACGGCGCGGGGTGGTGGGACGAATTCTGGTGCCCGTCGGGACAAGCTGGGTTCGACGGCGTTTGGATCAGTGTCGATGAAGGGGATTATGCGGTTGAAACGGCTGTTGGGCCGACATCCGCGCCCAAGCGGCCGCACAGCCTGACCTTGGGCACCGAGGTGTCGTTTGACGGGCAAACCTATATGCTGTCGGAAACCGACCGCGCCACCTGCGTGGCCTTTCGCGGGGCCCTGCCCGAGGTGATCGCGCTGGGGGAAACCCACGACTATGCGAATTTCACGGCACCCGACGGGGCGCTTCTGTCGCTTGAGACATGGGACGGCGGTCACGCATGGTATCGGGGCGACTGGATCGACCCATGGAAAATCAAGGTCGTGGCATGAGCGCGGACGCCACGACCCGCAGCATCAACTGCACCTCCTGCGGGGCGGGTCTGTCGGTCTTGGGCGGGGGGCGGGTCGCTGCACGCGCCTGCGAATACTGCGGCGC
>CAZIKH010000194.1:0-4298 GCA_964539755.1 uncultured Dinoroseobacter sp. | reverse complement strand
CGGCGGTGGCGGGCTGGGCGTCGGGGCCTTGGGTCAGCACGATGGCCCAGAAATAGTCGTTCCAGATGAAGGTGAAGACCAGCACGGCAAGCGCGGCGAGCGCGGGTTTCATCAGGGGCATGACGACGAACCAGAAGATGCGCCATTCGGCGACGCCTTCGACGCGCGCGGCTTCGATCAGCGGATAGGGCAGCGCGCGGATGAAGTTGCGCATGAACAGCGTGCAGAACCCGGTCTGGAAGGCGATGTGGAACAGGATCAGCCCGGTCTTGGTGTCATAGAGGTTCATCGACACGGTCAGATCGCGCACCGGCACCATCAGGATCTGGAAGGGCACGAAATTGCCCGCGATGAACATGAAGAAGATCAAGAGGTTGCCGCGGAACTTGTAGATACCCAGCGCAAAGCCGGTCATCGAAGACAGCGCCACCGCCCCGATCACCGTGGGCACGGTGATCAGGAACGAGTTCAGCAAATAGCGCGGCATGTCCGAGGCGAAGAAGACCTTGCCGTAATTGGTGAACAGCTCGAAGGACGACGGCAGGCCCCAGAAATTGCCGGTGGCAAAATCGCTTTCGGGTTTGATCGAGAACCACGCCACCGCCAGCAGCGGCATCAGCCAGATCAACAGCGAGATCGGCAGCAGGATCTGGTAGGTCACCTGCCATTGGCGCGAGGTCTTGGCGATGGGGGTGGGAAACATCAGCGGGCCTCCTTTTCATCGCGCCACATGGAGTAGAGGAAGTAGCAGATGAAGCCGAGCATGATGAAGAACAGCACCACCGCAATGGCCGCGCCATAGCCCATGCGGAAGCCGAATTCGGACAGCGATTCCTCGAACATGTAGAAGGACAGCACGCGGGTCGATCCGAACGGGCCGCCATTGGTCATCACGGCGATGAAGTCGAAGCTGCGCAGCGCGCCGATGATGGTGACGACGAAGGCGATGAAGGTCGCGGGCTTGAGCTGCGGCAGGATCACGTACCACAGCATCTTCCAGCCCTTCGCGCCGTCGAGCCGACCGGCCTCCACCTGCTCGGGGTCCACGGCGTTCAGGCCCGTCAGATACAGGATCATGCAATAGGCCGTCTGGGGCCACAGACCGGCGGCGATGATGCCATAGGTGGCGGTGTTGGGATTGCCCAGAACGCCGCCGCGAATGTCGATGCCGAACCAGCCCATGATCACGTCAAAAAGGCCCGAATTGGGCAGATAGAACCACGAAAAGACCAGCCCCACCACGACCTGGGAAATCACGAAGGGGAAGAAGAACAGCGATTTGTAAAGGCGGATGCCGGTGACGGTCTGGTTCAGGAACAGCGCGATGAACAGCCCCATCGGGATCGCCAGCAGATAGAGGACCAGCCATTTGAGGTTGTTCCAGAAGCTGACCTCGAACTTGCGGTCGCCGCCCAGAAGGCGTTCGTAATTGGCCAGTCCGACCCATTCCTTTTCGCCCAGCCCGTCCCATTCGTGAAAGCTGATCCAGAAGGATTGGAAGATCGGGCTGATGACATAGACGGTGAAGAACAGGATGCCGGGCAACAGGAACAGCCATGGGGTGACGGCGATCTCGTTGCGCTTGTACCAGCCCCGTGCCGGACGATGGGGTCTGTCGGCTGTCATGGTCATGGGCGTGGCTCCTGTCGGATCAACACAGTCGGAAACCGGGCGCGATCCCGGTTTGCGACTGGGTTGGGGGTGTAGGGTGCGTGCGGTCACGCACCCTACGGGATCGGTTACTGGTAGATGCGCTGGCGGGCGTCTTCGAGGCGCGCCAGAATGTCGTCCAGGTTGTCGGGGAACACCATGAATTCCTGCAGGCCTTCCATGCCGACCGACGCCATTTCGGCGGGGAAGTCACGGTCGAAGAACTGCATGATGCCGCCGCCCGCATTGTTGGACAGCATGTCGAAGCCCTGCTGGATGAACTTGTCATCCGAGATCGAGGCTTGCGCGTTCACCGGCAATTGGCCCAGCGCGTCGCCTGCGTTGATCCAGGTCTGCACCTCGGGCGAGGTGACATAGCGCAGGAAGGCCTTGGCCGCGTCGACGTTCTGGGCACCGCTGGCGATGTGGAACGTGTCGGTCGGCGCGTCTTCGGCATAATCGACATCGGGGTTGATGACCGGGAACTGGTAGAAGTCCAGCTTGCTGTCATCAAGGCCCCCGTCGCGCATCGCGGCCACGGCGAAGTTGCCCATCAGGTAGGCCGCGGCCTGACCTTCGGTCATGAAGGGCAGCGCTTCTTGCCAGCTATAGGTCTGGTGGTCGTCGATGAAGGCGCCCATGTCGATCAGCTGACGCCAGTTTTCGAAGGTCTGGCGGACGCGCGGATCGGTCCATTCGACCTCGCCATTGGCCAGTTGAATGTGGAAGTCATAGCCGTTGGTGCGCGAGTTGATGTAGTCGAACCAGCCGCCCGCGGTCCACAGGAACTTGGTGCCGATGGTATAGCACTTGCGGCCCGAATCGAGGATCGCTTGGCAGTTGGACAGTTCTTCTTCCCAGGTGGCGGGTTCCGACAGACCCAGCTCGTCGAAGATGTCTTTGCGGTAGTAAACACCCCACTGGTAGTAGGTATAAGGCACGCCCCACTGTGCGCCGTTCAGGGTCATCGCGCCCTTGGTCGAGGCCAGAGCTTCGAATTCCGGTTCGGCCCAGAGGTCGGAGATATCCATGAACAGACCTGCATCGACATAAGGCGTCATGCGGGTGGCGGCATACCAGTTCACAACGTCCGGCGGGTTGGCCGACAGGGCGTTGCGGATCTGGGTTTTCCACGCTTCGCGGTCAACGATTTCCAGATCGACCGTCAGGTCGGGGTGCATTGCGTCGAAATCGGCGGCCAGCTTTTCCATCACCGCGCGGGGGGCGGGGTTGGACATGTCCGAGATGATCCGCAGCTCGCCCGAGAGCGCGCCGCCATGGCCCGCCGCGAAGGCGACCCCGGTCAACATGGACGTGGAGACGAGCGCCGCAAGCGACGCCTTCAGTGTGGAACGCATGGTATCCTCCCTTATGCATTCGAATGTCTTTTTGGTTTCATTATGTGAAACCGAGTTTTGTATATTGAAAACTTAACGCCGACTCGCCTATGCTTGTCAACAGCGCTGACAGGGACCGCCAGAGTTCGCCAGCGCCAAGGGGAGGAGACGCCAATGCCCGGACACGGCGATGGCACGGTTGGCAAAGCACTGGAGGTGCTGGATCACGTCGCGGGGTTCGCCCGGCCCGTGCGCTTTGCCGAATTGCTGGCGGGCAGCCCCTACCCCAAGGCGACGCTGTACCGGATGTTGCAGACGCTGACCTCGACCGGGATGCTGTCTTATGACGACGAGCGGCACACCTATGCGCCCGGTGTGCGGCTGGTGCGCTTGGCCCATGCCGCGTGGTCGCAATCGTCCTTGGCCCCGGTCGCGCGCCCGCATCTGGACGCGCTGAGCCGCGATCTGGGTGAAACCGTGCATCTGGCGCAACTGGATGGCGGGCAGGTTCTGTATGTGGACAAGCGCAACGCGGCGCGGCCCGTCGAGATGTTCAGCCAAGCCGGCAAGGTCGGGCCCGCCTATTGCACGGGCGTCGGCAAGGCGATGCTGGCCTTTCTGCCCGACGATCAACTGGCCGATGCGATTTCGCGGCAAAGCTTTCACCGCCACACCGATCAGACGCTGGCCGATGAAGCCAGCTTGCGGGCCGAACTGGCGGCGATCCGCGCGCGCGGCCATGCCTATGACCGCGAAGAACATGAACTTGGGATCATCTGCATCGCGATGCCGATCCTGACCCGGTCCGGTCGGGCCTTGGGCGCGATGTCGATCACCGGGGCCACGCGGCGGATCAGCATGGACGGCTTGGAAAGCTACCTGCCCCGGCTGCGCGCCGCCGCCGAAGCGATTGCCCGGGATGCTGCCGATTGGCGGTTTCCCGACCAGCCCAGCCCCACAGAAACCCCGCGCGACCCCGCGCCCCAACTTGAAACGGAGCCGCCATGTCAGGTGTCACGCTAAACAAGGTCGTCAAACGCTATGGCGATGTGCAGGTCATTCACGGCATCGACCTTGAGATCGCGGATGGCGAATTCTGCGTTTTCGTCGGCCCCTCGGGCTGCGGGAAGTCCACCTTGTTGCGGATGGTCGCGGGGTTGGAGGAAACCACCGAAGGCCAGATGACCATCGGGGCGCGGGATGTCACCGATATGGACCCCGCCGAACGGGGGGTGGCGATGGTGTTCCAGACCTATGCGCTCTATCCGCATATGACGGTCGAGGAAAACATGGGCTTCGGCCTGAAGATGA
>CAZIKH010000193.1:0-4347 GCA_964539755.1 uncultured Dinoroseobacter sp. | reverse complement strand
CAGATGCAGATGCAATCGGGCACCACGGGGATCAACACGATCCGCATGTACAACCCCGTCAAACAGGGCCTGACCCATGATCCCGAGGGCGATTTTGTGCGCCGCTGGGTGCCCGAACTGGCCCATCTGCCGACCGCCGCCCTGCACCGCCCCTGGACGTGGGACCGCGCGGGCAGCCTGCTCGACAAACGCTATCCCGCGCCCTTGGTCGATCTGACCACCGCAGCCCGTGCCGCGCGCGACGCGGTCTGGGGCGTGCGCAAGGGCGCGGGCTTTCACGCCGAAGCGGCCCGCGTGGTGCAGAAACATGCCAGCCGCAAGGATGGCACGGGACGCTTCGTGCGCGATCCCCAACCGCGCACCGATCCGCGCCGCCAGTTGAGCTTCGATCTATGACCGGACGGATGCGCAAGAAGGCCGATCTGCCGCAAAAGACCTGCGCGACCTGCGGGCGGCCTTTCACATGGCGCAAGAAATGGGAAAAGGTCTGGGATCAGGTGCGCTATTGTTCGGACCGATGCCGGCGGCAAAAGGGCGACGCGGCGCGTTAACCAGATCAGAACCTGTTGCCGCGAAACTGCGGCGCATGGCGACGTTTCTGTTTTATCCCGCTTCGGTCTTTCGCAAAGGATTGCCCAGCGAACGCTATGGTCTTGCCGATGGCAGGGGCAGTCTGAAGCTGACACTGGAAAAGGACGCAAGCCCGGTGCGGATCGTCCTGCGCGACGACGACAAGACCTTCGATGAAATCGACGGCACGCAGGCCCTTGCCGAACCGGTGACGCTGGACGGGGTGACCTATCCGGCGGGCACCACGGTCAACGCGGCCTATGATCTGATCGACAGCGGGTCGGGCCACAAGATCACCGCGCTGCATCTGGGGGGCGATGGGTGGCAACAAGGCAGCGTGCAGGGCGCGCTGACCACGGTCGAAATGTCCCCGGGGCGATCCTATCGCTTCGACATCAACCGCACCTCGCATCTGCAAGACAACGCCTATGCCGATTATGTCGCCTGCTTTGCCGAAGGCACAAGGCTGGACACGGCGACGGGGCGGCGCGCGGTCGAAACCCTGCGTCCGGGCGATCTGGTGGCCACCCGCGATGGCGGGTTGCAACCGATCCTGTGGGTGGGCGCGCGGCAGGTCTTGGGGCAGGGGCCTTGCGCGCCCGTCGAATTCGCGCGCGGGGTCTTGGGCAATGACCGTCCGCTGCGCGTGTCCGCCCAACACCGCATCCTGCGGCGCGGGGGCAGCCTGCCGATCCTGTTTCACACCGACGCCGCCTTTGTCGCCGCCAAACACCTGATCAACGGCGAAACGGTGCGCTGGCAGCCCTGCGGCCCGCTGCGCTATTGGCATGTGCTGCTGCAAGACCACCACATCCTGCGGGCCAACGGGGCCGAGGTCGACTCGATGCTGCCGGGACCGGTCGCCGCCAAGGGCTTTGGCCCGGTGGCCGAGGCGGATCTGGCCCACCGCTTTCCCGATCTGTTCGGGCCAAAGGCCAAGCCCGTGCCGCTGGCGCGCCCCTGCCTGACCGCCGCCGAAGCGCGGCTGTTGCCGCCCCTGCAACGGGTGCGGCGGGCCCGGATGCAAGCCTGGCACGCCGCCGCCTGACCCCCGCGCCCGCGCAGCCCCTCGGTAAATCCTAAGTCCCAAATATTGCCTTACCCGGTGCTTTGGCCTACATGGGCGCGCAACGTGTGCCATGGTATACCAACAACAAATGTCGCCACGCGACGAACGGGGGGATGATGACGGATCGACTGACCAAATCGGGGCTGCAGGTCGCGCCCGAACTTGCCACTTTCATCGAAACCCAAGCGCTGCCCGGCCTTGGCATCCCGGCGCAGGCGTTCTGGGACGGGCTGGCCGCCGTTGTCACCGAACTGCACCCCCAGATCACCGCCGCCGTGCAGGACCGGGCGCGTCTGCAAGGCCTGATCGACGATTGGCACCGCGCCCATCGCGGCCAGCCGCAGGACGCCGCCGCCTATCAGGCCTTCCTGCGCGACATCGGCTATATCGTCCCCGAAGGCCCGGCCTTCGAAATCGCCACCCAGAACACCGACCCTGAAATCGCCACCATCGCAGGCCCGCAACTGGTGGTGCCGGTGATGAACGCGCGCTTTGCGCTGAACGCGGCCAATGCGCGCTGGGGCAGCCTTTACGATGCGCTTTATGGCACCGACGCGCTGGGCGATCTGCCCAGCCGCAAGGGCTATGACGCAACGCGCGGGGTCAAGGTCATTGGCTGGGCCAAGCGGTTCCTGAACGACGCCTTGCCCTTGGCCGGGGCCAACTGGGCGCAGATCCAGCGCATCGGGCTGGCAGGTAACGACCTTGCCATGGCAACCCGCGAAATGGCCGTGGGTCTGGCCGATCCGACCCAGTTCAAAGGCCATGCGCAAGACGGCGACGCGACGTCGCTGCTCTTTGAAAACAACGGCCTGAAGATCGAAATCGTCATCGACCCGACCAGCGAAATCGGGGCCAGCGATCCGGCGCATATCGCCGATGTGCGCTTGGAATCGGCGGTCTCGGCGATCATGGATTGCGAAGATTCCGTCGCCGCCGTCGATGCGCAGGACAAGGTGGTCGCCTATGCCAATTGGCTGGGTCTGATGAAGGGCGATTTGCAGGAAACCTTCGACAAGGGCGGTCAGAGCCTGACCCGCAGCCTGCACCCGGATCGCCGCTTCACGGCCCCGGACGGCACCCACTTTGCCGTGAAGACCCGCGCGCTGATGCTGGTGCGCAATGTCGGGCATCTGATGACCACGCCCGCCGTGCTGACCGAAGACGGGGCCGAAATCGGCGAAGGCATTCTGGACGCGATGGTCACGGTCCTGTGCGCCATGCACGATCTGAAGCGGGGCGCGAATTCCGCCACGGGCAGCGTCTATGTCGTCAAACCCAAGATGCACGGCCCCGAGGAGGTCGCCCTGGCCGACCGCCTGTTCAGCGCGGTCGAAGCGGTGCTGGGCTTGCCGCAATACACCGTCAAGCTGGGCATCATGGACGAAGAACGCCGCACCAGCGTGAACCTTGCCGAATGCATCCGCGAGGCCAAGCACCGCGTCGCCTTCATCAACACGGGCTTTCTGGACCGCACGGGCGACGAGATTCACACCAGCATGGAAGCAGGCCCGATGCTGCCCAAGGGCGCGATGAAGTCCCAACCCTGGATCGCCGCCTACGAGGATCGCAATGTCGATATCGGGCTGGCCTGCGGTTTGCGCGGCAAGGCCCAGATCGGCAAAGGCATGTGGGCCATGCCCGATGCGATGGCCGCGATGCTGGACGCCAAGATCGGCCACCCCCAAGCCGGGGCGAATTGCGCCTGGGTGCCGTCGCCCACCGCCGCGACGCTGCACGCCACGCATTACCACAAGGTCAATGTTGCCGAACGCCAAGCCGCGCTGGCCGAAGGCGGCGCGCGCGGCACGCTGGACGATTTGCTGACCATCCCGCTTCTGGGCGGGCTCAACTTGTCCGAGGACGAGATCGCCGCCGAAATCGACAACTCGGCCCAAGGCATTCTGGGCTATGTCGTGCGCTGGGTCGATCAGGGCATTGGCTGTTCCAAGGTGCCCGACATCCACGATGTCGCCCTGATGGAAGACCGCGCCACCTGCCGGATCAGCGCGCAGGCCTTGGCCAATTGGCTGCATCACGGCGTGATCAGCGCCGATCAGGTCGAGGCCGCTTTGCGCAAGATGGCCGCCAAGGTCGACCAGCAGAACGCGGGCGACCCGGCCTATCGCCCCATGGCACCGGGCTTTGACGGGGCGGCCTTCAAGGCGGCGCGCGCGCTGGTCTTTGACGGGCGCACCCAGCCGTCGGGCTATACCGAACCCTTGTTGCATCGCTTCCGCGCGCAGGTGAAAGCCGCCGCCGCCAAGACGCAGGAAATCGCATGACCCAGATCACCCAAGCGCAGGCGCGCACGATCATCGACACCACGCTGGCGACAGGGGCCGAACTGGGCCTGAAGCCCTTGTCGGTGGTGGTGCTCGATGCGGGCGGCCATCCCTTGGCCTTCCAGCGCAGCGACGGCGCAGCCCCCGGACGGTTCGAAATCGCGCGCGGCAAGGCCTACGGGGCCGTCATGCTGGGCATGAGCGGGTCCGCGCAAATGGCCCGCGCCGAAGCGCAGGCCTATTTCATGGCGGCGGTGAACGGGGCCTATGGCGGCAAGGTGATCCCGGTGCCGGGCGGCATCCTTGTGCGCGATGCCGCGGGCACCGTGATCGGGGCGGTCGGCGTCACGGGCGATACCTCTGAAAACGATGCCAAGGCGGGTCTGGCCGGGATCGAGGCCGCCGGGTTGCGCGCCGAAGCCT
>CAZIKH010000192.1:0-4382 GCA_964539755.1 uncultured Dinoroseobacter sp. | reverse complement strand
GTGGCGTCGGGTCCTGCAAACAGCCGCGCCAGACCGGTATTGCCCAGCACCAGATCGGCCAGGCTGATCGGGTCCAGCTTGTCGTAGAAGGCCTCCAGCGCCTGACCCAGCGCGGGGCGCAGCGTGCAGACCTCGATCAGCGGGCATTTGTTGGTTGGCGCGTGAAAGCATTCGACCAAGGGCGCGCCGGCTTCCATCGCGCGCATGACCTGCCCGACGCTGATCCCGCTGGCATCGACCGCCAGACGCAGGCCGCCGCCGCGCCCGCGCACGGTCGTCAGGTATCCGGCATGGGCCAGCGCATTGATCACCTGCCCCATATGGTTTTCCGAGGCGTTGCAATGCTGCGCCACCTCGGCGGTGCGTACCGTGCGATCCTGATGCACCGCGCAGTACATCAGCGCGCGCATGGCAAGGTTGGTACGGGTGGTCAGGCGCATAAGGGGTCGAACTTCCAAGGCGCGAAGGCAGCGCCACTCTACCGGGCAGCATAGCACTGATTCCGGGCGACACAGCAGAAATATCTTAGGGTTGTATGTTTTTTTGCACTCAACCCTAGGTTATCGCCGCAACTGCAAGCTGAACCTTGGGCTATTTCCGCATCTTACACGGGGATTTAAGCTAAGTCCTTGATTTAGCTTTCATTGTCTTCTTCCGCCGCCGCACCCCGAAAACCGGTCGCAACGACGAATTTTTCGGAACTGTCGGACCGCGACGCCGGGGGTTTCATGTGGGAAACCTTCTCAAAGCGCTGTTTCAGCAGGGTCTGCAACCCGCCTTCCGCCCCACCGGCCAGCACCTTGGCCACGAAGGTGCCGCCCGGTTCCAGCACATCGAAGGCCAAAGCGGCGGCCGCTTCGCACAAGGCGACGATGCGCAAGTGATCGGTCTGCTTGTGCCCGGACGATGCGGCTGCCATATCGCTCAGCACCACATCCGCGCGCCCGCCCAGCCACGCCTTGACCTGATCGTCCGCCCCGTCGGACATGAAATCCAGAACATGCAGTTCCGCGCCCGGGATCGGGTCCATTTCTTGCAGGTCCACGCCCAGCACCCGGCCCACGGCCTTGCCCGATTTCTGACCCAGCGCATTCACCCGCTCGACCGCGACCTGACACCAGCCGCCGGGCGCCGCGCCCAGATCGACGATGCGCGCGCCGGGCACCAGAAACCGATACTTGTCGTCGATTTCCAGGATCTTGTAGGCGGCGCGCCCGCGCATTCCTTCGGCCTTGGCGCGCTGCACGTAAGGATCGTTCAACTGCCGTTCCAGCCACAGGGTCGAGGACAGCTTGCGCCCGCGCGCGGTTTTCACCTTCACGCGCAGATCGCGCATGCCGCGTCCGCTGTTCTTGCCGCCGCGTCCTTTTCCCGGTGTTTTTGCCATCGTGCCCGCCTTTTTCTTCTAGGCACAAATACTCAAAAAGGCCCGGTATCAAGGCCAAAGCCTAGAAGGGGCCGTCTTCCAGCACGCCATCGGCGCTCATCTGGGCGTAAAGCAGCCCCTCGCGCAGCCCACGATCCGCCACGCTCAGCCGATCTGTTGGCCAGACCCGCAGCAGGGCTTGCAGGATTGCCGCCCCGGACATGATCAGGGCTTGGCGGTCGCGCCCGATGCGGGGGTCCTCGCGCCGCCCGGTTGGCCCCAAGGCCAGATAGGTCTGGATCACCCGGTCGATCTGGTCCGAGGTCATCCGCAGCCCATCCACCTTGTTCCGGTCATAGCGTTTCAGCCCCAGATGGCTGGCCGCCACGGTGGTCACGGTGCCGCTGGTGCCGATGATCTGAAAGCCTTCGCGCACTTGGTTGGGTTCGTGATAGGGCGTGAATTCGGCCAGATTTTCCTCGAAATACCAGCTCATCAACGCAAAGCGGGCCGCATCATCCTGCACATCGTCGAACTGGTCCTTCAAGGTGGCTACGCCCAAGGGCACGCTGATCCAATCCACCACCTTGGCGGCAGGCAGGTCCGATCCGCCCGCCTCGAACCCCGAATGCAGGCGCATGATGGCGCGCGGGCGGTCCAGACGCGGCACGCGGCTCAGGTCGATCCAGACCAGTTCGGTCGACCCCCCGCCGATATCGACCACCAGAAGCTGTTCGGTCTTGGTCGACACCAGCGGCGCGCAACTGACCACGGCCAGCCGGGCCTCTTCTTCGGGTTCGATGATCTCCAGCGCCAGTTTCGTGTCGCGCTGCACCAGCTTGATGAAGTCGCGCGCGTTCTTGGCCCGGCGGCAGGCTTCGGTTGCGACCAGCCGCATCCGTTTGACGCCATGCCGGCTAAGCTTTTTCTGGCAGATTTTCAGCGCCCCCACCGTGCGCGCCATCGAGGCCCGCGACAGCGTTCCGGTCGCTTCCAGCCCCTGCCCCAGTTGGACCGATTTCGAGAAACTGTCCACGACGTGAAACTGGCTGCCCTTGGGCTGGGCGATCAACATGCGGCAGGAATTGGTGCCAAGGTCCAGCGCCGCATACAAATCCGCCGGATCCGGGCGGGCCGGATCGAGGGGAACAACCGGTTTCAGGTGACCGGCCAGATGCGGGGCGCGGGGCTGCGCCATGGCCGAGGCCTCCGAGTTGATACGTTCGACTTGCGCTCAGCCTACGCGGGCCGCGCCGATCTGGCAAGATTGCCGCAGGCCTGCCTCATAAACATGATGAAAAGATTTCGCGCCCCGCCCAGTGGTCAGCGCGGCGGCACCTCGCTACGTCTGAGCGTGTCGCGGACAGGGTGTCTTTTGCCGAGTTCAGCCCATCTTGCCGCCGCAAATCCGCGCAGTCTGCCCGCCAGTGCTGCGCGAACCAGAAGGATGCAACCGCCATGCCCGAAGTCACCATTGTCTATTGGCGCGATATCCCCGCACAGGTCATCGTCGGCAAGGGCCGCCGGGGCACCAAGCTGCCGCTGAGCGAACGGTTCGAACAGGCCATCGACCGCGCCGCGATGAAGGTGGGGGCCAAGGACGCCGACGCCTATCTGGCCGAATGGCGCAAAGCGACCCCGTTCGAGGTCGCTGGCGATGCAGAAGAGGTCGTGCGCGCCGAAGCGGCCCGGTTGGAGGCCGAATACGACGGCGCCAGGCTCAAGGCGCTGATCGACAAGGACGGCTGGGCCTGAATGCGCAGCCCGCGCGCCAAAACCTTCTGGGAGACCGCCATGGCCCTCTTGCCGTTTCGCACCAAAACCGCCCCCGCCCCGACCCCGGGGACCGATGCCATGCGGTCGATGCTTCTGGGCACCTCGATCGAGGTGATGCCGCGCACCGCCGAAAAGGTCGAAGATTTTCGCGCGATCCTGCCCGAAGGCACGCGCGTCTATATCGCCCATATCGACGGCACCCCCATCGAAGACATGGTCGCCACCGCCAAGCGCATCACCGGCGAAGGCTTCGATGTGATGCCGCATTTCCCGGCGCGCATCATTCAGGACAAGGCCACGCTGGCCGATTGGATCGCCCGCTATCAGGGCGAAGCCGGGATCACCCAAGGCCTGATCCTGGCCGGCGGGGTCACCACCCCCAAGGGCGATTTTCACAGCTCGATGCAATTGCTGGAAACGGGGCTTTTCGACAAGGCGGGGTTCACGCGCCTGCATGTCGCTGGCCACCCCGAAGGCAACAAGGACATCGACCCAAATGGCGGCGACAAGGTCGTCATGGAAGCCTTGGCCTGGAAGCAGGCGTTTGCCGAGCGCACCGATGCCAAGATGGCGCTGGCCACGCAATTTGCGTTCGAGGCCGCCCCGATCATCGCTTGGACCGAACGTCTGGCCGCCGAAGGGGTCCGCCTGCCCGTGCATCTGGGCATCGCGGGTCCGGCAAAACTGCAGACCATGATCAAGTTTGCCGTCGCCTGCGGTGTGGGCCCGTCCTTGCGCGTGCTGCAACGTCGGGCGCGGGATGTCTCGAAACTGGTCATGCCGTTCGAGCCGACCGAGCTTGTGGCCGAACTGGCCCGCTACAAGGCCGCGCACCCCGACAGCCTGATCGAACAATTGCACCTGTTCCCGCTGGGCGGGATCAAGACCTCGGCCACTTGGCTGGCCGATCACAGTGGCACCGCGCCCGCGGCTGCCGCAACTGCCTGAACGTTTTTCGCGAAAGTCCCCTGAATGACCCGCACGATTATCGAATCCAAGACCAAGACCGTTGTGATCGGCTTTGACGAGCCCTTCTGCGTGATCGGCGAACGCATCAACCCCACGGGGCGCAAGGTGCTGAACGAAGAACTGGAACGCGGGGATTTCAGCCGGGTCGAAGCCGATGCCATCGCACAGGTGGCCGCCGGGGCGGGCGTGCTGGACGTGAACAGTGGCGCGGTCTTTTCCAACAAGATGGCCGAAGACCCGCGCTATGCCGACAACAACTTTGTCGAGCCGA
>CAZIKH010000191.1:0-4477 GCA_964539755.1 uncultured Dinoroseobacter sp. | reverse complement strand
AAACCTACCGCTTTGTGGTCAACGGCCAAACGGGCCATGTGCAGGGCGAACGGCCGTGGTCGGCGTGGAAGATCGCGTTTGCCGTCGTGCTGGGCCTTGTGCTGGCCGCTTTGGTCGGTGTTTTCCTGGCCAACGCCTGATCCACTGGACCGGCGCGCCTGCTAGCGCTAACACTTGCGCGAACAGTTTAGGGGGCGACCATGATCCTATGCGCAGGCGAAGCCTTGATCGACATGCTGCCGCGCCAGACCGCGGCGGGCGAAGACGGGTTCTTGCCGGTGCCCGGGGGCGCGGTCTTCAACACCGCCATCGCATTGGGGCGACTGGGCGAGACCGTCAGCCTGTTCACCGGGCTGTCCACCGATCTGTTCGGGGATCGACTGGCGGATGCGCTGAAGGCCTCGGGCGTGCGCAGCGATCTTGCCGCGCGCAGCGACCGCCCCACCACGTTGGCCTTCGTGACCCTGACGGGGGGACAGGCGCAATACGCCTTCTACGACGAAAACACCGCCGGGCGGATGCTGGCGCTGGACGACTTGCCCGGCGCGCTGCCCGGGGTTTCGGCGGTGTTCTTCGGCGGCATCTCCCTTGCGGTGACGCCCTGCGCGGACACCTATGCCGCGCTGTGCCGGAAAGCTGCGCCCGACCATCTGGTGATGATCGACCCCAATATCCGGCCCGGTTTCATTCAGGATATTCCGGGCTATCGCGCGCGTCTGGACGGGATGCTGGCGGTCGCCGATATCGTCAAGCTGTCGGATGAGGATCTGCACTGGCTGGAAGGCCCGGGGGACCTGGCCGCCCTTGCCGCGCGGATTCTGGCGCAGGGGCCAAAGCTGGTGTGCATCACCCAAGGCGCGGACGGCGTGACCGCCTTTCATGCGCAAGGCGCGGTGCAGGTGCCCGCCCCGGTCGCGCAGGTGGTCGATACCGTCGGCGCAGGCGACACGTTCAACGCGGGCTTTCTGGCGGGGCTGTCCCGCGCCGGGGCCCTGCGCAAGGACGCCATCGCCAGCCTGCCCGACCCCGTGCTGCGCGATGCGCTGGCGCTGGGGGTCCAGACGGCGGCGGTGACCGTGTCCCGCGCCGGCGCGAACCCGCCTTGGGCGCACGAGCTATGAGGGCGCTTGTTCAGCGCGTGACCGAGGCGCGGGTGACCGTGGACGGCGCGGTGATCGGTCAGATCGGGCCGGGCCTGCTGGTGCTGGTCTGCGCGATGCAGGACGACGCCGACGACCGCGCCCCGGCCATGGCCGCCAAGATCGCCAAGCTGCGGATCTTCAAGGACGACGCGGGCAAGATGAACCGATCCCTGATCGACACCGGCGGGGCCGCGCTGGTGGTCAGCCAGTTCACGCTGGCCGGGGACACCTCGCGCGGGAACCGTCCGGGGTTTTCGACCGCCGCCGCGCCGGATCGGGGCAAGGCGCTGTATCTGGCGACCTGTCAGGCGTTCCGCGACCTTGGCATCCCGGTTGCAACGGGCGAATTCGGGGCGGATATGCAGGTCAGCCTTGTGAATGACGGCCCCGTCACCTTGTGGCTGGACCTCTGAACGTCGCGCAGGGCGAGACAACCCTTGCGCTGCGGCCCGATTGTCCGCCGAAGCCCGCCAAATCCCGGCCAATTGTGGCAAATCCTTGGCATTCCGCCATTTTTCCGCCATACCCAAGGGAACAACAAAGCAAATCGAGCAGTCCGAATGAAACCCCAAGCCCCGATTGGGAGCCTGAATGTCGGACGACGTGGTCATTTTGGACCTGCCTGCAGAGGCGCCGGACTTTGTGTTCCGGCCCGATCTGTCGGATGCCGATTTGGCCCCGGTGGCGCAGGGGGATCGCCTGATCTTTGCCCTCGACGGCGCGGACCCGGTCCAGATGCAGGGGGCCAAGCTGTATCAGCGCGCCGAATGGGCCGAAACGGCCGCGAGCGATGACCACAACACCGACGATGCGACCCAATGGTATGCTTGGCGGATGTATATCGACCCGGTGACGGACAATCCCAGCGGTGGCGCAAAGCTGCATCTGGCGCAGTTTCACCAACGGGACGGCGCGGATGGCGCGGCGACGCAACCCGCCCTGATGGTCAACCTGACCGCCGAAGGCGATCTGGTCGCGCAGTTCGAAACCTCGGTCGGGAAACGCGCGCATGTGCTGGTCGATGGCGGATTTGACGGCCAAGCGGCCAAAGGGCGCTGGCTGGATGTTCTGGTCGGCGCGGATTGGTCCCAGACCGACGGGATGACGCGGATTTACCTGCGCCCCGAAGGCGAAGCGGACTATCACCTTGCCATGCTGGACCATGGGCCCAACACCTCGACCGGGCATGTTTTCTTCAAGTTCGGGGCGTATCGCAGTTTTCTGGAACGCGACCCGTTTCTGGACCAGTCGCAGGTCCGCGTCGCGTTCGAAGACGTGCGCCGCATGGAAGACCCCGATGCGATCTGGCCCGATGCAGGGTCGGCATCCGCTGTTGGATGGTTGGGGGACGCGCTGTCCGCCGCACCCCTAGGGTCGCCCGTCGGTCCGGGGCCGGGATCGGACTGGGACGAACAGGCCTTCTTCCACAGCGACGGATTTCTCTGGTCCGACCTCGGTTAATGCGGGACCGTATCGCGGGCAAGCGCTAGCCCGTGGCCGCCACGGCGCAAGGGGGCGCATGGACTGCCACCTTGCCCCGCCCGGCCTTCTTGGCGGCATAGGTCGCGGCGTCGGCGTCCGATAACAGGCGGTCGGGCAACAACTCGTCATACTGGCTGGACAAGGTGACCCCGATACTGGCCGAGATGCGGCACTTCTCGCCGCCATAGGCGATCGGTTCTTCCAGCCGGGCGATGATGCGGGCGGCGACCGCTTCCAGCCGATCCAGATCCGAGCAATCGCGCAGCAGCACCACGAATTCGTCGCCCCCCACCCGCGCGACCAGATCGTCGCGCCGCGTTTCTTCGCGCAGGATGCGGGCCGCTTCGGTCAGGACATGATCGCCAGCGGCATGACCCAGCGTGTCGTTGACCGATTTGAAGAAATCCAGATCGACATGCATCACACCAAAGCCATCCGGCGCGGGGTGATCGGCTTCGCGGCGCAGGGCTTGGTCCATGGCGCGGCGGTTGCGCAACCCGGTCAGCGTATCGGTCAACGCTTCTTCTTCTGCCAGCTTCTTGGCCCCTTCCAGACAGGCGTTCAGGCGGCGCGATTCCGCGACCGCGGCGGTGTTGGCTTCGATCAGAAACAGCATTTCGGCGGTCAGGTCGGTCGCTGCAAAATCCGACAATGTCAGATGGAAGCGTTGGATCAGCTTGCGCAGGGTCACCCCCGGCGACAGGTTCACCAAGACCCCTGCCGATCCTGTCAGGGCCGAAACTGTGCCGAAGAAGGCCAGATCGGGATGGGCTTTGGGAACCAGCTTCAACGACGCGCCGTCAAATTGCGACAGCCCCCCCATGGGCGTCAGCTGCGCGGGTCGGCGCACCGCGAAAAGGTCAAACAGGGTCATGCCCGCCACCGCGTCCGGCCCCGGCCATAACTTGGCCAAGGTCGGGCCGACATGTCGGATGCGCCCGTCATCGCCAAGCCACAGATGAAAGGGCATCAGGCGATCCAAGGCGGCCAAGGGCAGACCCAGACCGGTCATGTCACCTTGCGACGTCCCGCCCCGCATCAGACCGCCGCCTGCGCCAGATCGAACCGCCGCCCCCGGGCAAAGCGCAGGTCATGCACCGTCAAATGCAGCGCATCGGTGCCCGGGCCAATCGGATCCACCTCCATCATCACCAGGGCGCCATAGTCATCGGCCATGGCGCGCAGCAGGCCCGCCACGACATGCCCGGCCCCGTCCTGCGCGGCCCGCACCGTCAAGGTGAACGCCGCAGACCCATGCTGTTTCAAGGACAAGTCCGGCAGATCGAGGTCGGGCAAGGCAAGGCGCACCCGGTCGGGCAGGTCTTCCAAACCCATCAGGAACGCCACGAAGGTATCGCCCGAGAACCGCAGAAGACGGCGCACCGCTTCGCGCCTTGGATGCGCCACCAGATAGGTTCCAAGGTCTTCCAGCATCGCGCTGCGCGGTTTGTTCAGCACGGCGCTGGCTGCGGCGATCGCGCGGGCCGTGACGGCATCTTCATACTGGGCCAGAGAATCGAAATCCGAAACGGGCAGCTGGGCCTGCCGCACCACTTGGTCCCAGGTCTGGGGGCCATAGGTGTCGCATACAAAGCTTTGCAGCGACCGGTTCACCAATCCATGCATCCGGATGTCCCGCCTTCTGTCTGGCGACCGGAAATAGGCGGAAATCCTTAACGAAACGGAAAGACGCAGCTAGAAATCTGTGGGCGCGCCGCCTTCGGCTTTGCGCCGTGCCACAAAATCCGCCAGCTCATCGCGCACCGCAATATCCAAGGCGGGGGGTTCGAATTCGGCGATGATCTGCTTGAACAGGTTATGCGCCCGTTCCGCCGTCCAGATCGCGCCGCCCG
>CAZIKH010000190.1:0-4515 GCA_964539755.1 uncultured Dinoroseobacter sp. | reverse complement strand
CGCGCGCTGCCGCAATTCTACCTCCAGAAACCGCTGGTCGGGCCGACGCCTTAGGGGGCTTGGGATCGGTCGTACAGCGCCCAGTCAAGGAGACTTCGTTCGATGGCACTTGTCGATAGCTTCCAGCACGTTCAGCGCGTGTTCCGCCGCCCGGACATTTTTGACCGCACCGCCCCATGGGGGGCGCGCGCATTCCCGCCTGCCCGCACCGTGACGTCGCTCGACGCCCGGCAAGACCGGATGACGGCTGGGCTCGAGGCGCGCTTGGCCCAATATGACGTGGTCACAATCCACAACAGCCAAAGCGCGATTGAATCGCTTGTTTATTGGCTTGGGGGGAAAGCCGCAGCAACCCGGTCCTATTCAGACCCCGAAATGGGCATTTACGCCTTGGTCGCGGAACGCAAGTCCGATGTCTTGGCGATTATCGACATCGACCTCTTCGAAGACGTGGAGGAGGCTGTTGCCCTGCTTAGCTTCTTGCGACAGGTCCGACCGGAAATCCCGGTTCTGATCCTGTCGCATTTCTTTGCGCGGCATGACTTCGGGGCCGAACGCGAGACGATTGCAGACTGCTCGATGCGATTGCCCGCGACGCGCACCAGCCTGTGCGATGCGATCGACGTGGCCTTGGGGCGTGCGCGGGCCCCTGTGTTGCACGCCTGACCCCCGACCCAGCTGCCGGTCTGACACCTGCCCCTGCGGCACGACACGAGTGATTTGCCATGTTGGCAAACAACAAGTGCGACCGGAGAAGCGCTCTTATCCCCAGCGTCGGTAGCACCGGTCCCCCCAGCGTCCCACAAGAACTGGGGGGACCGTCAGATTCAACGCACCAGCATGGCAATATCTTCGGCGCGATATGGCACCGTGATGCTACCGGGCGACGACCATGATCCCGTCGTCGACACGGTAATGCAGCGGCTTTGGCCAAGATTGCGCGTGGTGGCAAACCGCACACGGCTGACATTCAGATTTGTATCGACCCAAGCATCATGGATGACGCCCATCACGATGCCGCCGGGGTCGCGCACGACATAGCCGTTCATGACCTGGCTGTTGCCATTGTTGCGGCACCGCACCCGCTGAGCGGCGCGAATGTCGGATGCCCTCGCTTGGGCCAACGTGGTGACGCCCACAGCCCCGGTTGTGGCCCCTTGGCCTGCCCCGGGGGTTCCCCCACTGGGGGTCCCGGTCGAAATCCCGGCATTCAACCCACCACTGCCCAAGCCGACATCGACACTGGTGCCAGAGCCGACGCCAACCGACGCGCCGACACCGCCCCCCCCGACGCTGGCGCTGACACTGGCGGTGTCGCCGACACTGGCGCTGGCCTCGACACCGCCACCGCCGACGCTGGCATCGACATTGGCCGCGCCGCCCACATCAACTGATGCGTCCACGCCGCCCCCGCCAAGATCGACCGAAGCGCTAACGCCGCCGATGCTGATGTCAAGTGCGCTGGCCCCCGATGCAAAGGCCAGCTGCAAGGACGCTGCCACTGCAAGCGCCGAGACGAAGTTTCGTTTCTGGTGTCCCATACCGATGATGTCCTTTCCTCAGTTTCGCTTGTAAGGCGGCCGTTGGGAAAAGCCGCACGATCCAGGGCGAGGGAAAGGTACATGGGAAATATGGCTTCAATGGGGCTGGACGGGTCCTGCTAGGGTTCGGTCGCGGCCCATCGGTAGCCGAACCAGCAGACAATCGGCACGCACAAGGCCGGCACGATCACCGCGAAATCAAGGCGCGCCCCCGACAATGCAAGCCCCGCATCCACGATCAAGACCAGCAAGCCCATCGTGGCCATCCACGCAAACAACCCAAACGCCTTGGCAAGGATCAATGCGGAATACACATGTAAGGTGAAAAGCGCGCCTGCCTGCCGCGACACCCGTGTACCGCGCAAACAGACGACCCCCAGCGCCGCTGACAGGCAGAACACCAATGGGGCCAATCCGATGCCACCCAATAGGCCGGACACCGTCTGTCCGACACCCGAGCCCGGGAAAAAGATCGCAAAACCGCAAAGGATCACGACAGAATTCGCCGATAAGCCAACCAGGTTCAAGCCAGCAAACAGCAAGCTCTCAACGGGCCAGCGCGCAGTGCGAACGGGTGGCGGGGCGTCCTCGATATCGGCAGGATGGTTCATCTGCCAAGTTTGAAGCGGATGCGCGCCCCAGACTATCCGACCTTGGTTGGACGCCTGCCCGACCTTGGGCCGACGTCCGGGTCAGCCGTCTTGGGGTTCCATGGGGATAATGGCGATCAGATCTTCGACGAAGCTGGTCAGGAACTGTTGCCGACTGCCCAATCCCGATTTACGGAAGATCGCCGTGACTTGGGACTTTACGGTGGATTCCGTCGTCCCGCGCATCGCTGCGATTTCCGGATTGCTGAAACCCTTGACGATCAGCAAGGCCACCGCCCGTTCGGTCGGCGTAAAACCCCAGTCCCGGAACTGTCGTTCGACATGTTCCTGCAACTGGCCCGACGCGATTTCCAACTGGTTGTTCACCCGTTTCTCGCGGTGAATGGCTTGGCGCACGATCATGATCGAAAAGGCCAACCCCATCAGCATGCCAACACTGGCGAGGATTTCGAGCAGCTCAACGATTTCCCATGGAATGATCGGGGCTTGCCACAGGAACAGATCCGACAGCAGCTTGAAGACAAAGAAGGATGAACTTGCCAACTGAATGGCAACGACCAGACCGAGCAGGGTGAATTTCAGGCCCGACCTGACCCGTCGCCCCATATGCCGGGGCCATCCCCCAATTCCTTGGACCAGCCGCAGCGGTGTCATTGGCCGGGCTCATAGGGGAAGGGCAAGGGCTGTTCGCCCGTGGCCGGTCCGTAGGATTCCAGAATAACATCGCGCAGGACTTCGCCGTTCGAACGGCTGACCACCACTTCGCGCAGATGCCGACGGCTCTGCGCCCGGATCAACATGCGGTTCAGCCAAGTCTTTTCGACCAGCAGGATCCGATAGCCGTTTCGTTCCAGGGAATCGATGACATTCAGATACCGAAACTCGGGCATGTCCTGTTCGATGAACTGCACCGGTTGCGCGCCAAGTGTCGTTGGGGATTGCATGACAATCTCGACCGCGCCGCCCGAACGAGGCGTGCCCTGCCACCCCGCAAGCGCCGGGGGCGCCAGCGCAGCCGACAACAGGACGGCCAGGGCAAAAGCCCGCCCCCACGCCAAAGGCGTGCCACGCAGCGCCGCCCCCTTCGCGCGGAACGTCCGGTCCTTCATTCCTGCGGCGCTCCATATGCGCCGTTTCGCATGTTTCACGGCCAACTCCTGTTCGTTCCTGCCTCTGCAAGCGACCGTTTTTCTTTTGGTCCGAAACCATGGCATCCGGGCGCGGCCTTAGCACGATGGTCGGACACGCAGCGTCCCTTGCAACCTGTGCAGGCATACCCGGACGCGCGAATTGAGCCATCCAACTTTGGTATGAATACGACCTTTTTACGATGGATGCAGGCCAACGCCCCAGCGCAAGCGGGTGTCGTGGCGGCGCGGAACCCACGAGGAAAAAGGGTCCGCGCAAGTCCACGCACACCATCCCGCGGGCACCTTCGAGATCGGCTTGAAGGGGCCCAAGGACATCAAAAAAGGGGATAATGAAATGCTGCCAAGTCAAATGGAAACGGGTCCTGCCTCCGGCAATTCGGGTCTGGATCTTCACCAAAAGGCCGTGCGCGTTCGCTCGCGCAAACTGATGGCCCTTCTGACCTGCACCACGCTGGTCAGCGTCGCGGTCTTTGGGCCAGCCGATGCGCAAGGCCTTGATCTGGGCATCGTGTCTATCGGCGGTGGGGACGGTCTGAGCGTGTCTGTCGATCTGCCCGGCGTAGCCGAGGTGGACGCGAATGTCGGCGGCAGCGGTGGTCTGGTCGATGCCGACGCGTCGGTCTTGGGCGACCAAGGCGTCAACGCGGACGTCAATGTCGGCGGCGGCGGCCAATTGGCCAACGTCGATGCAACCATCGGCGGCGAGAACGGGCTTGGCGCAAGCGTCGATGTCGGCGGCTCCGGCGGATTGCTGGGGGTGGATGTGACCACCCCCCTCACCCCTTCGGATCCCGGCACGCCGACCGATCCGGGCACGCCCACGGATCCCGGGACGCCAACCACGCCGACGACGCCCACAACCCCAACCACGCCCACCACGCGCGTCACAGACGACAGCGATCCAGTGGACAGCACAGCTTCACGGCGGGGCGGTCTGTTTGGCGGCCTGTTCGGAGGCGGCAGCGGATCCTGTGGTGTGGCTGGCAACACCCAAGCCTATGACGGTTTGGCGGTCTTTGGCCTCGATGGGTCCCGTCTGGGCATCGTCGAGAGCGCCGTGGTCGAAGATGGGCTGACCATCACCCGCCTGTCCTTCTGGTCCGATCCCAGCATTACCAGTGGCACGGCGGAATGTGTCACGGTGGGTGCGGGCAACTACAGCTTGGGCCAAGGCCGGATCATCGCGCCAACCTCGGCTGCGTCCGTCGCCCG
>CAZIKH010000189.1:0-4572 GCA_964539755.1 uncultured Dinoroseobacter sp. | reverse complement strand
GGGCTGGCCGATGCGGTCGGCACCGGGTCGGACGATATCCCGCTTTATGCGCCCGCCGATGGCCGGGTGCTGCGCGTGATCCAGCAATCCGAAACCACCCTGCCCGCAGGCGCGCCGATCATGGAAATCGGCGATGTTGCCGGCGATCTGGAGGTCGTGGTCGAACTGATCTCCTCGGACGCGGTGCAGGTCGCCCCCGGCGACCGGGTCCTGATCGAAGACTGGGGCGGTCCCGGCACATTGGCGGGCACGGTCCTGCGGGTCGATCCCTTCGGCGTGACCAAGTTTTCCGCCCTCGGTGTGGAAGAACAGCGGGTCACGGTCGTTGTCGCGCTGAACAGCCCGCCCGAAGACCGCGCCGGGCTGGGGCATGGCTTTCGGGTCGAGGCCCGTGTGGTGATCTGGGAAGACCCCGCCGCGCTGACAGTCCCGGCGGCAGCCCTCTTCCGGGATGGGGACGGCTGGGCGGTGTTTCGCGTGCTGGACGGACGCGCGCGCCTGACCCCGGTCGAGATCGGCCGCAGCGACGGCGTGGCGACCCAAGTGCTGAACGGTCTTGTCGAAGGCGAGACCGTGGTGCTGTATCCCAGCGCAGCGGTGACCGATGACAGTGCCGTGACCGCGCGGGTGATCGAATAGGCTTAGCCCTTGTCCATCGACGCGCGAATGCGGTCCAGAAGCGGCGGCAGCGCGGCAAAGGTGCCCGCCTCGGTCAGCCCCGCGATCATCTGGCGGTTCAACGTGTTGGGGCTGGCCAGCTTGTCGCGGTGTGCCGCCAATTCGCCCGCGCGATCCTTGTTCAGCGCGCCCAGATAGCCCGCGATCAGGTTTGCCACATAGGCTTCGCCGGCGTCGGGATCATCCACCGCCTGTCCCAACCAATCGGCGGTCTCGTGCAGCAGGCCCAGCGCGCCCGACATCAGGGCAGAGGCCGCGAAATAGCTTTGCATATGGTCTTCACTGGCGACGGGCAGAACCGGGTTGCGGGTGCCCAGCAAGCTGCGCAGCGGCTCGGGCGGCCCCACGACGGGCAAAGGACAACCGCCGCTTTCCAGAAACTCCAGGGGCAGCGTGGCCGAGATATGGCGCACAGGCGCGCAAGCCGCCGCGATCTCGGCCAAACCGACCCCCGCCATGACCGAAACGATCTGGTGATCGGCGCGCCAAGTCAGGCCCGCGACCGCCTCGGCCCAGACACCCGGGCGCAGGCAGATGAAAACCACATCGCTGGCATCCAGCACCGCCTGATTGTCGGCCACCGCGATGCCCAGCCCCGCCGCGGCCAAGTCCGACGACACCGCGCGGCTGCGTTCGGACACCGTCACGGGATGCCCTTGCCGCGCGATCAAGCGCGCCATCGGGGCGGCGATATGGCCCGTGCCAAGAAAACCGACACGCAAAGGGGGGTGGGACATGGGGCGACCTTCCGTTTGGGTCCGCGCACCCTACCCCGCCCCCCGGCGCTGTCAAACCGCCGGGGCGGGGCTGGCCAGAAACCCGGCAATGGCCGCCAATTCGCTGCGGGCGATTTCATGCCCGCCGGGATGCCAGTCGGTCGTCAGATCGGCGCCCTGCCCGGTCAGATAAGACCCCAAGGCACGGGTCAACGGCGCGGGGCAGATCGGGTCGCGCGCGCCCGCCGTGATCAGGATGCGCTTGCCCGCCAGCGCGGGATTGGGCGCCGGGGTCCACGGGATCAGCGGGTGCATCAGCACCGCGTCGGTGACCGGGCTGTCGCCCGCCAACAAAACCGCCGCAAGGATATTGGCCCCGTTCGAATAGCCCAGCCCCAGCACACGCTTGGCCCCCACCCGGGCGCTGTGGTCTGCGATGAACCCTGCCATCGCCTCGGTCCGGCGCGCCAGATCGTCCATGTCATAGACGCCTTCCCCGGTGCGCCGGAAGAAGCGTTGCATGGACCCTTCCAGCACATCCCCTTCGGGGCTGATGACATGGGCCCCGGGCACCAATTGGCTGGCCAGATCGTGAAACTGCGCCGCGCGCCCGCCCGTGCCGTGAAAGGTAAAGATCAGGGGGGCGTCCCCCTGACCCTTGGTTTCCAGATACCGATAGGACACTTACGCCTCCAACGGTTGCAGGCGCTTTTCCAGCGCGGCGCGCAGATGTTCGTGCTGTGTCGGCAGTTTCAGCGCCTCGCCCAGATGGGCGGTGTCTTCATCCCGGTCAAAGCCCGGCTCGTTCGTGGCCACCTCGAACAACACCCCGCCGGGGGTGCGGAAATAGATCGCCCAGAAATAGTCGCGGTCAATGACGGGCGTGACCTGATAGCCCGTGTCCATCAGGGCCTTGCGCACCTCCAGCTGGGCGGCGCGGTCTTCGACGGCAAAGGCGATGTGATGGACCGATCCTGCGCCTTGCTGTGCGGCCGGGGCGGCGGGCAGGTTGTGCAGGTCGATCGTGTTTGCCCCGGTGCCATCTTCGACGGCATAGCGGGTGACATTGTCCTTCTGATCGACCTTCTGATAGCCCATGAAGCCCAGCAGTTCGGCCATCGCCCCGGTGTCGCGCAACCGCATCCCCGCCGAATGGAAGCCGCGAATGGCATGATCGGCGGTCACGCCATTGCCTGTCCAAGGGGTGCGGGCATCGTCGGCGATTTCGGCCAAGGCAAAGCCTTCCCCATCGGGGTTCTTGAAGCGCAGGCGGGCTTCGCCAAAGACCTCCTCGCGGGCGAGGTCATCAACTTGGAACGTCGCCAAACGATCCGCCCAATAATCCAGGCTGCCTTGGGGCACCGAGAACACGGTTTCGCCGATCTCGCCGGTGCCGTGCTTGCCGCGCGTCATATGCGGAAAGGGAAAATAGGTCATGACGCTGCCGGGCGTGCCGACCTCGTCGCCGTAATACAGGTGATAGACGTCCGGCGCGTCGAAATTCACCGTCTTCTTGACCCGGCGCAGGCCCAGCACTTGGGTGAAAAACGCGTTGTTCTCGCGGGCATCGGCGGCCAGCGATGTCATGTGATGCAGGCCTTTGATCTGGTTCAGCATGGGGGTGTCCTCCTTCGGCGGGATCGCCATGAATTGCTAAGCCTGAAGATAAGGATTGCGTTCCTTTCGAGAACCGTGGAAATTGACAAAAGATTATTGCGAAAATTGGAATACTTATGCCCGGGCATCTGGAACGGATCGAAGCCTTTCGCGCCGTCGCCGAAGCGCAAAGCTTTTCAGGCGCGGCCCGGCGGTTGAACGCATCCGCCTCGGCCATCACGCGCCATGTCGCCGACCTTGAGGCGCGGCTGGGCACGCAATTGCTGGTGCGCACGACCCGCAAGGTCGCCCTGACCCAAGCTGGCCAAACCTATCTGGACCGGGTGCGCCCGTTGCTGGACACGCTGGCCGAAGCCGACCGCGACGCCCGCGCGGTGCAAACCAGCCTGCAAGGCACATTGCGCCTTAGCTGCCCGCTGTCCTTTGGCACCCGCTTTCTGGCCCCGACCATCGCGCAGATGGGCCAGCACCATCCCGAGGTCGAATTGCAGGTCACGCTGACCGACCGCTTCGTCGACATTATCGCGGAAGACTACGATATGGCGCTGCGCATCTCGTCCGCCCCGACCGACAAATCGACCATCTGGCGCAAGATCCGTCCCGTGCCCCGCGTGCTGGTGGCCGCGCCCGGCTATTTGGCACAGGCCCCCAGCCTCGAAACCCCCGGCGACCTTGGACGGCACCGCACCCTTGGCTATTCCAATCTGGCCGAGGGGCCGATCTGGCAATTGGGCCGCGCCGATGGCGTCATGCGGCCCGTGCGCCTGTCACCGGCCTTCCAATGCAACAACGGCGATCTGATCGCCCAACTGGCCGTGCAGGGCCAAGGCATCGCGCTGTTGCCGCGCTTCATCGTGGCCGACGCCCTGGACAGCGGGGCCTTGGTCCCGGTGCTGTCGGGCTGGGACGCGCCCGAGATCTGGCTGACCGCGTTCTTCCCCCCCTATCAGCGCCTGCGCGCTGTCATGGACCGTTTCACCACGATTTTCGAAGCCGAGGCGCAGACCCTTTCGCTGTGACAGACCCCTTCTGGACACAAGTGTCTAGACGGATCGAAAAAGCCGCGCTAGCGTCCCCAAATCACAGCGCATACCTGTCGGGGAGAAGGTCGCATGAAGTCTCAGTATAGGGTTGTCGTCATCGGGGGCGGCGTCGTTGGCACCTCGGTCCTGTATCACCTTGCCAAGTTCGGCTGGACCGATGTGTGTCTGCTGGAACGCTCGGTGCTGACCGCTGGCTCAAGCTGGCATGCGGCAGGCGGCATTCATGCGCTGAACGCCGATCCGAACATGGCCGCGCTGCAAGCCTATACCATCGACCTGCTGTCCGAAATTCAGGAAGAATCGGGTCAGGATATCGGCCTGCACATGACCGGCGGTCTGACCATGGCGGGCACGCCCGAACGCTGGGAATGGCTGCAATCGGCCTATCGCGTGTTCCAGTCCATCGGCATCGACGATTGCGAATTGGTCACCCCCGAAGAAGCGCAGAAGCGCTGCCCGATCATGTCCACCGACGGCCTTCTGGGCGGTATGTGGGCGGACCGCGAAGGCTATATCGA
>CAZIKH010000188.1:0-4576 GCA_964539755.1 uncultured Dinoroseobacter sp. | reverse complement strand
TGGTCGGGGTTGTTGCGCAACTCGTGCATGTCATCGACGGTCGGGTTCAGGACGTATTCGCCATCCTCGAAGCCGACACGCGCGGCGGCGATCGGGCCCATGAAAGGCACGCCCGAAATCGTCAGCGCGGCCGAAGCGGCGATCATCGCAACGATGTCGGGGTCGTTGTCCAGATCGTGGCTCAGCACGGTGCAGATCACCAGAACTTCGTTCTTGAAGCCATCGACAAACAGCGGACGGATCGGACGGTCGATCAGGCGCGAGGTCAGCGTTTCTTTTTCGGTCGGACGCGCTTCGCGCTTGAAGAAGCCACCGGGGATCTTGCCGGCGGCATAGTATTTCTCGTTGTAGTGCACGGTCAGGGGGAAGAAATCCTGCCCCGGCTTCTGGGCCCGCGCGTAGGTCACGGCGGCCATGACGGAGGTTTCGCCATAGGTGGCGATCACGCAGCCGTCCGCTTGGCGGGCAATCTTGCCCGTTTCCAGAGTGAGGGTTTCTTCGCCCCACTCCATCGTCTTCTTCACAGTGTTGAACATCTATCGTTTCCTGTCTGGGAGCGCGCCCGGGCGGTCCCGGGTCTCCCATTGAAAATGGCGGCCCCATTGCCGCCGACCCCTGTCCTTTGCACAACGCCGGGGTCAAAGCGTTACGTCTCAGATGAGCGGCGCATACACGTTTTGGGTGTGGATGGAAAGGGCTATGCCGCCCAGAGGTCACGCTGGGTCAGCGGCACAAGGTCATGTCTTCGGGTGGCACGGCCACAAAGCCCGCTTCGTGCCACAGAAAGCCGAAATTCGGGTTCTCGGCACAATTGTCGATCGTTTTGCGCCAAGTCACGATCGAATACTCCGCTGCTTGCAGGTCGTCCCCTTCGCCCGTGGTCAGGCAGATACGGTCGGGGCGCGCGGTTCCCGGAATGTCGAACTGGGCAAAGCCCTCGGCATTCAGGAAAAGACCTTCTTCGCGCAGCATTTCGGTACCATCCGCATTCAGGGCCACCAAAGTGGCTTGCGCAACGGGCGTCGCGTCGGCGTTTTCCAAAGACAGACTGGCCTTGGCGGGATTGCCGCGCGCGTTGGGACAGTCCTGGACATGATAAACCTCGGTCAGGCGCACACCGCGCGGCAAGGCTGCGACCAACAGGTCTGTGTTGTCCCCGATCCGGTCGGTTTCTTCGATCAGGGTTTCGGTGTTGTCTTCAATGCGGGCAACGCTCTCCTCAACCGCTGTGAACCGCGCCTGATAGGATTCCAGCACCGAAATGGCTTGGCCCGGGTAAACCAGCGCCCAGATCCACACGATGATCGACACAACGCCCGTAAAGAAGCCAAAGACATTGGCCCCCTTTTCAATCACCCAATAGGCGTTTCGGATCAGTTTCATCGTCTTTCGTCCCTGCGCCGTCTTCAGACTAAGCAGACAAGGGCGCTGTTCGCAATCCGCGCCCGATCAGTTGCCGGCGCGTCGCATCATCGCTTCGTGCACCGCCTGCATCCCGCGATCCACCATGTCGGTCACTTCCCCTGCATGGGTTTGAAGCGCGGCGACCACTTCTGGATCGGTCGAGGTTTGTTCGACCAATATGCCGCCATCGGGCATCCAATCGATCAAGGTCGTGATGCTGGCGCGGCGTTCGAACAGGATGTCCAAGGTCGGGCTTTGGATGAAGACCTGCGGATCGCGCCCTTCGTCCACACGGTCGATCATGCCGATGACGTGGCTGGCCAGCACGGCCATCACCTCGGGGTCGTCCGAGACGGTGACGGTCCGAATGCCGTTGGGCAGCAACTCGACTGTCCGGGACAGGCTGCGGAAATTCTGGAACATCACCGCAAGCTCTTCGCTTTCTTGGTCCGTGGCGTCCAATCCGCGCAGGCCCGGCATGTTCACCATGTCATGTCCTGTGCCATCCGCCCCGTGCCCATGGCCGT
The DNA here is from genome assembly GCA_964539755.1 of uncultured Dinoroseobacter sp. Lineage (GTDB taxonomy): Bacteria > Pseudomonadota > Alphaproteobacteria > Rhodobacterales > Rhodobacteraceae > Dinoroseobacter. The sequence continues at coordinate 2,645 of CAZIKH010000188.1, read as the reverse complement.
GCATGCCGCCATGCATCATCTGGGCCAGCGCCGGGCCCCGAAGGGTGGCCGCGGCCATCAGACCGACCCCCAGCACAAGGGCGGCAATCAAGATCAAACGGTGTTTGGGGCGCGGGGACATGGGGCAGGTCCTTTGGTTGTTTGGCCTGTCATCCGTCGCGGATGATAGGGCGTCAAGCGGGCTTGGGGCCGCACGGGGCTGGGCGGACCCGGTCGGGTCACACCCCTTGCCGGATCAGGACATCCGCCGCAGCACGCACCGCGTCTTTCGGCGGGATGAAATCGATGCCCATGATCTGCCGCGCGCGGGCGTTGGAAACCTGCGGTGCGATCCCCAATTGGGGCACGACGGTGCGGATTTCCTTGTCAAACCGGGCCAAGAGTTTGATCAACCAGTCCGGCGCTTGCCGGGTGACGATCTTGCGGTCGGGATAGGCGGCCTTCAGCGTCTGGGCAAGGTCGGTGAACCACAGGAAGCCATTGGTCGCCAAGAAGCGCATGCCGCGCGTTTCCTCGGGCATTTCCAGCGCCTTGACATGCATCGCCGCCACATCCCGGACATCGACGATGGGCAGGCCAAATCGGGGCAGGGCGGGATCCTTGGCTTTCAGAACCCGTTCGATGATGCTGACCGACGTGCCGAACTTGTCGTCCAAGGGCGGACCCAGCACCAGAACCGGGTTGATCGTGGTCAGGTTGATCTGCGGGGCCTCGTCGCGCACGAAGTCCCATGCCGCGCGTTCGGCCAATGTCTTGGACCGCCCATAGGGGTTCAGCGTCGGGTGATCCAATTGGGACCAGTTGGTTTCGTCGTAGGTTGTCTGACCGGGGGGCAGGTTGCCCTGCATGACGGCCACGGCGGACGACGTCAGGATGACCCGGTCAATTCCATTGGCCTGCGCCGCCCGCAGGGCGCGCAAGGTGCCATCGACGGCGGGGCGGATCAGATCGTCCTCGTTCTCAGGCTGGGCCAGGGGGAAGGGCGAGGCGGTGTGCATCAGAACGTCCACACCCTTCATCGCGTTGGTCCAGCCGTCCTCGGCCCCCAAGTCCAGCGTGACGAACAGCAAACGGTTCTGCCAATCCGTGTCCGGCATGTGCGGGGCCACGGCTTGGCGGATTTCGACCTGTCGTTTGGGACTGCGGACCGAGCCGATCACCGTATGTCCGGCCTGTAGCAATTGTAGAACAATATGTTTTGCGATGAAGCCGCTGGCTCCGGTGACAAGAACACGGGTCATGTTTGGCCTTTGGGATGGGGTTGCGCACGGCCCTAAAGGATGGCGCGCACGGGGACGGGGTCAACCGCTGCGCAGGCCAGACAGAAACAGCGCGGTTTCGCGCACCGCTTCTTCCGGCGGAATGGCAGGCCGCCCCAGCAAATCCCGCATCGTGGCCCCATCCACATGCACATCCCGTCCAAGATCGGGCACGGTCGTGCGCACCACGGGGTCGATCAGCCCCATCAGGCGCACGAGGATCGACGGGGCCATGAAGCGCGGGGTCTTGGCGTCTGGAACGACTTCGCGGATCAAGCGGGCCAGATCGGCCAGCCAAAGGGTGCGGTCGCAGGCGGCAATGCGTTTGCCGATGCTGTCGGGCTGCGACAGGGCGGCGATATGCGCCGCAGCCACGTCGCGCACATGCACCGATGGAAACGCGAGACGCGGCATAGCGGGGTCGCGCCCCTGTAGCAGGCGGTCGATAATGTCCACGGTCGAAGGCACAAGATCGTCCAAGGGGGCACCCCAAACGAAGCCGGGCAGGATGGTGGTCAGATCCAGCCCATGCTTGTCGGCCAACTCGAAGGCCAGCTTTTCGGCAAGGACCTTTGATTTGTAATAGGGGCTGACGCCGGGAAGGGTTGGGTCGGTCCAATCGTCGGGGCCATAGGTCTTGCCGTCAGACAGATCGGCTTTGATCATCGCGGCCAATGACGAGGTGACGATCACCCGTTTGACCCCGGCTCGGGCGGCGGCCTCCAACGCGATGCGGGTGCCTGAAAGGGCAGGTTTCAGGAAAGCATCCGGGTCGGTGAAAGGATTGGTGCCTTGGGGCGAGGCCACGTGCACCAGCGCGTCCACCCCAGCCAAGGCCGTGTCCCATCCATCGGGGGACATAAGGCCAAGCTGAACAAAGGTCAGTTTGGGGCTGGGTCCGACAGCGTTGCGCACCTCGTCCGATTTCGACAGGTCCCGCAAGGACCCGCGCACCCGGTACCCGGCCTGAAGTGCGGCATGGATGACATGCTTGCCGATATAGCCATTGGCACCGGTCACAAGCAGGGTTTTGGGCGGGGCTGGGGGCATGGCAGTCCAACGAAAATGCGCGCCCCGAAGCGGGGCGCACCAAGCCTTGTCAGTAAAATCGCTGTTTCGCGGGTTTGGCTAGCCCAGAAGGCGTCGCGCGATAACCTGTGCCTGAATTTCAGCCGCCCCTTCGAAGATGTTCAGGATGCGGGCATCGCACAGGATGCGGCTGATCTTGTATTCCAGCGCGAAACCGTTGCCGCCATGGATCTGCAAGCCGTTGTCGGCAGCGGCCCAAGCGACACGCGCGCCCAGCAGCTTGGCCATGCCCGCTTCCAGATCGCAGCGCCGCCCTTCGTCCTTTTCGCGGGCGCTGAAATAGGTCAGCTGCCGCGC
>CAZIKH010000187.1:0-4600 GCA_964539755.1 uncultured Dinoroseobacter sp. | reverse complement strand
AGCGTTCCATGTTGCGTTCGTATTCGCGGTCCACGTTCATCTGGAAGGCGCGCGGATTGCCGAATTCGTCGATCATCACCGAATGGTCGATCACCAGATCGACCGGGTTCAGCGGGTTGATCTTGTCCGGATCGCCCCCCAGCGCCACGATCCCGTCCCGCATGGCCGCCAAGTCCACGACCGCAGGCACGCCGGTAAAGTCCTGCATCAGGACCCGCGCCGGGCGATACGCGATTTCGCGTGGGTTCTTGCCCCCCAACTTGCCCCAGTCGGAAAACGCCTTGATATCCTCGACGCTGACCGTGCGCCCCCCGTCTTCAAACCGCAGCATGTTTTCCAACACCACCTTCAAGGCTGCGGGCAGGCGGTCGAATTGACCAAGGCCCGCCGCGCTGGCAGCCGGGATCGAATAATAGGCCAAGGATTGATCGCCGACGGTCAGCGTCTTGCGGGTCTTGGCGGTATCGGTTCCAACGGTGATCGGCATCTGGTCCTCCAATGCGGCAAACGGGGGTGGACATTCGGGTCTGTGTGCGAAGGTATACCCCATATAGGAATACATCTTTTGACGGTCCAGACGTGCGACTGTTACACGCGACTCTCAAAGGCTTGATTGGCCTCGGACGACCGCGTGACTTAGGTCTGTCGCGTTGTCTTGATCCGTGACTGTAGGAAACCGTTCGATGCGCTTTCGGCTTTGCGCCCTTCTGTTCAGTTTCTGGGCAGCCCTTCTGCCCGCAACGGCCCAAGCTGATCGCCTTGTGGTGATCGAGCTCTTTACCTCGCAAGGCTGCGACCGCTGCCCGCCGGTCGATGCACTGTTGTCCGAGCTTGCGCAGCGCGACACCGTGCTGCCCTTGGCGCTGCATGTCGACTACTGGGACTATCTGGGCTGGAAGGACCACTTCGCCCTGCCCGGCCATGTGGACCGCCAGATGGCCTATGTGCCCCTGACCCAGCGCCGCCGCCTGTTCACACCTTTGATGGTGATCGGCGGGCTGGACGCGGTCGAAGGCTACACCCCCATGACCGTGGCCGATCTGATCGAGAAACATCGCGCAGTCGATCCCGGCGTGTCCTTGGAAATTCAGGGCCAAGGCGATGACCTGCGTCTTGTCGGACAGGCCAAAGCCCCGTTCGACGCCCCCGCTGATGTTCTGATGGTGACCTACACACCCGAAACCACGGTGCAGATCGACTACGGGCAAAACGCGGGGCGCGAGGTGACTTATACCAACATCGTGACCGGCTGGCAGTCGTTGGGGCGTTGGGATGGGCGCAGCGACCTGTCGGTGCAGATCGCACCGCCCGGGGCGCAATCGGGCGCCGTCTTCGTGCAATCCGCCGGGCATGGCTTCATCCTTGCCGCGACACGGTTGCCGTAAGCCGAATTCCCTTGGACGCTTTGCACGGGCTGTGCCATCCTTTGGGGGATGGTGCCCGACTCGAATTCTGTCGGCTGAAAAGGGAACGCGGTGCGGGTTTCGACCCAAGGCCGCGACTGCCCCCGCAACTGTAAGCGGCGAGCGCCCCCGATGAACACCACTGGGTTTGACCCGGGAAGGTTCGGGGAGGCTGAGACCCGCAAGTCAGGAGACCTGCCATCTCCGGTTCGCGGCTGCGCGGGCCGCAGTCACCTTGAACCCGGGCGGGGTGCCTCGGGCCGGAGAGACCGAGATGGACCAGACGCGCCACCCGAGATCACCGTTGCCGATCGCCCCACCCCTTGCGCGGAGGGCGCGATGCTGCTGGAACACACGATCTTTCAACTGGACATAGGTCCGATCCCCCTGACCAAGGCGACCCAGATGGGTCAAATGGGATATCTGCAATGGTTGGGCAGCTTGCCGCCCATGGCCAATTACCGGACCGAGGCGCTGCGCGCCTACACGGCGGCGGAACCGTTCCGCCGTGGATCGCCCGCCGTGGCGGTGTTTTGCGACCTGCTTGTCGCCTCGACCCGCAGCCCGCTGACCCCTTTGCCGCTGTCCCTGCCCGCCCGCACCCGGCGCGGAGGGGCCCGTGGGCGGCGCAAGGTCGGCTAGGCCCATGCGCCGCTTTCCCCCCCAGCGCATCGTCTGCCTGACCGAAGAAACCGTCGAAACCCTTTATCTGCTGGGGGCCGAAAACCGCATCGTCGGCGTCACCGGCTATGCCGTCCGCCCGAAACGGGTGCGGCAGGAAAAGCCGCGCGTGGGGGCGTTTACCTCGGCCGATCTGCCCAAGATCCTTGCGCTGGAACCGGACCTTGTCCTGACCTTCTCGGACCTTCAGGCCGATATCGCCGCCGATCTGGTGCGCGCCGGAATTGCGGTGATGGCCTATAACCAGCGCGATGTCGCGGGCATCCTTGCCATGATCCGGCATCTGGGGGCGATGGTCGGCTGTGCCGACCGCGCCGATGATCTCGCCACCCGATATGAGGCACGCCTTGCCAATCTGGCCGCGCAGGCCGAAGCACGGCGCCATCGTCCCCTTGTCTATGTCGAAGAATGGGATGATCCGATGATCAGCGGGATTGGCTGGGTGTCGGACTTGGTCGGCCTTGCCGGGGGGCGCGACGTCTTTCGCCATCTGGCTGCCAAGGACAAGGCCACGGATCGCATCGTGACCGCCGATCAGGTCCTTGCCGCGCGCCCCGAGGTGATCCTGGCCTCGTGGTGCGGCAAGAAGGTGCGGCCCGAAAAGATCGCCGCGCGCCCCGGCTGGGACGCGCTTCCAGCGGTCCGCGATGGCCGCATTGTGGAAATCAAATCGCCCCTGATCCTGCAACCCGGCCCTGCGGCATTGACCGATGGGCTGGATGCGATTGTCGCCGCTTTGGCGTGATCCGCAGGGGCCTGTCCGGCGGCCTGCGGCGCAAACACTCGCCCCCTACCCGTCATCCGCGATCAGGATCAATTCGCCCGCCCGTTCCATGTCGCGGATCCGGGTCACCACCTCGGCCATTGCGCGTTCGGCATCGACCATGCTGGGGCTGCCCTGTTCCTGCATCGCGTCGCGCAACTGATCGGCCATGCGGCTGGACAGGTTGGCCAGAATATGGTCCGCCGCCGCCGGATAGGCGGTCTGCGCCCCCGCCAGCGCCTTCAGCACCGTATCTTCGTCCAGATCGCGCAGGATGCGCGGCACGTCCCGCCCTTCGATCCGCTGCGGGATATTGGCAAAGGTAAAGATCGCCTTGCGCACCGCGCGGGCGAAATCGGCATCCGACGCGTCCAGACCTTCCAGCACATCATCGCGGATCTGCGTGGTCGAGGTGTTCAGGATCGCCCCAACCCGCGCCACCGGGCCATCCGGGAAGGCGGCCAAGGGTTCGGCGTCCAGCGTTTCCAGCAAGGCCCCGCCAATGGCCTGCACCGTTTCGGGGTCTATGGCCGCGGTTTTCGAGATGGCAAAGGTGATTTCGCGCGCCCGCGCGCCGGGCAGTTGGCTCAGCAGGTCCGCCGCCCGCGAGACTTTCAGCTTCGACAGGATGATCGAGGCGATTTCCGGGGGTTCGGTTTGCAGGATCGGCAGCAGTTTGTCCGGGGCCAGCGCCGACAGCCGATCCCAGGGATCGCCCGCATAGGACAGGCCGGATTCGCGGCGCAGCTTTGCCGCTGCCGGGTCGGAAATATGCCCTTCCAGCTGCGCCAGGGCCCCGCTCAGGTCCGACGGAAAGGACAGGGCGATCCCTTCGATTTCCGCGACGAATTCGCCCAAGACCGCGCTCAGCGTGTCTTTGTCCACCCGCCGCATGGACGCGATATCGCGGGCAATCGTGGTTTGCTGGGCTTCGGTCAGGCAGGACAGGTCCGGGTCCAGATTCTGCGCCAGCAGCAGCCGCACGATGACAGCCGCCTTTTGCCGACGCGACAAAGGCAGGCGGCGCCCCGGCCCGCCATCGGGCGGGCCAAGCGCCCCCGCGTTGACCTGATCCAAACTCATCCGGCGCACCCTTCGTCCCGGTTTCGGGCCAGACTAGGCGCGCCGCCTTAACAAGGGGTTAAGACCCGATCAGTAGGCCGGTGCCGGTCCGCCGCGCAGGGTCAGTTCCAGCGACCGCGCCGCCCAGGTTTCCCGCCCGCCGCGTGCGCGGATCTCGCGCAATTGGTCGCGCGCCGCCATGGCGTCGCCTTGGATCAGATAGGCCTGCCCAAGATAGGACCGCGCCAGCAGGTTGTCGGGGTTCTGCGCCAAGGCGGCTTGGTAATAGGCCATGCCGCCTTCCAGATCGCCCATCTTGCGCGTCACAAATCCCAGATAGGTCAGGCGCCCATCGTCGGATGGGTTGTCGAAACTGTCGAGGATCCCCCGCGCCCGCTCCAGCGCCCCCGCATAAGCCAGTTCGCGCACCGCGTCATAGCGGTCCGCATCGTTCAGGCTGCTTTCCTTGGCATCCACGCAGGTTTCCGTTTTCTCGTCCCAAACCTGGGTGCCTTCGCATTCGGTCGTGGTCGAAGTGGTCGTGGGCGGGGTGTCATCCAGACCACCGACGGCCAGCGCCATGGCCGGGGTCAGGATCAAGGCGGCGGTCAGTAGCAGATGCTTGGGCATGGGTCGTCCTCCATCGGTGTGCGGGGAAGCCTAGCGCCCCAGCGGCCAAAGAAAACGGCCC
>CAZIKH010000186.1:0-4630 GCA_964539755.1 uncultured Dinoroseobacter sp. | reverse complement strand
GGCCCGCAATCCATATGCACGAAATTCGACCCGGAATAGCGCCCGACACCGCCCGCGCGGCACGCCGCCGCCGCCTGTGCCAGTTGCGATACCGACCGACTGTTCAGCCGAAGATCGGCTGCTTCGCCCTGCATATGCCGCGAATTGCGCGCCACGCCGCGCGACCGCGACCGCAGCATCGCATTCGTGGCCGGCGACCGATACCCCGACAACAGAAGATAGGGTTCCGTTGTGTCCAGCATCCGGTGCGCCGCCGCCATGATGTCGATGTTCCGGCGATCCATGTCATAGGCTTCATCGCGACGCCAATCGCGCATGAAGTAGTTCACTTCGCGCATGGCTTCTTCGATATATTCGCCTTCGATCCAGTAAATCGTGTTCAGCCGTTCCCCGGTGCGCCCGGAATACATGCGGATCATCCGCACATCCCCAGCCCCGCGTAGAAAACCTGCTGCATTTGCATAAAACGGTGCTGCGGTTACGGCGGTCGCCGCAAAAGCACCCAAGAGCCCGCGCCGCGTTATCCGCGCTTCATTGGCAATGCCCATGGTATCTGCCTGTCCCACTTTGTCGGGCCGCTTATCCGCGACCTCAATCACACGTTATCCCCAGATGCCACATGTATGACACAATTTGTGAGCGAATGGAACCTTTAGTGGTCAAGAACATCTACCAATCCTCTGATATCGGCGGGATTCTGCGCAGGCCGCAGGCCGCGCATCGATGGGACCCGCCGCGACGCCGTGGCATTTCCGACGCGTTGCCACAGTTTTTTTGCAACAGAACAAGACCTAACACCGATTTGTGAATAGACAGCTAAGATGCAGCTGGAAGACTGGCAAGAAATGGCTGACGCCCCACAGCCGTCCCAAGTGAAGGAGCAGTGCGCATGACTTTTGCACCGAACCGCCGAAACGTGTTGACCATGGCTGTGGCCGGGGGCTCGGCCTTGATGCTGCCGAAACTGGCGCAGGCCGGTGTGACCGCGTTCAAACAAGCCGTGGCGGAAGCCGCGTCGAACGACGAAGCCTTGGCGCAGTTCTACCGCGAAGGCGATTACGCCCCGATCTGGACGGGCGAGGGGGACGCGGTGCGGCGCAGCGCCTTGCTGAATGCGCTGCATTTGGCCGATGACCATGGTTTGCCCGCCCGCCGATACACCCGCGACGGGTTTGTGCAGCTGTTTTCAGCCGTCGACAGTGCCCGCAGTCGCGGCTTTGCCGAGGTCGAAGCCTCGCGCCTGTATCTGTCTTATGCACGCGACATGCAGACCGGCGCGCTGGACGATCTTTTGTCGGTGGATGAAGGACTGGTGCGGGTTCTGCCGCGCCGCGACCGCGTCGCCTTGTTGCGCGCCGTGGCTGGCCCGAACCCCGAAGCGGTGATCCGGGGCCTGATTCCAACCGACCCGCGCTATACCCGGTTGCTGAAGCTGAAGCTGGAACTGGAACAGGTCTTGGCCGAAGGCGGCTGGGGACCGACCGTTCCCGGCAATTCGCTGCGCCCCGGCGACAGTGGAAACGCAGTCGTTGCGCTGCGCAATCGCTTGATCCGGATGAATTATCTTGGGCGCAGCACCACCGCTGTCTACGACACCGCGCTGGAACGCGCCGTGCAGCAGTTCCAGATCGACCATGGGCTGGAACCCGATGGCACCGCTGGCCCAACCACGGTGCGCGCGATCAATGTCGAACCGCTGGATCGCCTGAAATCGGTGATCGTGGGCTTGGAACGCGAACGCTGGATCAATTTTGAAGGCGGTTTGGGCAAGCGCCATGTCTTCGTCAACATCGCCGATTTCCACGTGCAGATTTTCGACGACAACAAGGTGACCTTTGAAACCCGGTCCGTCGTGGGACGGTCGCGGATCGACAAACGCACCCCCGAATTCTCGGACGAGATGGAGCATATGGTGATCAACCCGACCTGGTATGTGCCGCGGTCGATCACCACCAAGGAATACCTGCCGAACATGCAGCGCAATCCCAATGCGCACAGCTATCTGCGGCTCTACGATTCCCGGGGACGCGAGGTCAGCCGCTCGCGGGTGAATTTCTCGCAGTATAATGAACGCAACTTCCCCTTCGATCTGCGGCAGCCGCCGTCAAATCGCAACGCCCTTGGGCTGGTGAAGTTCATGTTGCCGAACAGGTACAACATCTATCTGCATGATAGCCCTGCGAAAAACCTCTTCGACCGCGAGGTGCGCACCTATTCGTCGGGCTGCGTGCGCTTGGCCAAACCGTTCGAGTTCGGGTACGAGATTCTGGCCCGCCAGGAAGCCGACCCCAAGACCTATTTCCATTCCGTCTTGGACACCGGGCAGGAAACCTACGTCTATCTCGACGAACATGTGCCGGTGCACATCACCTATTGCACCGCTTGGGCCCCGCCGCGCGGCAATCCGCAATATCGCGACGACGTTTATGGGCGTGACGCTGCGATCTGGTCGGCCTTGGCCCGCGAAGGGGTGGCCCTGCGCGCGCTTCAAAGCTAAACCCGCCCCACGGGGAACACCGACACGGCGGCGCGGATTCTTCCGGCCGCCGTTTTGCTGTCTTGAAAGGGAACGCTTTGGCCTTTCGCATTTCTGAAATCGCTGCGGCGCTTGGCGCGTCCTATGCGGGGGATGGCGATCTGACCATCACCCATGCATCGGAACCCCACAGCGCGGGACCACAGGCCTTGGCCATGGCCATGTCGGAAAAATACGCCGATGGCTTGGGCGCTGGCAGCGCCCGTGCCGCAATCCTGTGGGACGGGGCGGATTGGCAGGCCTATGGATTGCAGGCCGCCGTTTTTGTGGCCCGCCCGCGCGTGGCGATGGCCGGGCTAAGCCGCATGTTCGATCCCGGCCCCGAGATCGCGCCCGGCATTCACCCCAGCGCGGTGGTCGATCCCAGCGCGCGCATTGGCGATGGGGCGGCCATCGGGCCGTTTGTGGTGATCGGGCGGGGTGTCGTGATCGGGGCGCGCGCGCGCATCGGATCCCACAGCAGCGTTGCCGAAGAGGCGGTCTTGGGCGAAGACGCCTTGATCGGGGCAGGGGTGCGCATTGGGGCCCGCGTCAAAATCGGCGACCGCGTGATCCTGCATGCCGGCGCGGTGCTGGGCAGCGACGGGTTTTCCTTTGTCACCCCGGAAAAATCGGGCGTCGAACAGGTGCGCGAAACCTTGGGCGACCGCAAGGACGCCAAATCCCAATCTTGGACACGGATACACAGTTTGGGCAGCGTCCAGATCGGCGACGATGTCGAGATCGGCGCGAATTGCGCCATCGACCGGGGCACCATCGCCGACACGGTGATCGGGCGGGGCACGAAACTCGATAACCTTGTGCATATCGGGCATAATGTACAGGTTGGCGAAGATACGCTGCTCTGCGGTCAGGTCGGTATCGCGGGCAGTGCGCGCATTGGCAGCCGGGTTGTGCTGGGCGGACAATGCGGGGTGTCGGACAATATTTTCGTCGGCGACGACGTGATCGCGGGCGGGGCCACGAAGATCTTCACCAACGCCCCCGCAGGGCGCGTGCTGATGGGCAGCCCGGCGATGAAAATGGACAGCCATGTCGAAATCTACAAGGCGCTCCGCCGCTTGCCGCGTCTTGCTGCCACGGTCGCCAAGCTGCAAAAATCGGTTTCAAACCCGGGGCAGAATGACTAAGTGATCGCCAAGCGGATCAACAGGGGCCGATAGATGTCGCAGACTGTCCAGGATCAAGTGATCGCCATTCTTGCCGAACAGGCCGTGCTCGAACCGTCGGACGTCAAGCTGGACGCGACGCTCGAAGATTTGGGGATCGAAAGCCTGGGCTTGGTGGAATCGATTTTCGCGATCGAAGAAGCTTTCGACATCCAGGTCCCCTTCAACGCCAATGATCCGTCGGACAGCGATTTCGATGTCTCCAGCGTCGCCGCGATCATTCGGGCGGTCGAAGGCCTGATCGCCGAACAGAAATCCGGCTGACGTCATGCACCGCGTCGTGATCACCGGGCAGGGCACGATCAACGCCCTGGGAACCAACGTTGCCGAAACCCTTCAGGCCTTTCGCAACGGGACCTGCGGAATCGGGCCGCTGGATTTTCGCGATGTGGACCGTCTGACGATCAAGATCGGCGGACAGGTGCGCAACTATGATCCCGAGGTCGAATTCAACCGCCAGCAGATCGTGCTCTATGATCGCTTCACCCAATTCACCTTGCTGGCCGCCCGCGAAGCGGTAACGCAATCGGGCCTTAGCTTCAGCGGGGAATTGGCGGCAAAATCGGGCGTGATCCTTGGCACCGCCGGGGGCGGCGTCACGACTTGGGATGACAACTATCGCGCCGTCTATGAAGAGGGCAAGAACCGGGTCCATCCCTTCGTTGTGCCCAAACTGATGAACAACGCCGCCGCCAGCCATATTTCGATGACACACAACCTGAAGGGGCCCAGCTTTACCGTGGCCACCGCCTGTGCGTCGTCGAACCATGCGATGGGGCAGGCGTTCCAATTCATCCGTTCAGGCATGGCCACGGTGATGATCACCGGCGGCTCGGAATCGATGCTGTGTTTTGGCGGGGTAAAGGCCTGGGAAGGCCTGCGGGTCATGTCCAAGGACGCCTGCCGCCCGTTTTCGGCCAACCGC
>CAZIKH010000185.1:0-4647 GCA_964539755.1 uncultured Dinoroseobacter sp. | reverse complement strand
TGCGGTGGTCGAAGGCCTGCTGCGCGATGCGCAGCGCCTGCAACTGGCCATCGACGGGCTGGACCATTGCCCGATGGGCGCGGCGGCGATCACCACCTCGGGCTTTCCCATCGACCGGGACCGGGTGGCACAGCTTCTGGGCTTCAAGGGCCCGCTTCTGAATTCCTATGGCTGCATCGCCTCGGTCGATTACGTCACGGGGCTTTATTCCGCGATCAAGCTGATCTTCGTGCATCTGGGCCGGGTCATTCAGGACCTGCAATTCTGGTCGGCCTTCGAAGTCGGGCAGCTCTATGTGCCCAACGCGCTGGTCCAGATCAGCTCGATCATGCCGCAAAAGCGCAACCCGGTGCCCATCGAACACATGCGCCATCTGGCCAGCGTCACCGCCGGGCGCTGCGACATGGTGGTCAACACCATGCACAACACCCCCTTCACCGACATGAACGACAGCGAAGGCGAGGTGCAGCAAGCCGGCTATGCCGCCTTCGACAGCGCCAGCCGCGTGCTGCGCTTGCTGGCCGCGATGTTGCCGGCCTGCCAGATCCGCGCCGACCGGGTGCGGGCGACCACGGATGCAGCCTGCATCACCATCACCGAACTGGCCGACACGCTGGTGCGGGACGAGGGCCTCAGCTTCCGGCAAGCGCACGAAATCGCGGCGAAAACCGCAAAGACCGTCATCGCGGATGCGGCCCCGCTCAGCACCGGATACGACGCCATGTGCCGCGCCTTCGCGACCGAGACGGGGCGCGAGACAACCCTGACGCGCGCAGCCTTTGAAGACGCGGTCGCGCCCGAAACCTTCATCGCGCGCCGCGACCGGCCCGGCGGTCCCGCCCCGTCGGCCCTGCAAGACGCCTTTGCCATCTATGCAACACAGCTGTCCGCGCTGCGGGACGTCGAAGCCGCGCGCGCCGCCCGCTTCAAGGCCGCAGCAGCGGACCTAACTGCAAGCTTTTCTGCCCTCGTGGAGACCTGACCTTGGCCGACTTGATCATCAGAGACCTCGTAAAAACCTACGACAAGACCGAGGTGCTGCACGGCATCAGCCTGGACGTGAAAGACGGCGAGTTCGTCGTCTTCGTGGGTCCCTCGGGCTGCGGCAAATCCACGACGCTGCGCCTGATCGCGGGGCTGGAAGACACCACCTCGGGCGAGATCGAAATCGGCGGGCGGGTGGTCAACAATCTGGAACCCAAAGACCGCGACATCGCCATGGTGTTCCAGAACTACGCCATCTACCCGCACATGACCGTGCGCAAGAATATCGGCTTCGGCCTGCGCAGTTCCAACAAATCGAAGGCCGAAAAGGAACAGCGCATCGAAGAGGTCGCCGCCCTTCTGGACATGACACCGCTTCTGAACCGCAAGCCCAGCCAGTTGTCCGGCGGCCAGCGCCAGCGCGTCGCCATCGGGCGGGCGATGGTGCGCGATCCGGCGGTGTTCCTGTTCGACGAACCGCTGTCGAACCTCGATGCGCAATTGCGCACCCAGATGCGGCTGGAAATCAAGAAACTGCACCAGCGCGTCGGCAGCACCATCGTCTTCGTGACCCACGATCAGGTCGAAGCGATGACCATGGCCGACCGGATCGTCATCATGAAGGACGGGCATATCCAGCAGGTCGGCACCCCGCAGGAGGTGTATCACAAACCCGCCAACACCTTCGTGGCCCGCTTCATCGGTGCCCCGTCGATGAACATGCTGGCCGGGCAGGTCAAGGACGGCGCGGTCGTGCTGGCCGGGGGGCAGACCGTGACGGTGCCCGCAGCCTTGCCCGAAGGCAAGAAGGTCCTTGTCGGCGTGCGCCCCGAAGACCTGCATCCCGACGGCGACACCCGCCTGTTGCAGGGCACCGTGTCGCTGGCCGAACCGCTGGGCCACGAGACGTTGCTTTACGTCGACACCCCCTCGGGCGAGGTGATTTCCAAGGCGGACGGACGCACGCCCCCAAGCGTCGGCGCCAAGGTTGGATTGTTCGCCCATAAGGAGAACCTGCATCTTTTCGACGCCGAGACCGAACAGGCCCTCGCATGACAGCGCGGTCCGACACTGCCGGTATCGTGTCGGTCGGTCGGCTTTACATCGACCTGATCTTCACCGGATTGCCCCGCGAACCCACATTGGGCACGGAAATCTATTCCGAAGGCTTCAGCATCCATGCCGGGGGCGGGGCTTGCATCACCGCCGCGCATCTGTCGGCCCTTGGGCGTGCATCCTACCTCGCGGCTTTCTTGCCCGGCCCACCGTTCGAACAGACGATCAAGGACAAGATCGAATCCGCCGGGGTGTCGACCGAATTTGCGCAACGCGCCCCAAAGGACCAGCCGCCGCAAGTGACCGCCGCCCTTGTGTCAGGCGGCGACCGGGCCTTTGTCACCAACCGCCACGGGCCCGCCGCCCCAAGGCTGGACCCAAGGCGGCTGCGGGCTGCGGGCATCGGCCATATGCATATCGGCGAACTGGCCACGCTCGTTGAAATGCCCGAACTGCTGACCGTCGCGCGGGCCGCCGAGATGACCGTGTCGCTGGACTGTTCTTGGGACGAAACCCTAAGGGCGACGGATATCGCGCAATTGATCGCGGGCGTGGACGTCTTTTTGCCGAATGCAGCCGAAGCCAATCGGTTGGCCGCGATCGGGGTGACCGAACCCTTCGCCCCCCTGACCATCGTGAAGGACGGCGAAAAAGGGGCGCGCGCCGTTTATCAGGGCAGCACGATCCGGGCGGCAACAACCCCGGTCAAGCCCGTCGATACAACCGGCGCGGGCGATGCATTCAATGCAGGCTTCCTGCACAAATGGCTGCGCGGGGCGTCGCTGCTGGACGCCATGATGGCAGGCAATGCCGCCGGGGCCAAAGCCGTGCAAATGACGGGCGGGTTCGCCCCGCGTCCGACGTCCCAAGCGACCAAACAGACCGACCCCGCCTGATGATTTGCCCCTCCCTGGTGCCTCGTGCCCGATCCTAAGCCCCCAACCGACCCCAAACCGTCCGGCGCCCTGATGGCCGCCGAAATTGCCCAAGCGCCGTCGGTTTTTGCCCGCGCGCTTCAGGCGCAGGTTCAATTGCCGCCCAAGTTGCAAGACCTCGATGCGATCCGGGCGATCTATACCGTCGCGCGTGGCTCATCCGACGCGGCAGCCACCATTCTGGCCTATGAATTCATGCAGGTCTTGCAGCGTCCCGTTACATCCCTGCCGCCCTCGACGTTTTCCATTTATCCGGGCCTGTCGATGCAACACGCGATCGGGCTGATCCTGTCGCAATCCGGCGCGTCCGAAGACCTCGTCGCCTGTGCCACCGGGATGCGCGCCAACGGGGCGGCTGTGCTGGCGATCACGAACCGGGCCGGATCTGCGGTCGAACACAGCGCGGATGCGACGATCCCGGTCGGGGCCGGGACCGAACGGGCCATTCCGGCCACCAAATCGGTGATCGGAACCGTCGGCGCGGGATTGGCCCTGCTGGGCCATTGGGCCCCGTCCCATCGCGCCCGCCTCGACAGCGCCGCGACGGCCATGGCGGATGCCGATCCCGCGATCTGCGATCTGTCCGAAATCGAGGCGCGCCTGACCCACGCCGACAGCATCTATATCGTCGGACGGGGGGCGGGGTTCGGCGCGGCCCAAGAGGTCGCGCTGAAGCTGAAAGAAACCGCCGCCCTTCATGCCGAGGCCTATTCCGCCTCCGAGGTCCTGCATGGCCCTTTGCAATTGGCCACGCGCCAGCTTGTCGTTTTGATCATCGACACGGGCGAACCGGCTGTTCAGGCCAGCTTGGATCAGGCAGAAGACCGATTGCGACAGGCAGGCGGCAACGTCGCGCGGTTGCGGGTGCCGGGGCCCAGCGACCTGACGCCGGCCAGCGCGGCAGCGGTCGCGCTTTACCTGCTCTACCCGGTCATCCTGCGCATCGCACTTGCCAAGGGATTTGACCCCGACAGCCCCTCAACCCTGTCCAAGGTCACGGTAACGCGATAACTCGGGGCAAGCTCGGGCAGCGCGACGGGCGCTTGATCATAGCCCGGCGAAACACGGTAAGACACAGAATGGCGGTATCTTGGAACGACCAAGTCGAAACCCTGATCCAGCGCATCGAGGCCAAGACCCAGACCGTTGATCGCCCCGTCATGGTGGCGCTGGACGGTCGCAGCGGCGCGGGCAAATCCACCCTTGCGCAAACGCTGGTCCAGCGCCTGCAGGCGCAGCTTGTATCGGGGGACGATTTCTTTGCGGGCGGGGAAACGGTGTTGAACGCACCCGCCGATGTGCTGGCCGAGATTTGCATCGACTGGAAGGCGCTGCGAACCGTCCTCGAAACGCTGCGGGCCAAGCAATCGGCCGTCTATCATGCCTATGACTGGGATGCCTTCGATGGGTCGAAATCCGCGCAGCAGACCCATCTTGCCCCGCGCGATATCGTCGTGGTCGAGGGCGTCTATACCGCCCGGCCAGACCTGCGCGACCTCTTGGACCTGACCGTCTTGGTGCAAGTGCCCGACGAAGAACGCTTGCGGCGCCTGATCGACAGGGAAGGGGAAATCGGGGCTTGGGAACGGCAATGGCACCGGGCCGAGATTTGGTATTTCGACCACCTCGCGCCGCCCCACAGCTTCGATCTGGTGCTGTCCAGCCCGGTTTC
>CAZIKH010000184.1:0-4664 GCA_964539755.1 uncultured Dinoroseobacter sp. | reverse complement strand
GATTGGGAAAACGTGGCATCGCGCCTGTAATCGGGTCCGATCCATCGGTTGCAAGGGCCGCCCGTTGGGGCGGCCCTTTTTCGTTCTGGACCAAGGGGGCGCAAGTTGGGCCAAGTTTCCCCTAGCCACCACCGCGCAGTTTCGGCATCTTGCCGCGCGAACGAAACACCCCCAGATGGAGCAACCGCATGTCCTTGATGAAACTTCTGCAACAGGCACAAGGCGGGCAGGGTCTGGCGCAGATCGCCGAAAAGCTGAACATGGACCCGGCACAGGCCGAGACCCTTGCGCAAATGCTGGCCCCCGCCATCGGATCGGCGGCCAAGAAGCGGGCCGAAGCCGGGCAGGCGCAAGACGTGATCAGCGGTCTGCTGGGCGAAGGCAACGCGCAGTTCTTCGACAACCCGGCCAAGGCCGCCAGCCCGATGGGCCGCGCCAAGGGACAGGAATTTCTGGAACAGCTGCTGGGCGGCAAGGCCGAAACGCAGGAATTGGCGCAGGAAGCGGCAAACCGCGCCGGGGTCGATGCCAACACCGTGGCGCAGTTCTTGCCCGCGCTGGCGGGCCTGCTGCAAGGCGGGATGCAAAAGAACATGCCCGATGACAGCTTGCAGTCCATGCTGGGGCAATTGGCGGCGTCCGTGACATCGTCGATGTCCGCCCCGGACGCGGCGGCACCTGCCGCGCGCAAAGGGGGCTTGGGCGGCCTGCTGGGCGGTCTTCTGGGGGGCAAGGCCAAGGCCCCGTCCGGGACGGCGACCCCCGCTGCCGCTGCCACACCCGATCTGGCGGGATTGATGCGGCTCTTGGACGAAGACGGCGACGGATCGCCCTTGGATGACGTGCTGGGCAAGCTGATCAAGTAGGGGACTTGCCCCAGACTTGATGTGCATCAAGGCAGTCACACGCCCTTTAAGGTCTAATTAACCCTGCCGGAGGAGGCCGGTTCGAGGCTCTGCCCAGGGGTGGAGGAGGGGTTCAGCCCGCGCCTTCTACGGTCGCAAGCGTCCTTGCATCCGGTAGGGGCGCTTGCGTGCGACTACGCTGTCCACATCCCGGATAGGAGGCCCGCCATGCCCCTGACCCGAAGCCAGATCGAAAGCCGCAAAGCGCAGTTGCATGCGCGGCGTGCGGAACTGGATACCCGCCTGCATGTGATCGATAACGAGTTGGACTCGCACCAGTCGAAAGACTGGGAAGAACTGGCCGTCGAACGCGAGGAAGACGAAGTCCTCGAAGGGATCGGTCAGGTCGGGCTTACCGAAATCAAGATGATCGATCTTGCCCTCGCGCGTATCCGCGACGGTGCCTATGGCATCTGCGTCCGCTGCGGGGCCGAGATCAGCCCGGCACGGCTGGACGTGCTGCCCTATACCCCGGTGTGCCGGGATTGCGCGAAAGGATAGACCATGGACCCGAAAACCGCCCTGAAAGATGTTGTCCACGTTCTGGAAGACATCGAAAAGGACGCGGCCCATGCCGCCGACCACAGCGACGAGTTGGCCGAAGCCGTTGCCCATCTGCAAGAGGCCCATATCGAGGTGCCCAAGACCTTGTCGGACCTCAACGCCACGCTGCGCCGCGCCCATGACGCCGATCAGGCGGTCGAAGAAGCCGTCGAGGCGCAGTTCGACAATATGCCGGTCTGATCCCAGACACGCAGATCGGCATCCCGGTCGGGCAGGGACCAGACCCCTTGCCCGCCCAAACCCAAGCCCCGCCTCAGGAACCTGCGCCCCGCCGGGGCCGCAGAACGACGAAGGGTGACCAAATGAAGGACGACCATCTTCCCCCTGATCTGAAACGGGCGCTGGAGCCGATGATCCGCCGTCTTGTTGCCGACAAATGCTGCGCCCAGCGTGTGGCAAACCAACTGTCGGGGGACACGGCGCTGCCCAAGGCGCTGCAACAGCGCGCCCGCCTGTCGCGGCAACGCAAGTTGGACCTGGTATGGGAGTGACCTCTTTCCTCGGACGGCAAGCGGTGGCAGGGTAGCGATCAGGAACCGGCCCACCGCGCGAGGCCGGCGCGAGGGGAGAGGGCATGACGCAGACAGGGCCGATCATTACCGAAATTGCCGATGGCATTGCTGCCCTCGGGATGAATGCCCCCCCTTTGAACATTCTGACAGTCGATCTGCGCCGCGCACTGCGCGCAGCGGTCGATGCCGCCTTGGCGGATCGCAAGGTCAAGCTGATCCTGATCTACAGCGCGCTGCCGCAGTTTTCGGCCGGGGGCGATATCGTGGAATACGGGCGCGGCGTGCTGGACCCGGCCTTGCCCGCGCTGTGCGATCGGATCGAGGCCAGCCCAAAGCCGGTCGTCGCTGTGTTGAACGGCGCGGTCTTGGGCGGCGGGTTGGAACTGGCGCTGGCCGCGCATTACCGCATCGCCGCCGAGACGGCGCAGTTCGGCTTGCCCGAAGTGGCCTTGGGGCTGTTGCCCGGGGCCGGGGGCACGCAACGCTTGCCGCGCCTGATCGGGGCGGGGCCGGCGTTGGATCTGATGCTGACAGGCGAACCGATCCCGGCCAGCCGGGCGCACAGCATGGGGCTGGTGGACCGGGTGGTGACGGACGACCTGCTGCGGTCCGCGCGCGCCTATGCCACGGAACTGCTGGCCCAAGGGGCTGGTCCAAACCCGACGGGGCAGCGCCAAGACGGTTTTGCCGATCCGGGGGCCTATTGGGCGGCGCTGCGCAAGCACAAGGCCCATGTCGCCAAACTGCCCGAGGCGCTGATTGCACCGCGCCGCATGGTCCATTGTGTCGAGGCGGCGCAAATGCTGCCGTTTCCCCAAGGTCAGACGCTGGAAGCCGAAGCGTTCGAAGAAGTGCGCGGGTCCGACCAATCGGCCGCGC
This sequence comes from uncultured Dinoroseobacter sp., assembly GCA_964539755.1. GTDB lineage: Bacteria > Pseudomonadota > Alphaproteobacteria > Rhodobacterales > Rhodobacteraceae > Dinoroseobacter. The sequence continues at coordinate 1,804 of CAZIKH010000184.1, read as the reverse complement.
AGCGCTATGCGTTCTTCGCGGATCGCCGGGCCCGCAAGGCGCCGATCCCGTCGATCCCGCCGCGCCCTGTGGCCCGTGTCGGCGTGGTCGGGGCCGGCGATCAAGGGGTGCGCATAGCCGTGCGGTTGGCGGGCGCAGGCTTGCAGGTGCATCTTGTGGACCGCACCAATGCCGCGCTGAAGGCAGGTCTTGCCCGGATGGAGGCCCTGCTGGATCAGGATGTCGCCTTGGGGCGCTTGGGTGTGCGGGCGCGTCAGGACCTGACCGCGCGCATTGCGTCGGGCACAAATCTGGAGGACCTCGCCGAGGCCGATCTGGTGGTCGATTGCGTGGTCGATGATTTCGACATCAAGTCGGAACTGCTGTTCAAACTGGGTCAGGTTACGAACAGCGCGTGCGTGCTGGCAACCACGACCCAGCGGTTCGAAATCGGGGCCTTGGCGCCGAAGACGGGGCGGCCCGAAGCGGTGCTGGGCTTGCAGTTTCACGCGCCCTTGCATCGGCCGATGGGCGTGGTCGAGGTGATCCCCGGGCTGGGGACGGCCCGGGACGTGACTGCGACCGGCTTTGCCTTGGCGCGGCGGATGGACAAGACCCCGGTTCTGGCCAGCGATGGGGCGGGGCAGATTGGTGCGCGGCTTTTGGCGGCCTATCGGCACGCGGCGGATTTCCTGCTGCAAGACGGGGCCAATCCGGGCGAGATCGACGCCGCGATGCGAAATTTTGGCTTTCCCTTGGGGCCTTACGAGGCACTCGATCGCGAGGGGCTGACGCGCAGCCTTCAGGCGCGGCGCGCGGCCCGCGCGGCGGCGGACAGCGATGCGGCCTATGTCGATATCGCAGATCGCCTTGCGGCACGCGGCTGGCTGGGACGGGCCGCGGGCCGGGGCTATTACCGATATCCCGATGATGGCAGCGTCGCGGTGGAATGCGAAGAGGTCGCCGCCCTGATCGACGCGGCGCGCGAAGAAAAAGGCATCACGCCAAGGGTGTTTTCCGAAGCCGAGATCGTGGAACGCTGTCTGCTGAGCCTGATCAATGAAGGGGCCCGGTTGCTGGGGGAACATGTGGCGCAGCGCCCGTCCGATATCGACACGGTCATGCGGTTGGGCTTTGGCTTTCCGCGCTGGCGCGGGGGGCCGATGTATATGGCCGATCAGATCGGATTGCCCGACCTGGCCGAAGCCTTGGACATGCTGTCGGTCGAAGCCGCCGATTTCTGGGCGCCGGCGGCCTTGATCCTGCGGCTGGTGGACGACGACAAGACCTTTGCGGACTTGAACGGCTAGCTGCCGGCCCCCAGCAGCAATCCCACCACCACCATCATCAGGCCGATGACGGACAGGAACAGCGCGCCCATGTTCAGCGCAACGGTTTTCTGCATCACGGCGCGCAGGGCGTCGTCTGCCAGACCCGCCTTCTTGGCACGGGCCACGCGCAAGATGCACCAGATCAGCCCGCCCAGACCCAGAAGGGTGACAACGGCGCCAGCGGCGATCAGGGCTTCCATGGGCGTTCTCCGAACCGGTTGCGTGCGGTCTGTTGCTAATTGCCCGGCGCGGGCGACGCAAGCACTTGCGGGGCCTTGGGTCCCGGGCTACGACCGCGCAGACAGCCCATCCGCCGACAGACCCGAGGGAGCCACGAACATGGACGTGACCGAAGACCAACCTTCCGACATCACCCGTGTGACCCGCGAGGAACTGCGCCAGTTCGTCGAACGCTACGAACGGCTGGAACAGGAAAAGAAGGACATCGCAGACGCCCAGAAAGAGGTGATGGCCGAGGCCAAGGGCCGCGGCTA
>CAZIKH010000183.1:0-4678 GCA_964539755.1 uncultured Dinoroseobacter sp. | reverse complement strand
ATCTGGAAGGCCAGCCAGAAAATCGGGATTTGCAACAGGATCAGGCCCAGCCCGGCCCCCAGCCCGATCATCAGAACCCGGCTGAGCAGGGCGTCCATCTCGTCGCGGTCGCGCGCGCCCAAGGCTTGGCTGACCAGCCCGACCGTACCCATGCGTAGAAAGCCGAAGATCCAGTAGATCGCGGTCAGAATGATGGCCCCGATGCCGACCGCGCCGATCGGGGCGGCTTCGCCCATCTGGCCGATCACGCCGGTGTCCACCGCCCCAAGGATCGGGACGGTCGCATTGGACAGCACGATGGGCAAAGCGATGGTCAGGACCCGTCGATGGGTCAGCGCCTCGGGGGCGGTGTCAGCCGTTGTCACGATCCGACCCGCGCACCGGCATCAGGAAATGACAGGTCGCCGTGGCGATGGGACGGTCCCGGTTGTCCTGCCATGCGTCCACCGCCACCGTGGCATAGCGGCGTCCCGCCCGGGTCACGCGGGCGCGCGCATAGGCATCGCGCGGCAAGCCCGTGCGCAGGTAATCCACGGTAAAGTCGATGGTCTTGGGCAAGCGCGGCAGGGTTTCGGGCGTCAGGGCGGCAGCGTCGAGGCGTCCGCTTTCCAGATCGTCCCACAGCATGGCCCAACTGATTTCGACAATCGCGGTCACTTCCAGAAAGGACGCCGTCACACCCCCATGGATCGCCGGCAAGAGCGGGTTTCCGATCAGCTTGTCGCTGTAGGGCAGGATGGCGGTCAGTTCGTCGCCGTGGCGTTCCACTTCGATGCCCAGAAAGCCAATATAGGGCACGCCTTCGACAAGCGCGCGCAAGGCCGCATCGCGGCGCTGTTTGACCACTTGGACCGGTTCGGGCGCAGGTCTGGCCATGGCTTATCCCTTTGCGCTGCGGCGCGCGTCTTCCACCACAAAGGCCCCATTGGCCGTTGCGATGGGCGCGTCTTCGCCTTCATTGGTGGCCACCGCGCGCACGAAGGCGACCGACCGGGTGATGTGATAGCATTCGGCGCGCGCGATGATGCGTTTGCCGGGGGTTGCGCCCCGCATATAGTCGATGCGCAGGTCGATGGTGGCCGTGGCACCGGGGTTTTCGGGATGGCTGACGACGGCCGCGCCGCCGCAGGTGTCCATCAGGGCCGACACCGCGCCGCCATGGATCACGCCCCGTTGCGGATCACCGATCAGCCGTTCGTCATAGGGCATGGAAATCACGGCAAGGCCATTGCCGATCTCGTCCAGCGCCATGTTCAGCGCGCGGGAAAAGGGAATCGCCTCGATGAACTGGCGGGCGATCCGGGCCTTGGTATCGGGGTCGAGGGCGGGGCTCATGCGGGACCTTTTTGTGCGTGGACGCGGCGGGCCTTGCATCCCGGCGGGGAAATCGGTTCAGTGATCCCCGTCACGACTGTGGCCTACGGGAGGGGACCATGGCCGAGAAGCATCTGAGCTTCAAGGAGATGTGCGCGCGTTTCGATGTCACGCCACGCACCTTGCGCTACTATGAATACATCGAGCTTCTCGCCCCGATCCGCGAGGGGCGGACGCGGTGGTATACCCCGCGTGAAGTCGCCCGCATGACCTTGATCCTGCGCGGGCGCCGCTTTGGCTTTGCGCTGGAAGATATCCGGCAATGGTTGCTGATCTACGACCACGAAGGCTCCGAAGCCCAGAACCGTGCCTGGATCGAACTGGCGGATCGCCAGCTAAAGGACCTTGCCGCGCAGAAGGCCGAACTGGAAGCGACGGTGGACGAATTGCAGCGCCTGCGCGAAGAAGTCGCCGCTCAATTACCGGACGCCTGAAGGGTGATGTCGGCCAGAAGGCCCAGATGGTTGGACCCGGCCCCTGCCCCCCAAGCCTGAAGCTGGACAAAGCGCGCGCCGCCGCCCACCAGCATGTTGTCGATGGGCACCCCCAGCCAAGCCGCCCCGCTGGGCCATGTCGCGGGCGGCACAGGGGCAAAGCGCATGCCCGTATCGCCCGCCAGCCTTGTCATCCGCCGCGACCAAGGGGCGGCATTCATGTCGCCCATCAGAACGACCGGCCCGTCGATGTCGGCCAGACGGCGCGTCAGGCGGTCCGCTTCCCAAACGGCCAGCTTGTCGAACCACGGCTTCAGCAGATGCGCCGCCACCACGGTCACCGGCCCCTGATCGGTGGCCAGCGTCACCCGGCCAAAGCGTTCGGGACTGGCGACCGACAGCCGCCGCAATTGCGCGTCGGTCAGGGGGTGCTTGGACAGCAGCACCATCTGGCATTGTTCCAGACAGCCCAATTGATGGGGATAGGTCCGCGCCAGATCCGGCAAGGCGGGCCGCAGGCGATTGGCTTCGGAAATCACCGCCAGATCGGCACCGGATTCCCGGATCGCCTGCGCCACGCGTGCGGGGTCTTGGGCATTTTCGTGCCACATGTTGAACCACAAGACCCGCACCGCTGCGGGTTCTGCGGGAAGCATCGGCAGGGACAAGCCGCGATGCGTGACGATCAGGGTCGCGCCCGACAGAACCGCCGCCCCGGTCAACAAGGCCGCGCTGCGGCGCGCCCCCAGCAGGGCTAATCCCAGACAGAAGACCAACCCGACCGCCAGCAGGTGCGGCGCAAGGCTGTCTAGGGTCCGCCCCAGCGCCTGAAGGGCGGCCGTGTCGGGCAAGGTCCGCGCGAAACTGGCCGCCCCGATGGCCAAGCCGGCCAAGGCAGCAAGGGCACCCGCGGCAAAGCTGCGATGGGGGGCATGGGACGGGGTCATTGGGGCAAGCTCCGATGCCGGTTGGCGGATGAAGATACCCCGCCTATGCCGCAGTTTGACGGCGAAGGAAAATGACGCAACGTCTCTTGACGTAAACGTAAAGCAAAGCTTGATCAGGCTTGGGGGACGGGCCAAATCTAGCCCAACCGCAACCGATGCCGAGACAGGCTTGCCCATGACCACCGCGCCGACGGACACCTTGACCATCCGCGAGATGTGCGATGCGTTCGATGTAACGCCGCGCACGTTGCGGTTTTATGAAGCCAAGGAACTGTTGTTCCCGATCCGGGTCGGCACCAAGCGGCTGTTCACCCGCCGCGACCGTGCCCGGCTGAAACTGATCCTGCGCGGCAAGCGGTTCGGCTTCCAACTGGAGGAAATCCGCCAGTTGCTGGACATGTATGACCGCGACGACAGCCAGATCGCGCAACTGTCCAAGACCTATGAGATCGCCAAGGAACGGCTGGCCGACATGGAACGCCAGCGCGCCGAATTGGACGAAGCGATTGCCGATCTGCGTGAACAATTGAAATGGGGCGCGCGCGTGCTTGCCGCCCAGACCACCGACAAGGCCGCCGGATAGGCGCCCCAGACCCTGCTGCGAACGGAGACCCCCGATGCCAAGCTATACCGCCCCCGTCCAAGACATGCAGTTCATCTTGCACGATGTTCTGAACGCCTCGGCCAGCGATGTGCCGGGCTATGAGGACATGGACCGCGACACCACCGCCGCGATCCTCGAAGAGGCCGGCAAGGTCGCGTCCGAAGTGCTGCAACCCTTGAACGTGGTCGGCGACACCGAAGGCTGCACGCTGGAAAACGGCGTCGTGCGCACGCCGACCGGGTTCAAGGACGCGTTCGAGGCGATGAAAGAAGGCGGCTGGACGGGGCTCGACTGCGACCCGGCCTATGGTGGCCAAGGCATGCCCTATCTGATGGGCACCGCCGTGGGCGAAACCTTCGTGTCGGCCAATATGGCGTTCAACATGTATCAGGGCCTGACCCATGGGGCCTATTCCGCGATCTACATGCACGGCACCGAACAGCAGAAACAGACTTACCTGCCCAAGATGGTGTCCTGCGACTGGACCGGCACGATGAACCTGACCGAACCCCATGCGGGCACCGATCTGGGCATCATGCGCACCAAGGCCGAACCCCAAGGCGACGGCACCTATGCGATCACCGGGCAGAAGATCTTCATTTCGGCAGGCGAACATGATCTGGCCGAAAACATCATCCACCTCGTGCTGGCGAAAATTCCCGGTGGCCCCGAGGGCGTGAAGGGCATTTCGCTGTTCATCGTCCCGAAGTTTCTGGTGAACGAGGACGGGTCCTTGGGCGCGCGCAACGGTGTGTCGGTCGGCAAGATCGAAGAAAAGATGGGCATCCATGGCAATTCGACCTGCGTGATGAACTATGACGGCGCGACCGGCTATCTGCTGGGCGAGGCCCATAAAGGCCTGCGCGCGATGTTCACCATGATGAACGAGGCCCGGCTTGGCGTCGGCCTGCAAGGCTATGCCCAGGCCGAGGTCGCCTATCAGAACGCGCTGGCCTATGCGCAGGACCGCCTGCAAGGGCGCGACATCACCGGGGCGAAGAACCCCGACGGCAATGCCGACCCGATCATCGTGCACCCCGATGTGCGCCGCAACCTGATGGACCAGAAAAGCTTCACCGAAGGCGCGCGCGCCTTCACCTTCTGGTGCGCGCATCTGATCGACCGGCATGTGAAGGCGGGCGACCATGATGCCGAGGGCCTCGTGTCGCTGATGATCCCGGTCCTGAAAGGGTTCTGCACCGACAAGGGGTTCGAGTCGGCGGTTGGCGCGCAGCAGGTCTATGGCGGGCACGGCTATATCGAAGAATGGGGCATGTCCCAGTTCGCCCGCGATGCGCGGATCGCGATGATCTATGAAG
>CAZIKH010000182.1:0-4679 GCA_964539755.1 uncultured Dinoroseobacter sp. | reverse complement strand
ACGCTCGCGGACCGGATCGTTTCATATTCTGCCATTGGAACCCTCCATAGATGGTCAAGCTCCCGGCTGTGGCGCAACCGGGCCTTGCGCGAAATATCGGAAAGGCCCGGTCAGCTTTCAAGGGTAATTCTAAGTGAAACAGTCGGGTTAAGGCCCGATCAGCGCAGCCAATGCGCCGGAACATCCCAGATTGACCGCTGCGCTTCGGCCTGCGCTTGCGCCACGCTTAGACCGATATCGGACAAACGAGCCGCGTCCAGACGCGCCAGCGCACGCCGCGAACGCCATAGATAATACATTTGAATCAAGGGGATGGGGCGGATGGCGGTCCGTGCAAGCGGGCGGCGAAGGGTGTCGGTCAACATGGGTCTACTTTCGATTTCTGTGATGTTTGATCCTGTTTGCATCTGAATGCTTGATGCATGTGGCATCTCGTGTATCATTGTTCAAACGAATGCTTATGAAGTGATTAATCAGGATTTTTGATATGAGGCGGAATCTGGACCTGACAGCGCTGCGCAGCTTCGTGGCGGTGGCTGAAACCGGCGGCGTGACCAAGGCAGCGGGCTTCCTGAACCTGACCCAAAGCGCGGTTTCCATGCAGTTGAAGCGTCTGGAGGAAAGCCTGAACCTTGACCTGCTGGATCGGTCCGGGCGCGGGGTGGTTCTGACCGGGTCAGGCGAACAGCTTCTGGGCTATGCCCGCCGGATGCTGGCCCTGAACGACGAGGTTTACAGCCGACTGACAGCCCAGGAATTCGAAGGGGAACTGACCCTCGGGGTGCCGCATGACATCGTTTATCCCGGCATTCCCAGTGTGCTGCACAAGTTTCACGCCGCCTTTCCACGCGTCCGGGTGCAGTTGATTTCGTCCTTCACCAACCGCCTGAAACAGCAATTTCACCGGGGGGAATGCGATCTGATCCTGACAACCGAGGATCAGATCGGGTCCGGGGGCGAGGTTCTGAACACCTTGCCCTTGATCTGGATCGGGGCGGAAGGCGGGCAGGCCTGGAAAGCCCGGCCCCTGCGTCTGGCGTTCGAGACCGGCTGCATCTTTCGCAGCGGTGTCCAGCGCGCCTTGGACGAAGCCGGGATCGCTTGGGAAATGGCTGTGGATTCCGACAGCACCCGCACCGTTGAAGCCAGCGTCAGCGCCGATCTGGCTGTCCATGCCGCCTTGGCGGGCACGGGTCCGGCCTATTGCGCGCCGGTCGATCATGGCGGGGCGCTGCCGTCCTTGGACAGCAAGGTCATTTGCCTCTACCGCGCGCCCTTGTCGGTCGGGGCCCCGACCGACGCGCTGGTCGAAATGCTGCGGGACGCCTACCGCGCGCTTTGATGGCCGTCCGGTTGGCAGCGGATCACGATCTTGCCCGTTGCCGCGCGACTGCGCAGGCGTTCCAGCCCTTCGGTGACATGCTCCAACGGCAGCACCTCGCTGATATGGGGGGCGATCCGTCCCGCAACATACCAGTCAAACAGGGTGCGAAGGCTGTCGGTGACGGCGTCCGGATTGAACGACAGATACCCACCCCACCAAAAGCCGATCACCGACACGTTCTTCACCAAAAGATGGTTCGCGGCGATCTGGGGAAGGGTTCCGCTGGCAAAGCCGATCAGCAAATATCGCCCTTCGGGTTTCAGCGCGCTCAGCGCCGGGCGATACAGCGCGCCGCCCACCGGGTCATACACCACATCGACGCCGCCCAAGGCCTTCAGCTTTGCCTTAAGGTCGGGGTCGTCGCTGTCCAGCACTTCGACCGCGCCAGCCTTGCGGGCAATCGTGGCCTTTTCCGGCCCGCGCGCGCAGGCGATCACCCGCGCGCCCATCAGCGTCCCGATCTCAACCGCCGTCAGCCCGACACCGCCCGCCGCCCCCAGCACCAAAAGGGTCTCGCCCGCCGTCAGGCCCGCCCGGATCAGGGCAAGATGCGAACTGCCATAGGCCACCAGAAACCCGGCCGCGACCTCGACCGGCATGGCATCGGGCAGGGGCACGCAGCGGTCGGCGGGAAAGCACCCGACCTCGGCCAATCCGCCTGCCCCGGCAAAGACCGCCACACGTTGGCCCGCGAACAGACCTTGCACATCCGTCCCCAGGGCCGTGATGGTTCCGGCCAATTCCATGCCCAAGGTCACGGGGTGCGGACGCTTGTCCTGATAGGTGCCCTTCGCCAACAGAAGATCAGCAAAGTTCAGACCGCAGGCGTCGATCCGAACCTGCACCTCGCCCCGTGCGGGCAGGGGCGTCGGCAGGTCGATCAAGGCCGGGGCGGTTTCGGGGTCTTCGGCGACGAAGGCCTTCATAAGGGGGTGGGTCATCGGTGGGTCCAACGCTGGCAAGGGCTTGGTCCGGCCTAGGCTGGCACGGGCGGGCGCGCAAGGTTTCCGCGGGCGCCGGCGGATTTCCTCGCATTCTGCTAACTAAACCTTAACGTGTGTTGCAAAATGCAATGAAGAATGCAAAACACGCGGAGGGTGAGTAAACATGACTCTGATTATCGTATTTGTGGAAAGCCCTTTTTTTGAGCATTTGGAAAAATACACATTAAAAACAAGAGGAAGCGCGCCAAGTTCGCCTGCGACAAAATAAATTTGGCAAAAAATCAAACTTGGCATGAAACTTGCTTCTAAATGTCCCATAGAGCGAAAGGACACAAACCCGATGAAGCATCCTGTAGACGTCCATGTGGGCAAGCGCGTGCGCCATCGCCGCTGGATGGTGGGCATGACCCAGCAACAACTGGCCGAACGTGTGGGGATCAAATTCCAGCAGATCCAGAAATATGAAACCGGCATGAATCGGGTCAGTGCCTCCCGTCTTTGGGAAATCGGGTCCGCCTTGGGGGTGCCTGTCAGCTTCTTCTTCGAAGGGCTCGGCGGCAAGGCAGATGCCCCAGCCGAAGACCTGCCCGGCGATTTGCTGGCGGACAAGGAAGCCTTGGAGTTGATCCGCAGCTACTATGCGATCCCGGAAAACCAACGCCGCCGCCTGTTCGATCTGGCGCGCGTTCTGTCGGACGCTGCCTGACACGCTTGACCTGTCCGGGTTGCGGGGCGACACCTTCAGGGACGCAACGCCGGGGGCAAGATGACCGAAGACGAACGAGACGCGGTATGGGCGCTGGCCCATGCCATGGCCGATGCGGCGCGGGTGGAAACGCTCGCGCTTTTTCGTGGCGGCGATCTGAAGACACAGAACAAGCTTGCCGGCGGCTATGATCCCGTGACCGCTGCGGACAAGGCCAGCGAACGCGCCATGCGCGCCTTGATCGAAACCCACCGACCCGACGACGCGATCTTGGGCGAGGAGGAAGGGCGCAAACCCGGCACCTCGGGCTATACATGGGTGCTGGACCCGATCGACGGCACGCGCGGGTTCGTCGCGGGCACGCCCACTTGGGGCGTTTTGATCGCACTGACAGACGCAAGCGGCGTCAAACTGGGCGTGATCGACCAGCCCTATATCGGGGAACGCTTTTTCGGTGGATTGGGGCGGGCGCAGTTCACAGGGCCACACGGCGCCGGGCCCTTGGGCGTGCGCGCAACCCAGCGGCTGGAAGATGCCATCCTGTTCACCACCTTCCCCGAGGTCGGCACCCCGTCCGAACGCGCCGGGTTCGAAGCGGTCGCGCGCCGCTGCAAGCTGACCCGCTACGGAATGGACTGTTATGCCTATGCGCTGTTGGCAGCGGGGCAGATCGATTTGGTGATCGAAGCAGGGCTGCAAGCCTATGACATCTGCGCCCCCATCGGCGTGATCGAAGCTGCGGGTGGCGTTGTCACCGACTGGGACGGCGGCCCGGTCCATCACGGGGGACGGGTGGTGGCCGCCGCCACCCCCGGCTTGCATGCCGCAGCCCTGGCGGTGATCGCGGAGTTGGATATTTGAAAACGGAAGATCCGAAGGGCGGTGTGCTGATCCGGCGCGCCGAGGTGCTGGTGACGATGGACGGCACACGCCGCGAACTGGCCGGGGCCGATCTGCGCATCAAGGGCGGGGTCATTGCCGAGATCGGCACCGATCTGCCGCGCGCCGGGGCAGAGGTGGTCGAGGCGGCGGGCTGCGTCGTCACGCCGGGCCTGGTGAACACGCACCACCACCTTTACCAGACCCTGACCCGCGCGGTGCCGGGCGGGCAGGACGCGCTGCTGTTCGGCTGGTTGCAGACGCTGTATCCCATCTGGGCGCGCTTCACGCCGGACCATATGCGCACCAGCGCCTTGGTGGGGCTGGCGGAACTGGCGCTGACGGGCTGCACGACCTCGTCCGATCACCTTTACCTTTACCCTAACGGATCGCGGCTGGAGGACACGATTGACGCGGCCCAAGCGCTGGGCCTGCGCTTTCATCCCACGCGCGGCGCGATGAGCATCGGGGTCAGCGACGGCGGCCTGCCGCCCGACAGCCTTGTCGAAGCCGAAGACGCCATTCTGGCCGACATGATCCGCGTCGTCGATGCGTTCCACGATCCCGGCCCCGGGGCGATGGTGCGCGTCGGCCTTGCCCCCTGTTCGCCGTTTTCCGTCACGCGGGACCTGATGCGCGAAGCGGCGCTGCTGGCCCGCGACAAGGGCGTGCGGCTGCACACCCATCTGGCCGAGAATGACGAGGATATTGCCTATAGCCTTGAGAAATTCGGCTGCCGTCCGGGGCAATATGCCGAGGATCTGGG
>CAZIKH010000181.1:0-4680 GCA_964539755.1 uncultured Dinoroseobacter sp. | reverse complement strand
CTTACCGCTTCACATGAACCGCCCACCCTGTGGCGAGCAAGACCGTAAGGCAAAGCACCACTTTCGACACCGGCTCCATCACCCCCTCGATCAGCAGCACATGCACCACCGTGCCGCCCGCGATCCCCAGCCCAAGCGCCAGATGCACCCGCCGCCAGACGCGCGGGCGCAGCCGCAGCCGCCGCCACAGCATCGCCAGAATGGCGGTCGCAAAGACCCCCCACATCGCCAAGACGCCAAAAGCCGAAAACGGTGTCGGGGACCGCAACAGAAGCGCGTCCACCACATCCGGCGGGCTTGTGATCCACAGGCCCAGCACATGGATGGCAACCAGCGTCCCCAGCAACAGCCCGGTCCAGCGATGGACCACGCGGGCGCGCAGGGCCGATAGCCCGGGCAAAACGCCCAAGCCCAAAAGCGGCTGAAGCAGCAACAGCCACATCGCCCCGACCGCCGCGAAGCTGGACAGGATGTAAATCGGGTCGCGCCATTGCAGCAGGGGGCTGGCGGCAGCCAGGGCCAAGGCGAACGCCCCAAGGCCGACGACCGCCCCCCAGATCAGAAGGCCGCGCACGACCTCAGGCGGGCACCAGCACGAAATCGGCGTGCAGCGTGGTGTCGCTGGATCGGCGCATCACCGGGCGCAGAAACACGGTTTGGAAATCGCCGCTGTCATAGGCCAGATGGCCATGCGCCTGCCCGAAGGCGGGCACGATCTGCGGCATGTCCATCTGGAACGCCCCGTTGGCGTCGGTCAGGGTGGCACCATGGCTATGCCAGTCCCGTTCGTGGCCTTCGGTGGTATGCGCCCAGATCTGGATGCGCTGGCCCGCCAAGGGCGCGCCATCCCCGGCCCGGCGCACGGTTCCGGTCATCAAGAACCCGCCGCCGCCGATCCGGTTCACGATGGGCGCGCCGGGGCGATAATTGTTGGCGCCGCCGCGCATGGTCGGCGTGGGGGCCAGCCCTTTGGCCTGTGCGGGCACGGTCCAAGCCGCCCCCAGAACCGAGGCCCCCGCCCCGGCAAGCAGGTGTCGGCGGGTCAAGCGGTGCAAGGACATGGCGATACCTCCGGTCAAGACTTCTTAAGCCAAGGATAGCCCATCCGCCCGGCCCGTCGAAGGGGCCTGTGCACGGCTCACGGGGCTGTGACCCTAGCCCGCCTGAAAAGGCAGCGGGGTGATCTCGACCCGGCGCGGCTGGCCGTCGATCTGCACTGTCAGCGGCTTGTCCGCCGCGCGCGCAACGTCGATCAGACCCACCCCGATATTGCGGCCCAAGCGCCGCGAATACGCGATTTCGCTTAAGGTGCCCACGCGGGCCGCGCCTTGATGCAGGGCCAAGGGATGCGCGTTGCCGGTCACCGGTGGCCCATCTAGAAAGACACCCAGCCGTTGACGGCGCAGCGGGCGGGCCGCGATCCGCCGCAACGCCGCCTTGCCGACAAACTCCGCCGCCTGATCCAGATCGACCAGCCCGCCCAAGCCCATTTCGAACGGATCGGCGCGCAGGCTTTGCCAGCGCATATCCGCGCCATAGGACACCAGCCCGCTTTCCAGCCGTTCGATATCGTTGGGCGCGCCCGGGCCGATGCCGAACGGCGCGCCCGCGGTCTTCACCCGATCCCACAAGGCTTGGCCCTGCGCCCCGTCGCGCAGATACAATTCGACCCCGCCTTGCTTTGACCAACCCGACCGCGCCACGACCAGGGGGATGCCGTCCAGATCGACCTCGCGAAAGCCGAAATACCGCAAATCGCGCACCCATGGGCCCAACAGGGCGGCGGCCACATCCATGGCGCGCGGTCCCTGTATCGCCAAGGGGGACACATCGGGTTCGCTGACCCGCACATCCAAGCCGCGCTCCGCCGCGATGGCCGCCGCCCAAAGGTGAATGTCGCTGTCGGCCACGGACAGCCAGATATGGTCGTCGGCCAGTTTCAGAAGCACCGGGTCATTGATCAGCCAGCCGTCATGGTCGCAGATCGGCACATAGCGCCCCTGCCCGATGGCCGTCTTCGACAGGTTGCGCGGCGTCAGAACCTGCGCCAGCCGCAGGGCGTCGGGGCCTTGCAGCGCGACCTGCCGCTGCGCCGCGACATCCCACATCGCAACCCCGGTCAGCAGGCGGTCGTATTCGGCCTGCGGGTCCCCGAAATGGCCGGGAATGTACATGTGGTTATAGACCGAAAAGCCGCGCACGCCGTCGGCGACGGTCGCATCGAAGAAGGGCGACTTGCGAATATTGGGGCCGATATGGATTTCAAACGCCATGTTTCGCCTCGGGGTCGGTTTCGACGGTGTCGCCCCCCACGGCACTGGGGTCCGGCACCCCTTCGCCGGTTTCCGAGGTCCCGCTGCGCAGCACGATCACGCTGCCCGCCAGAACGATCAGCGCCAACCCGGCAAAGCCCAGCGCATCCGGCAGATCGCCCCACAGCACAAACCCCCAGAAGACCGCGAACAACAGGAACAGAAATTCGAACACGGCGACATAAGACGGCTCGGCGATCTGGTAGGACCGCACGATGCAGGCCACCGCCACCAAAGACCCGACCGCCTGCATCAGCGTCAGCCCCAGAAACGTCGCGGTCAACGGTTGCCAGCCGATGGTGAAGAAGCTGTCGCCGCGCACCCCAAAGGTCATCACGGCCAACCCGATCACGCCGAACACACCCATCGTGGCAAACATGTTGGTCAGCATCGCGGTGGTGGTTTCGTCCGCGCACAGGCGGCGCGTCATCACCGCGCCCGCCGCATAGAACGCCCCCGCCGCCACCGGCATCAGCGCGGTCAGCCCCAGCCCGTCGCCGGGCCGCAGGATCAGCAAGACCCCCAAGAAACCGACCGCAACCGCCAGCACCCGAAACAGCCCGACAGGCGCGCGAAAGACCAAGACCGTGATCAAAAGCACCCAGATCGGCGAGGTGAACAGCCCCGCCCCCGCCAAGGCGGCGGGCATCACCCCCAGCGCGCCGAAATACAGATACATCGAAATGGCGATGACCGCCGACCGCAGCGTCACCGCCCAAAGCCGCTTGGGGCGCCAATCCCAGCCCGTCAGCGCCAGAACCGGCACCAGGATCGCCGCCACCATCAGCGCACGCACCGCATGGAACTGCCAAAGGCCAGCGTCTTCCGCGATCTGGCGAACGAAATTGTCGATGAAGCCGATGATCACCATCGCGATGGTGATCAGGCCCAAGGCGATCAAGATGGGGTTTTTCGTGCGCATGCCCCCTCCTAACCGTTGAAATCCCGGATCAATACGCCCCATAAGGGGCTGCGACATTTTGGCAAGCGGAGGTGCGGAATGGGCTGGATGGCAGACGAAACCGGGTTGGACAAGAACGCAGCGAATTTCGTGCCCTTGACCCCCCTGTCCCATTTGCGGCGCGCCGCGGTGCTGTTTCCCGATGTCGAGGCGTTGGTTTATGGCGATATCCGCCGCACCTATGCCGACCTGCACGACCGGGTAACGCGGCTGGCCTCGGCCCTGACACGGGCCGGGATCAAGCCGGGCGATGTGGTCGCCACCCTGATCCCCAACCTGCCCGCGCAGGTCGAAGCCACCTTCGGCGTGCCCGCCTGCGGCGCGGTGCTGAACACCATCAACACGCGGCTGGATGTCGATACGGTCGCCTATATCTTCGACCATGGCGAAGCCAAGGCGGTGCTGGTCGATCCGCAATTCCTGCCGCTGGCCGTCTCGGCCATCGACGCGATGGAGGGCCCCGCCCCCCTGATCATCGAATGCCCCGACGATTTCGCCGGCGTTCATGGCGGCGGGCATTACACCCAGTACGACGATTTCCTCGCCACCGGCGATCCCGATTTCAACTGGATGATGCCGCAGGACGAATGGGAAAGCCTGGCGCTGAACTACACCTCGGGCACCACCGGGCGGCCCAAGGGCGTCGTCTATTCGCATCGCGGGGCCTATCTGAACACCATGGGCACGGTGATCAGCTGGGGGCTGACCAAGCATCCGCGCTATCTGACCATCGTGCCGCTGTTTCATTGCAACGGCTGGTGCCACACATGGATGATGCCCGCTTTGGGCGGCACGATCATCTGCTGTCGCAACATCACCGCCGAAGCGATTTATGACGCGATTTCCACCGAAGGCGTGACCCATTTCGGCGGCGCGCCCATCGTTCTGAACACGATCATCAACGCCAAGGACAGCGAACGCCGCCCCTTCGATCACGTGGTCGAGGTCTTCACCGCCGGGGCGCCGCCCCCCGCCGCCACCTTGAAGGCCATCGAACCCTTGGGCTTTCATGTCACCCAGGTCTATGGCCTGACCGAAACCTATGGCCATGCCACCGAATGCCTATGGCAAGCCCATCGCTGGGACGGGCTGGGCGAGGAAGACCGTTCAGCCATCAAGGCGCGCACCGGTGTGTTGCAACCGCATATGGAGGCGGCCACGGTTCTGGACCCCGACACGATGGAACAGATCCCCATGGACGGCGTGGCGCGCGGCGAAATCATGATGCGCGGCAATGCGGTGATGAAGGGCTATCTGAAAAACCCCGAAGCCACTGCCGAGGCCTTCGCGGGCGGCTGGTTCCATTCCGGCGACATCGCCGTGCAGCATCCCGACAGCTATATGCAGATCAGCGACCGCGCCAAGGACATCATCATCTCGGGCGGCGAGAACATCAGCTCGGTCGAG
>CAZIKH010000180.1:0-4701 GCA_964539755.1 uncultured Dinoroseobacter sp. | reverse complement strand
GGCCGCGAAGGTGGCGATGATCATCGTGATCGGCATTGCGCGCGCCATGCCGCCCAGCTTGTCGACCTCGCGCGTGCCGGCCCCTTTGTCGATCAGGCCGACGGTCAGGAACAGGGCGGCCTTGTACAGGGCATGCACCACAAGGAAGGTCGCAACCGCCACGGTGGAATACCGCGAATCCCCGCCCAGGAACATCATCAAGGCCCCCAAGGCCATGACGGTCGTGTAGGCCAGCATCAGTTTCAGATCGGTCTGCTTCAGCGCCAGAATACTGGCCCAGATCATCGTGACCGCCCCGAACAGGGTCAGCGACCAAATCCACAAATCCGTGCCGCCCAGCGCGGGGTTCAGCCGCGCCACAAGGTAGACGCCCGCTTTCACCATCGTTGCCGAATGCAGATAGGCCGACACGGGCGTCGGCGCGGCCATCGCGCCCGGCAACCAGAAATGAAACGGGAACTGGGCGGATTTGGTGAAGGCCCCCAGCAGGATCAGGATCACGATCGGCACATACAGCGCGCTTGCCGTCAGCGTGTCGCCCATCAGCGCGATTTCCGACAGGCGGAAAGTGCCGGCTTCGAACCCGATCAGGATCAGACCGGCCAGCAGCGCCAAGCCGCCCAGCCCCGTTACGATCAAGGCCTGCAACGCAGCGTCGCGCGCTTTCTTCTTTTCATGGTCAAAGCCGACCAGCAGGAATGACGTGATCGTCGTGCCTTCCCAGAAGACAAACAGCGTGATTGCATCATCCGCTGTCACAAGTCCCAGCATCGAGATTTCGAACAGGACCAGCAGCACCAGAAGGCGGTTCAGCTTCTCGTGCCCTTTGAAATAGACCGCCGTGTACAGAAGGATCAGCGCCCCGATCCCGGTCACCATCAGGGCAAAGGTCAGGGCCAGACCGTCCAGACGGAAGGCAAATTCGATATTGAGCCCGTCGATCCACACCCAAGACCACTCGGGGATGTCGGATGCGGCAACCTGCGGTAGAAATTGGAAGAACCAGTACGCGACCAAGGCAGAAAGGATCGCGGGAATGAACTGCAACAGCCGGGGCATGGGCCACTTCTTTATTCTTGTGGGGCCTTCAAAGGGGCCACGGGTCTTAAATGGTGCACCTAGGGGGCAGGTCTGCATGGGGCAAGGCTTAAATGGGTGCGGACCGC
The DNA here is from genome assembly GCA_964539755.1 of uncultured Dinoroseobacter sp. Lineage (GTDB taxonomy): Bacteria > Pseudomonadota > Alphaproteobacteria > Rhodobacterales > Rhodobacteraceae > Dinoroseobacter. The sequence goes on along the minus strand of CAZIKH010000180.1, from coordinate 3,535 downwards.
GCCACGGCCCCGGATGTGGCGCGGTCCGTGCTGCCATTTCTGGCAGCTATGGGGCAAGGGCCGAAGCCAGACACGCCCGCATCTTGGGTTGCTTCGAAACCGAAGCGAAAACTTGGACCCCGAGACCCACCCCCGGACGGAAGAGAGTGGGAACGAGAGTTGGGGACAGGCCCCGGGGTTTTGACGTTGAGAGAGCGGCTGCTGGACCCCTCTCTCTGTCCGTGACTGGAAAATGGGTCGGACGGGTTGAAAAGAAAAGGCGATCAAGTCATATTTTCTGATAGGATTTTCCTATCGTAATTGTGGCGGCCTGACAGCGGCAAAACCTAAGGATGTATTCATGGCAGACATCACCCTCCGTCAGTTGAAATGCCTCGATGCGCTGGCCGAAACCGCCCATTTCCGGCGGGCAGCCGAACGGCTTGGGGTGTCCCAGCCATCGCTGTCCGCGCAAATCCAAGCGATCGAATTGGCCTTGGGGCTGGCCTTGGTCGAACGGGCCCGCGGCGCTGTGCGCCTGACCCCCGTTGGCCGCGAGGTGCTGACCCGCGCCCGCAGCGTGCTGCGCGATGTGCAGGAAATCGTCGATCTGGCCGGCGAAGCGCGCGACGGGCTGACAGGCACAATCCGACTGGGGGCAAAGCCCACGCTGGGACCTTACTTGTTGCCGCATGTCGTGGGGGCGCTGCACGGCGACCACCCCGATCTACGGCTTTATATTCGCGAAACCTCGCCCCGGTTGCTGGAACAGGAACTGACCAACGGCACCCATGACGTGATCTTGGCACAATTGCCGGTCGCGGGCGCGGATTTCGTCACCGAACGCCTGTTTCGCGAACCCTTGTACCTTGCCTTGCCAGCCGACCATCCCTTGGCCGCCCATAAGGCGGTGGAAACATCCTCGTTGAAGGGCTTGCAGGTTCTGGCCCTGAGCCCGGATTACCATCTGCACGATCAGATCAGCGCGCTGACCCGCGATTTCGGTGCGGTCTTGCAGCGTGACTACGAGGGCACGTCCCTTGATGCCCTGCGCCAGATGGTCGGCATGGGAATGGGCGTGACTTTCCTGCCCGCGCTCTATGTCCGGTCCGAAATCGCCGGACGCGAGGCCGAGGTGGTCGTCCGCCCCTTGGCCCGCCGCAAGATCACCCGATCCGTCGGGCTGGCGTGGCGCAAACGGGCGGGGGGGGCTGCGGGCTATACCCGCATCGCGCAGGTCATCCGCGAGGTCGTGCGCGCCCGCTTCCCCGAGCTGACGGTCGAAAGCTAAAGCGCCTGCCGAAAGAAGGCGGTCAACCGCCGCCACAGCTCAGGTTCGGTGTCGAAATCGAACCCATGCCCCTGCCCTTCGGCCTGCCACAGCTCCACGGGCCGCCCCGCCGTGCGCCGCCGCTGCGCCAGCCGGGCGGTCATGGCAGGGTCCCAGATGTCATCCGCCAGCCCAACGGACAGGAACATGGGTCCAGGGTAGGTTTCGACCGCAATGGGGGTGCCCGGCGTCAGGGCCGCGTCGGCCCCCGGATGCCGCCATGCACGCGGCGCGTCCGGGTCCAGCCGCTTCCAGCTTTGGCCCGCGCGGAACAGGTCCGGATCGAACGCCCCCATGACCACGTCCGATGGGGCATGGGCCGCGATGGCGGCGAACGGATCAAGGCTGTCCAACAAACTGGCCAAGACCATCGCCTTTTGCCCGCCCATGGACCAGCCGAACAGACCCACCCGGCCATTGCACCATGGATGCGCCGCCAAAGCCGCGCCCGCATCCAACACAGGCTGCAAGGGCACATCCCGGATCGGTCCCGCCCCCCAGAAATCCCCCGTGCCATAGGACAGCGGCAAAGCCGCGAACCCATGCGCGGCCAGAATGGCGGCGAAACGGTGCCCCCATCCCGCCATCGGGCCTTCGGACCCATGCAGGATCACCACCCCCGGCGCGGGGGTGGCGGGCGCATAGATCGGCCCATGGGTGTCAAACTGGGCCAGCCGCATCCCGTTAGGCGCGCGCGGCGCGCACCAAATCCAGGATTTCGCGCGCGGCCAGCGGGATATTCGTGCCCGGCCCGAAGATCGCCTTGACCCCGGCCTTCTTCAGGAAATCGTAGTCCTGATGCGGAATGACCCCGCCGCAGATGACCAGAATGTCCCCTGCGCCCGCCGCCTCCAACGCAGCGATCAGCTTGGGGGCAAGTGTCTTGTGACCTGCGGCCTGCGACGAGATGCCGATGACATGCACGTCGTTGTCGATGGCGTCTTGCGCGGCTTCTTCCGGCGTCTGGAACAAGGGGCCGACATCCACGTCAAAGCCGATATCGGCAAAGGCCGTGGCGATGACCTTCGCGCCCCGGTCATGCCCATCCTGCCCCATCTTGACGACCAGCATCCGGGGGCGACGGCCTTCTTCGGCGGCGAAGGCTTCGACATCTTTCTGGATCTGGGCAAAGCCCTCGTCGCCTTCATAGGCCGCGCCATAGACGCCCGCCAAGGTCTTCACCTCGGCCCGGTGACGGCCAAAGACCTGTTCCATTGCCATGCTGATTTCCCCCACGGTTGCGCGTGCGCGCGCGGCTTCGACCGCGGCTTCCAACAAGTTGCCGCCGGCGGATGCGCGGCGCGTCAGTTCGGCCAAGGCGGCCTCGCAGGCGGCGGCATCTCGGGCCCCGCGCACTTGGTCCAAGCGCGCGATCTGGCTGGCGCGCACCTGCATGTTGTCGATATCGAGGATGTCGATCTCGTCTTCTTTCTCCAGACGATACTTGTTGACGCCAACGATGACCTCTTCGCCCCGGTCGATCATGGCCTGCCGCTTGGCGGCCGATTCCTCGATCCGCAGCTTCGGCATCCCGCTGGCGACGGCCTTGGTCATGCCGCCCATTTCCTCGACCTCTTCGATCAGGGCCCAGGCGGCCTCGGCCAGATCAGCCGTCAGCTTTTCGACATAGTAGCTGCCCGCCAGCGGATCGACGACCTTCGTTACCCCGGTTTCTTCCTGCAAGATCAACTGGGTATTGCGCGCGATCCGGGCGGCGAATTCCGTGGGCAGCGCAATCGCTTCGTCCAGCGCGTTTGTGTGCAGCGATTGGGTACCGCCCAAAACCGCGCTCATCGCCTCGTAAGCGGTGCGCACGACGTTGTTATAGGGGTCTTGTTCGGCAAGGCTGACACCGCTGGTCTGGCAATGGGTGCGCAGCATGCTGGACTTGGGGTTCTTGGGTTCGAATTCCGACATGATGCGGTGCCACAACTGCCGTGCAGCGCGCAACTTGGCGATTTCCATGAAGAAATTCGTACCGATGGCAAAGAAGAACGACAATCGCCCGGCAAACTTGTCCACGTCCATGCCGCGCGCCAAGGCCGCGCGCACGTATTCGCGCCCATCGGCCAGGGTGAAGGCCAGTTCCTGCACAAGGTTCGCGCCCGCTTCCTGCATGTGATAGCCGGAGATCGAGATCGAGTTGAAGCGCGGCATCTCGTTCGAGGTGTATTCAATGATATCCGCGATGATCCGCATCGAGGGTTCGGGCGGATAGATATAGGT
>CAZIKH010000179.1:0-4705 GCA_964539755.1 uncultured Dinoroseobacter sp. | reverse complement strand
CCGCCTTGTCGAGGAAGGCGTCATCCTCGGCCATCACGTCCGAGAAGAAGATGTTCGGCGACTTGCCGCCCAGTTCCAGCGTCACCGGGATCAGGTTCTTGGTGGCGGCCTTCATGATGATGCGCCCGGTTTCGGTCGATCCGGTGAAGGCGATCTTGGCGATGCGCGGGCTTTCGGCCAAGGGGCCGCCCACATCCGGGCCCATGCCGTTGACGATGTTCAGCACACCGGCGGGCAGCAGGTCGGCGATGACCTCCATCAGGACCATGATCGCGGCGGGGGTCTGTTCGGCGGGCTTCAGCACGATGCAGTTGCCAGCCGCCAGCGCGGGGGCCAGTTTCCATGCCGCCATCAGGACCGAGAAGTTCCACGGGATGATCTGCCCGACCACGCCCAAGGGTTCGTGGAAGTGATAGGCGACGGTGTCGTGATCAATCTCGGACATATTGCCTTCTTGGGCGCGCAGCACCCCGGCAAAATAGCGGAAGTGATCGACCGACAGCGGAATGTCGGCGGCGGTGGTTTCGCGGATCGGCTTGCCGTTGTCCCAGGTTTCCGCCGTGGCGATCAGGTCAAGGTTTTCTTCGATCCGGTCGGCGATCTTCAACAGGATGTTCGAGCGTTCGGCGGCACTGGTCTTGCCCCAGGCGTCCTTGGCGGCATGGGCGGCGTCGAGCGCCAGTTCGACGTCTTCGGCGGTCGAGCGGGCCACTTCGCAGACCTTCGCCCCGGTGATCGGGGTGATGTTGTCGAAATACTGACCTTTGACCGGGGGCACGAATTTGCCACCGATAAAGTTGTCGTAGCGTGTCTTGAACGGGGATGTGTAGTCGCTGGCGACTTGGGACATGACATTCATGGGGGTTCCTCCAGTTGACCCGGTCCTCCACCGGGAATGGAAGGAGACTGCCGGGCAAACGGGGGGCCTGTCAGGAGGGGGGAACGCGGTCGCGGGGCGCACCTGTCTCAGGACTGAGACAGGTCAGGGGCGGGTTTCGCCGATCCCCAGCCGTTTCATGCGCCGATAAAGCGTGGCCCGCCCGACGCCCAAGGCGCGCGCGGCTTCCGAGACATTGCCGCCCGCGCGCGACAGCGCCCGCAGCACCGCCGCGCGTTCGGCCTTGTCGAATCCGGTGGGGCCGTTTTCGCGCCCGCCGATCAGGTCCGCCGCCGGGACCGACCGGATCGGCCCGGTGGCCCCGATGCCGAAGGCCAGCCGCGCCGCACGTGTTGCCCCGAGGACCAGATCGTCGCCATCCACCGCCAGCAACATGGCCGAGGTCGCCTCGTCTTCGTCCACCACCAGAAAGCGCGCGCCGGGAAAGGCGGCGCGAAAGCATTCGGCCTCGATCTGGCGGGCGGTCTGGGCGACTTGGGCCGCGATCAGGCGGTTGATGCCTTCGGTCTGATCCGCACGGGCCGAGGACACGTCGAGCGCGCCGATCAAGGCCCCGTCCGGCCCGAAGAGCGGCGCGTCAATGCAGCTCATGCCGGTGTTGCGGGCGCGGAAATGCTGGTCGCGGTGAATGACCACGCGGCGGGTTTCAGCGATGCAGGTGCCGATGCCGTTGGTCCCTTCCGAGGCTTCGGACCAATCCGCGCCGGGGGCCAGCCCCCACGCGTCGAACACGCCCCGGTCGGCGTCCGAGGCGCGGATGTCCAGCACCACCCCGTCGGCATCGGTCAGCAGCACACCGCAGCCGGAACTGCCGACCAGTTGATAAAGGCGGTCCAGCTTGGGCACGGCGATGCGGCGCATCGCTTCGGCGCGGTCCTGCCGCTGGGCAAGGTCGGCTTCGGTCACGCGCTGGACCTGATCGCGCTGGCCGGGGTCCAGCCCGTGATGATCGAAGGACCGCCGCCACGACGCGGCAAGACGCGACCGGGCCGCCGCACCGGGGTGGCTGGCAACCTCGACCACGCGTTCGATATGCCGGGGGTCCGACGTCACAGAACTCTCTCCTCCGTCTGTCAGGGTAACGGGGAACGGCGCGCCTGCATAGCGCCACGACCGCGCAGGGGGTTACTGGCGCACCAGCCCGGCCTGCGCCGCGTCGTCCAGCGCCCAGGCTTCGAGGGCCGCGAGGATGCCATTGGCGGCTTGGTCCCGCCAATCGGGGTTCAGCAGGTTTTGCAGATCGTCATCGGAACTGAGAAAGCCCAATTCGACCAGCACGCTGGGAATATCGGGCGCGCGCAGCACCGAAAAATCGGCGCGCAGGCGGGGGCGTTTGTGCATCGCGCCCAAGGCCGCGTCGAGGCCGCGCACCATATGGTCGGCCAAGGCTTCGGACCGGGGGGTGGTTTCGGTGCGCGCAAGGTCCATCAGGGCGACCGCCACGGCGTCTTCGGCCCCCGACAGGTCCACCCCGGCCAGAAGGTCGGCGCGGTCCAGCCGTTCGGCCAGCACCTCGGACGCGGTGTCGGACCCTTCGGCGCTGAGCGTATAGACCGTGGCCCCCGTGGCGCGGCCTTCGACCAGCGCGTCGGCATGCAGCGACAGGAACGCATCGGCCCCGGCGCGGCGCGCGATCGCCACCCGTTCGGGCAGCGGCACGAAGGTGTCGGCGTTGCGGGTCAGGATCACCTCGTAAGGGCCGGCACGGACCAGTTTTTCGCGCAGCTCGCGCGCGAAGGTCAGCATCAGGACCGCTTCGGAAAACCCGCCGTTCTGCGCGCCGGGATCAAACCCGCCATGGCCGGGGTCCAGCACGATGACCAGCGGGCGGTCGCCCAATTGCCGCCCGCGCCCGGTTTCGGTGGCGGTGACCGGATCGGGGCGCGGCTGCACGAGGGCGGCGTATTCCGTGCGGCTGGTGGGGCGCAGGGTGATGCGCAGCACCGCCGCGCCGCTGGCCGCATCGACGCGCATTTCCGCCACTTCGATGCTGTGCGGGCGCGACAGGGCCAGTTCCATGCGCGTCCAGTCCGGCGCGGCGGGGGTCGCGGTCAGGTCTGTGACCGCCGCGCTTTGGCGCAGGCGGGCGGCGTCGAGCGGGCCAAGGCCCGTGTCCTGCAATTCGATTTGCAGGGCGATGGGGTCTTGGACAAGGCGCAGGCGGTGGGGGGTGGCGCGGTCGAAGGCCAGCGTGATTTCGACCGCACGACCCCGGTCGCGGATTTCCGAAAAGCCGGGGATCAGACTGCCTTGCGCGGTTTGGGCCAAGCCCTGCCCGGCCCCTGCCAAGCTGAGGCACAGCGCAAGAAGCACGCCGAGGACGCGGGATAGGGTCATGGTGCCTGCCTTGCCGTCTTGTTGCGGTCTGGGTCTGCTCTGATCCCAGACTAGCCGATCAGCGCGCCGCCATAAAGGCCTTCAGGCGGGCGACGCCTTCGATCATGTCGGCGCGCGATCCGGCATAGGAAAACCGCAAGGTGCCTGCCCCGCGCGCCGGGTCGAAATCCAGCCCCGGCGTGACCGCCACCCCGGCCTTTTTAAGGATTTCGGCGGCAAAGGCGCGGCTGTCGGTCGTCAGGTCGGAGACATCGGCATAGACGTAGAACGCGCCATCGGGCGGGGCGATGCGGGTAAAGCCCGCCTCGGCCAGACCGGCCAGCAGCACGTCGCGGTTGCCTTCATAGACGGCGCGGTTGGCCTGCAATTCGGTGTGCCCGTCGAGCGCGCCCAAGGCCGCGATCTGGCTGGCATGGGGCGCGCAGATAAAGAGGTTCTGCGCCAGCCGTTCCAGCGCGCGCACATGGTCCGGGGGCACGACCAGCCAGCCGACGCGCCAGCCCGTCATGCTGAAGTATTTCGAGAAGGAGTTGATGACATAGGCGTCATCGGTCAGTTCCAGCGCGCTGACCGCGCGGGTGCCCCATTCGAGGCCGTGGTAAATCTCGTCCGAGATGAAGGCGCGGTCGCCCATCGCGGCGATCAGCCCGGTCAGGGCGGCGCGGTCCAGCATGGTGCCGGTGGGGTTGTTGGGACTGGCGACGATGGCCCCGGCGATGTCGGCCTGCGCCAAGGCCTGCGGTTGCAGGCGGTGGCCATCGGCGGCCTGTGTGGGCAGCCCGACGGGGTGCAGCGACAGCGCCTTCAGGATCGACCGATAGGACGGGTAGCCGGGTTCGCAGACGCCCACGCGCGCGCCCGCATCGAACAGCGCGGTAAAGGCCAGGATGAACGCGCCGGAAGACCCGTTGGTCACGATCACCCGGCCCGGGTCCAGATCGAGGCCATACCAGCGGTCGTAAAGGGCGGCGATCCCGGCGCGCAGGGCGGGCAGACCCAGCCCTTCGGTATAGCCCAAGGCGTGATCGTCGAGGCGCGCGCGCAAGGCCGCGCGGGCGGTTTCGGGGGCGGGGGTGGCGGGTTGGCCGACCTCCATGTGAATGATGCTGCGGCCTTCGGATTCGAGGCGATTGGCCTCGCGCAGCACGTCCATCACGATGAACGGGTCCACATGGGCGCGGTCGGCAAGTTTCATCCTTGGTCCCCCTTTGCAGGGGGTTGTTCCAAGCGGGGCGGGCAAGGTCAAGCAGATGCGGCCCGCAGCGGCAGGGGGACCGGCAGGGGATTGGGGGGTCTCGGACTGGAAACGCGTTGGCGGAGATACGGGCCCGTATCAGGTTTGGGCACGGTGATCCGCGTCCCGGCGGTTGATGGGCCGCCGGTCTTGCCGGTTCGGGGGTTGCCCCCCGAGGATGTGCGCACGGCAGATCGGCAAAGGGGCGTCACCCCCAGCGGTCAACCGTTGTCGCG
>CAZIKH010000178.1:0-4807 GCA_964539755.1 uncultured Dinoroseobacter sp. | reverse complement strand
GGGGTGCCATGGTGCACCAGCGATCCCCGACCCGGACATAATGCGCATCGCGCGTTTCGGCATGGACGATCACGCGGTCCGCTTGGGTGGAAACCATCGCGGCACCGATCAGGTTCAAGAACAAAACAAGGGCTTCGGGGGACAGGCACATCGGGGGACCCTTTCTTGCAGGACAATCCGGTCTGCATCGTCCTCCCGCGATACGAGGATCAGCCTAGCACGGGGGCTTTCCCGCAATGCTGCATTGCAGCAAAAGCGTGCTGCCCGCGGCGTCCTTTTGCCCAACATCCCGGCACAGGCACGGCCCTTGCCCTGAATTCGGGCAGGCAGCAAAGCCAGAACGGAAGCAGATGGTGCGGGCGGTGGGACTCGAACCCACACGGGGCTACGCCCCAACAGATTTTAAGTCTGGTATGTCTACCATTCCATCACGCCCGCATGGGCGGCACCCTAGGTCAGGCGCAGGCGAAGGAAAAGACCCGACCCTACAGCTCTTCGCCCGCCGGGGTCTCCTCGGCCAGATAGACCCGTTCGGGCAGCCACGGGTTCAGCGCCAGCGCCTCGCGCAGGGTCTGCTGGGCCAGCATCCCGCGCCCCATCCCCATCAGGGTCAGCGCCTTGCCCGACAAGGCCCCGATATGCGCCGGGTTGCGCTTCAGCGTTTCGTCCAGATCGGCCAGCGCGCGGGAAAAATCGGTTTGCAGGTAATAGGCAAAGGCGCGCTGGTTGTAGCCTTCGGCATAGTCCGGGCAATAGTCGATCAGCTGGGTGAACACGACGACCGCCCCGGCCAGATCGAAGATGCGCCGCCGTTCCATCCCTTCGCGCAGCATCTGCGCGGCGCGGGCATCGGGCGCGTCCAGCCACATTTCCCACAATTGGGCGTTATGCACCTGCGCGGCGCGTTCGCTGGGGGCCTGCTGCAATTGTGCGATCACGGCACGCGCGGCGGCACTGTGATCGGGCGCGGGCGGGCAGTCTTGCGCCAAGGCCATTGGCGCGGCCAACAAAGCGGTCAGGGTCAGGGGCAAAAGACGTGTCATGATCCTAGAAATGCGCGTCGCGTCGCACAAAGCAAGGGATGGCTTGACCGATGCGCCGCGCAACGCCACTGCTAGGGGCATGTTCTTTCCGATCCGTGATCATAACCCGTCGCGCCGCACGCCTTACGTGACCTACCTGCTGCTTGCGGCCAATATCCTGATTTTCATCAGCTATTTCGGGTTGTTCGACGATCCCCGCGCATTGCAGTCCTTTTATTTCGACTGGGGCTTTGTCCCCGCCGCCCTGTCCGAGGGCTTTGGCTATCACGGCATCCTCACGTCGATGTTCCTGCATGGCAGCATCATGCATCTGGTCGGCAACATGCTGTTCCTGTGGATTTTCGGCGACAACCTCGAAGACCAGATGGGGCATACGCGGTTTTTGGGCTTCTATCTGCTGGGCGGCATCGGCGCGGCCCTGCTGCAATACGCAACCGATCCGGCCAGCATCGTGCCCATGGTCGGCGCGTCAGGCGCCATTGCGGCGGTGCTGGGGGCCTATCTGCTGCTGTTCCCGCGTGCGCGGGTCGATATCCTGTTCTTCGTGGTGGTCTATTTCCGCATCTTCACCATTCCCGCTTGGGTCATGCTGGGGCTGTGGTTCGGAATGCAGATCGTCAACGGGGTCGCGACCTTCGGTGCGCAAGACGCGGGCGTGGCCTATTGGGCCCATGCGGGCGGGTTCATCGTCGGCTTTCTCGTGATCCTGCCGCTGTGGCTGGCACGCGGCGGGACACAGTTCTGGGCCCAAACCCACGGCCACCCGGACCATCCCGAAACCACCTATCGTCTGGCCCGCAGTTCGATCCCCAAGGCCGGGCGCCGGGGTTAGCCGCAGCCCAGATAGGCGCTGTAGGGCAATTCGTTGTTATGCGTCGTGATATTGCGGTCGAACGTATAGCTTTCGCCCGGCTCCAACGGGTTCGAGGCCGCCGTGGCCATCACCGGCCCTTGCCAATGCCCGTCAAACGGGTTGCCGAAATGCAGCGAAGACAGCATCAGCCCGGAATTCGGATCGCTTAGGGTATAGGCGGAACTGACATCGAACCCCGCGCCGAACAGCTCGCCGTTCAGCACGATGTCTTCGGCCACGACTTGGCTGTCATCCACTTCGTGCAGCAGACCGTCATCGTCGGCCAGATGCAGCAGGATCGGTTGCGCGTTCGGGCTAAGCTCGAGGGTGTTCGACGCGGACCGCGCGCCGAATTCCGCAGGCAGGCCCCCGACGAAATCCGAAGATTGGTAAATCAGCAGGGCCGTGACCGGCATGCCTTGGAAGGTCTGCCCGGTCGGGCCTGCTTCGGCTGGGCCGGACCCGACGCCCGCCGCCGCGCAGACATTGCCCACAAGGCTGCGAAAGCTGTCGCTGATCTCCATCCCCGACAGGTGATCGCGAATATCGATGGACAGGTCTTCGACGCCATCGGTCACCACCACAAGGGTGGCGATGCCCAAGCCTGCCATCGCGGCGGTCAGCACCACATGGTCAACCGTGACCGCCCCGCGATCCGACTGCGCAAAATCCTTGATCCAACGCCTAGGCATCCCTGCGCTCCACGTCAAAGCGCCCCCATGGATCTTGCTTAACGGCTGATTCTGGCGCGATTAGGGCGGCGCGTCAGCCGCAGCCCAGAAACGCCCCATACGGCTTTTCGTTCTGGTGCGAGGTCGTGTTCTGGTCGAACGTATAGGTCTGACCCGGCTCCAACGGGCGCGAGGCGGCGGTCGCAAAGACCGGCCCCTGCATCTGGCCGTCCCATTCCGGCCCGAAATGCAGCCCCGACGCCATCATCCCCGACGCGCTGTCGCTGATCGTGTAGGCGGCGCTGATCTCATAGCCGGCATAATAGGTCTCGCCATTGATGGTCAGGTCTTCTGCCAGACGCTGGCTGTCGTCGTTTTCGTGCAGATAGCCATCGTCATCGGTCAGGCGCATCAGGATCGGTTGCGCATTCGGCGACACGCGGATCTCGTGCGGGCTGGACCCACCCGCTTCCCAATTGATCTCGGCGGGCAAACCACCGATGAAATCGCTGGCGCTGTAGATCAGGATGCCCGTCACCGGGTTGCCCTGATAGGTCTCGCCGGTTTCGCCGCCGGGCGCGGGGCCGGTGCCCACCCCCGCCGCGATGCAGGCTTCTTCCACGATGCTGCGGAACGAGGCGCTGATCTCCATCCCCGACAACTGGTTCGAGATATCCAGCGACAAATCCTCGATCCCGCCGGACACGATCATCAAGGTGCCCATGCCCAGACCCACGGTCGCGCCCATCAGCGCGACCTGATCCACGGTCACAGCGCCCGAGTCATCTTTGAAAAACTTCCACATCGTTACGGCCCTCGATCAGCGGGGATTTCCCGCGTTTGACGAAGGCATGCCCCGAAATTCGGGCCGATTGATGGTGAAAATCTAGCGGGCTCGGATTATTTTCGCGAAGCTTTCGAAAATATCGGCATTCGCCGCAAGAATATGCCCGTCTTCCAACAGGTTTTGGCTGTCGGGCCGGATCGGTTCGACCAGACCGCCCGCTTCGCGCACGATGACCACGCCCGCCGCGATGTCCCACGCGTTCAACCCGCGTTCCCAATACCCTTCGTAGCGGCCCGCCGCCACATAGGCCAAATCCAGCGCCGCCGATCCCCAGCGCCGCACGCCCGCGCAGGTCGGCAGAAGCTGACCCAGATCGCCCAGCACGGCGGGCAAATACCGATTGCCCGCAAAGGGCAGGCCGGTGGCGAAGACCGATTCAATCATCCGGTTGCGCCCCGACACCCGCAGGCGGCTTTCGTTCATCCACGCGCCCGCGCCTTTTTCGGCATAGAACATCTCGTCCTTGGCAGGGTCGAAAACCACGCCTGCCACGATCTCGCCCTTGTGTTCCAGCGCGATGGAAATCGCCCAATGCGGCATCCCGTGCAGGAAATTCGTGGTCCCATCCAGCGGATCGACGATCCAGCGCCGGGTCGGGTCCTTGCCTTCGACCTCGCCCTTTTCTTCCTCGGCCAGCCAGCCATAGGTGGGCCGTGCCTCCATCAGGTGCTGCTTGATGATCTTCTGCGCCTCGATATCGGCCTTCGAGACGAAATCCCCCGCCCCTTTCATCGAGGCTTGCAGGTTCTCGACCTCGCGGAAGTCCTTGACCAGACTGCGGCCCGCCGCGCGCGCGGCCTTGATCATGACGTTCAGATTTGCGCTGCCTTGGGGCATGTGGGACACTCCGTCTGGTAAGCGCCGCCGCATAGCGCGTGGGCGCAAGGGTGTCTAGGGTCAGAACCCAAGGAAAGATGAATGCAAATCCGGCCCGCCATATTGCCCCAAGACCTGACTGACTCCATCGCGCTGGACCGCCGGATGTCTGACGCGGGGGATCGGGCCGCTTACCTTGCGGATATCGCGGATCGGGGCGGGCTGGTCGTCGCCCGAACGGAAAAGGGCCAGCTGGCGGCTTTCAGTTGCCTCGACCAGCGGTATTTCTTTGGAAAACCCTTCTTGTCCTTGCTGATGGTCTGCCCCGATGCCCGCCGTCAGGGTCTTGCAACGGCGCTTATGGCGCGGGCAGCGCGCACCGCACCCCAAGTCTGGACCTCGACCAATGTCTCGAACGACGCAATGCGGGCGGTGCTTGCCAAGGCGGGCTGGACCTTCTGCGGCCAAGTCGACGGCCTCGATCCCGGCGACCCGGAACTGTTCTTCCGGTCCGACGGTTCTGGCTCTAAGGGGCCATGAACCGCCGCCGCGCCTCGACCGCGATGTTGTAGCGCTG
>CAZIKH010000177.1:0-4826 GCA_964539755.1 uncultured Dinoroseobacter sp. | reverse complement strand
TGGAACGGGTGCTTTACCTCGACCATTTCGCTGACCAGATCGGCGTAGTCGCACAGCGCGGGTTTGGCATCGCGCCCGGTCAGGATGACGCTGGTGCGGGCGTTACGCGCCTCTAGTCCCGCGATCACAGCGTCCACATCCAGATAGTCCATCCGCAGCGCGATGTTGATCTCGTCCATCACCACCAGATCATAGTCGCCACTGGCCATCATCTGCGCGCCCTTGGCAAAGGCCGCCTCGGCCGCCGCGATATCCTGGGCGCGGTCCTGCGTGTCCCAGGTGAACCCGTCGCCCATCGTGTGCCAATCCACCTGACCCAGCTTCTGAAAGAACTGCCGCTCGCCCGTGATCCACTTGCCCTTGATGAACTGCACCACGCCAACCCTGTGCCCCCAGCCCAGCGCCCGCACGATCACCCCGAAGGCCGAGGACGACTTGCCCTTGCCATTGCCCGTATGCACCAGAACCAGCCCGCGCTCCGCGTCGGTCTTTTCGGCCAGCTTGGCCTTCATGCCCGCTTGCATCTTTTGCATTTCGGCTTTGTGCGCGGCGTTCTCATCACTCATCAGAAGATCCTTTCAATGGCCCAGAACAGGCCCAAGACGCCGATCGCCACCGAACCCGGCACGGCGATCAGATTGCGATAGTAGGGTTTGCGCCCGAACGGCACCCCCAGCAACAGGAAGGCCACGGTCAGGATGGCCAACTGGCCCAGTTCCACCCCGATGTTGAACCCGATCAAGCCGGACAGGAACGCGCCCGGCGACAGGCCAATCTCGCCAAGGATGCTGGCAAAGCCGATCCCGTGCAGCAGGCCAAAGGCAAAGACCACCCCGGTGCGCCGCCATGTGATGCGGGCTTGGGGGCCGCCGGTCAGGATGTTTTCCACCGCGATATAGGCAATCGACAAGGCGATCAGCGGTTCGACCACGCTGGGCGGCAGGGTGACCAAGCCCAGCGTCGCCAAGGCCAAAGTCACCGTATGGGCCACGGTGAAGGCCGTGACCTGCGCCAGCAATGGACGCCAGCGCAGCGAAAAGAAGAACAGCCCCAAAACGAACAGGATGTGATCCAGCCCCTTGGGGACGATATGTTCGAACCCCAGCCCGATATAAGCGACGAAAGCCGCGCCCAAACTTTGGCTTGCCACCGCATCGCGCGGCAATGGCAGGCTAAGCTGGCCATTGGTCAGATACCCGGAATACCCCGTTTCCGCATCGCCTTGGCGCAGAACCAAGGGACCATATTCCGCGATCCAGCCGACCGTGACGGGCGCGGTGCCGGGTGGCAGCGCCCCTTCCAATTGCAGGCGCGTGTCGCGCGGAAACGCAACATTGCCCACGGGTGGCACGGCAAGACCGGTCAGATCCAGCGGCACCGATGTCCCGTCGGTCGTGACCAGAAAGCCGCGCGCCAGAAAGGGCCAGTTCGCCCGGATCTCGGCGGCCAGCGCGTCGGGTTCCAGCGCGCGCAGCGCGTCATGGCGACCCGCTTGGGGGGCATCATTTGTGTCTTGGTAGGCCGATTGGTCGATCCCGGCCAGGAAGGGTTCGATGGCCGCCTCCAGGTCCAGCACGATCCGGTCGGATGTGACCGTGACGTCCATCACCGACGGGCGCAATTCATGCGCAAACGCGGCCGATGTCAGCGCAAGCGTGAAGACGACAGCCCTTGACAGGGCTGCCATCCACGCCACCCTGCCGATCATGTTTCGCCCCATTCGCATCCTTGCCCCGCTTCTCGCCCTGACCTTGGCGCCCCCCGTGCTTGGGCACGAGTTCTGGTTGTCCCCGCAGGCCTACCGTATCGCCCCCGGAGAGGCCATATTGACCGACATCCGCGTCGGGCAAGAATTCGAAGGTCCGCCCTCCGTTTATATCCCGCGCGCCATCGCCCGGTTTGACATGGTCACGGCACGCGGAACCCGTGCGCTGGAAGGCCGTTTGGGCGACCGTCCCGCCGGACAGATCGGCGATGCGGAAGAAGGGCTGCTGGTCCTTGTGCATGAAACGACTGACGCGATCGTGAACTATACCGACTTCGACAAATTCGCCGATTTCGCGCGCCACAAGGATTTCGCTTGGGCGATCGAGGATCACCGCGCGCGCGGCTTGAACACCGACAGTTTCCGCGAAACCTATCGCCGCTATGCCAAAACCCTGATCGCGGTCGGCGACGGCGCCGGGCAGGATCGGCGGACCGGGCTGGATTTTGAACTGGTCGCCCTTGCCAACCCCTATACCGACGATCTGTCGGGGGGGATGCCGGTGCAGCTGTGGCACCTTGGGGCCCCCTTGCCCGACACCCAGATCGAGCTTTTCGCCAAGGACAGCGCGGGTGCTGTGACAATCACCCTGCATCGCACGGATGCCGACGGCGTGGTGCGCCTGCCGATGCGCGCGGCGACGGAATACCTTGTCGACAGCGTCCTGCTGGAACCGCGGGATCCTGAAACCGACACCCAAGGGGCGGTCTGGCATTCGAAATGGGCGGCGCTGACCTTCCAGACACCGCAGGCAGACGGCGGCTAAAGCCCCTTGGCCTGGGTGGATTGACGCTGGCGTTTGCGTTCAAGGCCCAAACGACGTTCGCGCCAGATGATCAGGATGCCCGCCGCGATGACCAAAGCCGCGCCCGCCAGAACGGTCAGACTGGGCACTTCGTTGAAGATGAAATACCCGATCAACAGCGCCAGCAGCATCGAAAAATAGTCGAACGGGGCAACGACGCCCGCATCTGCATACCGATAGGCGGCGGTCAGGCCGATCTGGCCCAGACCGCCCAGCAGGCCCGCCAGAACCAGCATGCCTGCCACCTGAAGGCTGGGCACCTGCCAGCCAAAGGGCAGCGTCAGCAGGCTCAGCCCGGTCGAGGTGACCGAAAACCAGAACACGATGGCGCTGGTTTCCTCGGTCTCGACCATCTTGCGCACGAAGACTTGCGCCAAGGCGGCACAGCCCGCCCCCATCAGCACGATCATCGCCCCCAGCAATTCGGCATCGGTGGTCTCGCCGTCAAAGGCGGTCAGGCGCGGGGACAGGATGATCAGAACGCCGATCAGGCCCAATGCGACGGCGCTAAGGCGGAAAAACCGCACCTGTTCGCCCAAGAACATCGCCGCCAAGATCACCACCAACAGCGGCGCGGCATAGCCAATCGCGGTCACCTCGGGCAAGGGCAACAGGCCCAGCCCGGTGAACATCATGCCCATGGCCAAGGTTCCCACCAGCCCACGCCAGATATGGGAAAAGGGGTTCTTGGTGCGCAAACCGCTGCGCAGGCTGCCGCGCGCGATCAGCCATGCCACGATGACCAGCATCGCAAAGAACGACCGGAAAAAGACCGCCTGTCCGGGCGGCACCGCGTCTGACGCGGCCTTGATCAAGCTGGCCATCGCCACGAAGGCGGTGACGGAAGACAGTTTCAGCGCAATGGCGCGGGCGGGGTTTTCAGGGGGGCGCATGCGTGTCGCTTACGCCCCCTTTCTGCCTCTGAAAAGGGGGATCAGGCGCGGTGGCCGTGCGCGATGCGCCCAAAGGCGGGCAGGCTTGCCGCGCGGGCACGCGGGCGGCGCAGCAAGGCCAGCGTGTTGCGATGTGGCCCGGTGCGGCGGTCCAGCTTGGCGAACCAGCGCAGCGCGGCCCCTTGGGGGGCGTGATCTTGGTCGGTTGGGTGTTTCATGGGGCTCCTCCTTCCAAAATGGGTCCCCACCCTAGCAGAGAATCGTCAGTCTGTCAGCCGCCCCACCGCCCATCGCGCGGCATCCGCCACGGCGGGATCGGGGTCATCGACCAAGGCTTGCGCGGCCCCCCGCAAGCTGGGCTGCCCGGAATTGCCGATCGCATAGAGCACATTGCGCACGAAGCGATCCCGCCCGATCCGCTTGATCGGGCTGCCGGAAAACCGATGTCGGAACGCGGCGTCGTCCAGTTGGGCCAGCTCGGCCAAGGGCGGGGCGCGCAGGTCGTCGCGGGCGGCATAGCGGGTTTCGGTCGCTTGGGCGGCGAACTTGTTCCACGGGCACACCGCCAGACAATCGTCGCAGCCATAAATCCGGTTGCCCATCCGGCTGCGCAATGCGGGGTCCACGGGTCCCTTGTGTTCGATGGTCAGGTAGGAGATGCAGCGCCGCGCATCCAACTGATAGGGGGCCGGGAAGGCATCTGTCGGGCAAATGTCCAGACAGGCGCGGCACGATCCGCAATGATCGACCTCGGGCGCATCGGCGGGCAGGTCCAGCGTGGTGAAGATCGCGCCCAGAAACACCCAATTGCCGAACCCGCGTCCCAGCAGGTTGGTGTGCTTGCCTTGCCAGCCCAGCCCCGCCGCCTGCGCCAGCGGCTTTTCCATGACCGGCGCGGTGTCGACAAAGACCTTGATCTGCCCGCCGCCCGCATCGATCAGCCACCGCCCGACGCGCTTCAGCCGTTTCTTCACAAGGTCATGGTAATCCTTGCCCTGTGCATAGACGGAAATCGCGCCCCGGTCGGATTGTTCCAACACGGCCAAGGGGTCGTGATCCGGGGCATAGCTTTCGGCCAGCATCACCACGCTGCGGGCTTCGGGCCACAGGGCCGTGGGATCGCCGCGCCACTCGGCCCGGTCCGCCATCCAGCCCATCTGCCCATGGTGGCCCGCGTTCAGAAAATCGCGCAGCCGGGCGGCCGCGTCGGGGATGGCATCCGGGCGGCAGACCCGCGCCGCCACGAACCCTTCCGCCAGCGCGGTTTCGATCAGCCGCGCCTTCAGATCGGTCAAAAATCCAGATCCGCGTAATGCGGGGGTTGCGGCACGCCGGGGATCACATCGGCCAGAATGGTGCGGAA
>CAZIKH010000176.1:0-4830 GCA_964539755.1 uncultured Dinoroseobacter sp. | reverse complement strand
TGGTTCTGACCAGCCTGTCGAGCTTGCCCGCGCAGGCGCATGGCGGCGGCCTGAACGCGGAAGGCTGCCACCGCCAACGCAGCAACAATACCTATCATTGCCATCGCCCGGCCAGCAATCGATCCACGGGGGTTGCGCCGACACAGCGCGCGACCGGCTTTTCCTTTCGCAACTGCACCGCCGCCCGCGCGGCGGGGTATTCGCGCATCCGACGCGGCAGCTACGGGTATGGCCCGCATCTGGACCGCGACAATGACGGGATTGCCTGCGAGTAGCGGTCAGACTTCCTCGATCCGCAAGGCGACCGGATCCATCGCCAGCACCCCAGTTGCGGGCAGGGCGTCCAAGGCCCGGTCGAGGTCCGCGCGCGCGCAGGGATGGGTCACGATCAGCACCGGTGCGCTGTCCTCGGCATGGCTGTATTGGCGCATCCGGTTGATGGACACGCCCGCCTCGCCCAGAACCGCCGCCACCTTGGCCAGCGCGCCGGGTTTGTCTTGCAACGCCATGCGCAGGTAATAGGGGGCCGGGGCCGCCGATTGGCTGGGCGGGGCATCCGAAAGGCTGGTTGCAGCCTGTCCGAAGGTCGGCAGACGGAAATTGCGGGCCACGTCGATCAGGTCCGACAGCACCGCACTGGCGGTTGGGCCAGCGCCTGCGCCCGCGCCGCGCAATACGATCTGGCCCACCGCGTCGCCTTCCAGCACCACCATATTGGTGCCGCCTTCCAACTGGCCCAAGGGCGAGGTCGCGGGCACAAGGCAGGGCATCATGCGTTGTTCCAGACCCGCCTCGGTGCGCTGGGCGACGCCCAACAGCTTGATGCGATAGCCCATATCGGCGGCTTGCCGGATATCCTCGATCGAGATGCGCTGGATCCCTTCCAGCGTCATCTGGTCAAAGGCGACCCGCGTGCCAAAGGCGATGGATGCCAGCAGCGACAGCTTGTGTCCCGCGTCGATCCCACCCACATCCAGCGTCGGATCCGCTTCGAGATAGCCCAAGGCGTTGGCCTCGGCAAAGACCTCGTCATAGGGCAGGCCTGCGGTTTCCATGCGGGTCAGGATGTAATTGCAGGTGCCGTTCATCACACCCATGACGCGCGTGATCTGGTTGCCCGCCAAACCTTCGGTCAGGGCTTTGACCACGGGAATACCGCCTGCAACCGCCGCTTCGAACCGCAGCACCGCCCCTTGGTCTTCGGCCAGTTCGGCCAAGGCCTGGCCATGATGGGCCAGCATCGCCTTGTTGGCCGTGACCACATGCGCGCCGCGCGCCAGCGCCGCTTCGGTCGCGGCCTTCGCGGGACCGTCCGATCCGCCCATCAGTTCGACGAACACATCGACATCGTCGCGCTTGGCCAAGGCAACGGGGTCGTCTTCCCAATCATAGGGCGACAGGTCGACCCCCCGGTCCTTGTCGCGCGACCGGGCCGACACCGCGACCACCTGCAAAGGGCGTCCTGCGCGCGCGCCGATCAGGTCGGGCTTTTGCGCAAGAATACGGACCACTTCCGCACCCACGGTTCCAAGTCCGGCAATGCCAAGGCGAAGGGGGGTTGTCATGGGCTGCACTCCGGGCGGCTAAGGTTGCGCGTCTGGTAGCCAATGCGCGGGCAGGGTTCAACGGCTGGCAGACCTAGCGCATGCGATTGGCACGGGCCTGCAAGGCGGCTGCGCGTGCCAGAAGGGCTTCGGCGGTGGCCTCGTCGGTTTCCCCTGCCGCCCCGTCGGTCAGAAGCGGATCGAGCGGTTGCAAGGTCGGATAGGGGGCGGTGCGCGCGGCAGGCGTGACACGGGCATCCAGCTCGGGCACCTCGGCGCAGCCCGCCAAGGACGCAGCGACAAGACAAAAGGCAAGGCGGGACCGCATCATGCGCGGACCCTAAGGCGGGGGCTGTGGACTATGCAAGAGGCGGTTCAGCGCCTATCAGGGGGTATGGCGCGCAAACTTGGGTCTCATTCCGATATCACGGGTCCGAAAATCACCGCAGCGGCGACGAAACTGATCGCGCGGCACGGGTTTGCGGCCGTTTCGATGCGCCAGATTGCCGCCGAGGTCGGCGTGCAGGCCGGGGCGCTGTACCTTTACACGCCCGACAAGCAAACGCTGCTGTTCGACATCATGCGCGCGCATATGGAGGAACTGCTGGAACATGTCGCGGCGGTCGATCTGTCCGGTCCCGCGCCCCAAGCGCTCGAGGCGCTGACCCGCTTTCACATCGCCTTTCACCTGGACCGGATCGAAGCGGTCTTTGTGGCCTATATGGAACTGCGCAGCCTTTCGCCGGAAAACTTCACCGCCCTCGAAGCGCTGCGCCGTCACTACGAACAATTGCTGCGCGGCGTGCTGGAACGCGGGATGCAGGACGGCGTGTTCCGGGTCCAGAACGCCAATGTCACCGCGCGCGCCCTGATCGCCATGTTGACAGGACTGACGGTCTGGTATCGCCCCGACGGGCCACTGAACCGCGACCAGATCGCGGATCACTATTGGGACATGGTTGCGGGGGCCGTGGGGTTGCAGAAGGCGGCGGTGGGCTGATCCCGGGCCGTTCCTGCCGCTGCGTTACGCCAGCACCGCCAAGGTCAGCAAACTCAGGACCGAAGTCCAGACGATGATCTGCGCGATGGCGTCTGTGCGCACCCCGTGCAGGATCGCCAGCGTGAAGGTCATCACCCCCGTGGGGCCGGCGGCGGCCAGCAGGAAGGTCTGGCTTTGCGGGTGGCCCGGCGCAACCAGCATCAGCGCGGCCCAGACGGCCAGCGGAAACAGGATCAGCTTCATCAGACCGAAGCTGGCCACCACGGCATCCATCCGAAACCGGGTTTGCGACAGCACGACCCCAATTCCGAACAGCGCCACCGGGGCAGCGGCCACGCCGTTGAATTGAAGAAAGGTCTGAACCGGGGCCGGGATCGTCAGGCCCAGCAGCGCCACCGCCAAGCCCCCGAAAATGCCCCATTGCATCGGCGTGCGGGCCATGCCGCGCAGCACGGCAACCGGGTCCGCCCGCCCCGTTTCCAAGGCTTGCAGCGCGATCATCACCGCCGCGAAGGGCAGGATCGAATCCACCGTTACAATCGCCACCACCGGCAGGGCCCCCGCCGCCCCATAAAGCAGGATCGACAGCGGCATGACATAAAGCGCGTTGTTGGCGAACACGCCCGCCCAGCCCAGCAACACGGCTTCGCGCGGATCGCGCCGGAACACGCGGGTCGCAAGCCCATAGCCGATCCCGAACAACACCAGTTCGGCCAGCAAGAACGCCAGAACCGGCAAGAGCGCGAAGTGATAGATCGGGGCGTTGGCGATCACGTCGAAAATGAAGATCGGCAGCAGCACCGTCATGGCAAAGCGATTGACAAGGCGCGCCTCGTCCAGGCTGACCTTGCCGATCCGGCCCAAGCCAAAGCCAAAGGCAAGGATCGCAAAAACCGGCAGAATGGGGTCGGTCAGGACGCGCAGAATGTCCAAGGGCGGGGCCTTTCAATGCCCGAACTCCTTCGCACCTGCCGCTGGGGCGGTCAATCCTGCGGCGGGCCTGCTACAGAAAGTCGAAGATCGGCCCGGCCACCTGCATCACCCGTTCAATGCCGAAGGCGAGCCCCGCCAGCACGCCGCACAAGGCCCCCAGCGCCCCGATCTTCTGGCTGGCGTGCCGGATACGGCGTTCGCTGCGCGCAAGGCGGCGCTTGGCCTCCGCTTCGGCCTGACCGAAAACGCCCGAATGCAGGAAGCGGCCGAACAACTTGTCCATCAGCCAATCCGCGAAGAACATCGCGCCAAAGCCCAGCATCAGGATCACGGCTACGACAATCCCGACAATCCCCAGGGACAGTAGTTCGACAAAGCCAATGGCCGCCAGCCCGATGAAGAATCCGACGGGAAAGGCAAGCAGGCTGATGCCGCGTTCAAGATGGGTCATGGGGCCGGGTCCACAGATGCGGTTGCGATACACCCGCCGTCTTCCACGCCAAACGCGGCAACAGTTTGGCAGCCCGATGGCCCGCGCGATTAATGCGCGGGCTTGATGAAGGTGCCGTTGTTCAGCTCGCGCATGGCCTGACGCAGTTCTTCCTGCGTGTTCATCACGATGGGGCCGTGCCACGCCACGGGTTCGGCAATCGGCGCGCCCGAAATCAGCAGGAACCGCACGCCTTCGGGGCCAGCCTGCACCGTGACCTCGTCCCCGGTGCCGAACTTGATCAAGGTGCGGTCGCCCGACAGGTCGCGGATGTTCAACTCCTGACCCGCAACCTCTTTTTCCAGCAGGACGCCGGTGGGCTGGCTGGCATCGGCGAATTTGCCCGCCCCCTCGAAAACATAGGCAAAGGCGCGGCGATAGGTGTCCACCTTGAAGGTTTTCTTGACCCCCGGTGGCACGCTGATGTCCAGATATTGCGGGTCGGCGGCAATCCCGTCCACCGGGCCTGTCTTGCCCCAGAATGCGCCCACGACGATGCGTACCTTGGTACCGTCATCGTCGATCACCTCGGGGATCTCTTGGGCGGCGACGTCCTGATAGCGCGGCGCCGTCATTTTCAGCGATCCGGGCAGGTTGCCCCATAGTTGGAAGCCGTGCATCTGGCCCTTGGCGTTCCCCAGCGGCATTTCCTGATGCAGGATGCCCGACCCGGCGGTCATCCATTGCACGCTGCCCGCGCCCAGACGCCCGGTGTTGCCCAGACTGTCGGCATGTTCGACCGTGCCCGCCAGCACATAGGTGATCGTTTCGATCCCCCGATGCGGGTGCCACGGGAACCCGCGCAGATAATCCTGCGGATGGTCGTTGCGAAAATCGTCGAACAGCAGGAACGGGTCCAGTTC
>CAZIKH010000175.1:0-4831 GCA_964539755.1 uncultured Dinoroseobacter sp. | reverse complement strand
GAAATGCGCGCCGCCGTCGCCGCCGCCCGCGAGGTGGACGAAGAATTCGACGCCGTGCATCGCCCCGCCCCGCGCAAGACGCCCGACGCCAAGGGGCCATCGTGATGGGCCCCGGGCGCCTGTCGATCCCGTCGGTTCTGAAGGGCATCCTTGCGCTGCAATTGGCGCTGGCGGGCTTGATGCTGCTGGGCGATGCGATCCCGTCGCGGCCCGGATCGGGCGCGCCCAACACGCCCACCCTGCAAACCCCGGTGCGCCCCGGCGACCAGACCCGCCGCTATCAGCGGGACGCGCCCAGCGCGCCGAACCGCCCCTATGACATGCCCGCGGGCCTGCCGTCGCGGCTGTCCTTGGAACGGGTGCCCGACCAACCCGACGCCCGCGCCCTGATCGGGGAAATCGCGCCGGGCGATGCCGACCGCATCCTCGACCAACTTCAGGCCGCCGCGCCAGCGCTGCTTTATCTGAACTCGCCCGGCGGGTCGGTGATGGACGCGCTGGCCATCGGGCGGTTTCTGCGCGAGGCCGAGATCGACACCCATCTGGCCGAAGGCGATATCTGCCTGTCCGCCTGCCCCTATATCTTTGCCGGGGGACCCGAACGCCGCGTGGAAGACGGCGGCGCGCTGGGGGTGCATCAGCACTATTTCGGCGAAAACACCTTCCTGCCCGCCTTCTTGGCGGTCGAAGACATCCAACGCGGTCAGGGCGAGGTGATGACCCATCTGGACGCGATGGGGCTGGACGTTCTGCTGATGCAGCACGCGCTGGTCACCGGGCCGGACGATATCTACATCTTCCTGCCCGAAGAACTGACGCGCTACCGGATCGTGACGGATTAACGGGTCTGGGACCGGACCGGGACGGGAACAGGCGCGGGCACGGGCGCATAGGCCGCGCGTTCCGGGGCGCGCGGACCACCGCGCGGCGGTTCCTTTTCTTCCATCCGCAGAATGGTGAAAGCGAATTGCGCGCCCGCGAAAATGATCCCGTTGAACACAAACAGCATCAGCGCCGCGATCCAGCCCACCGGGCTGCCCGACACCAAGCCCCAAAGGTTGCCGATGTTCAGCCAGAAAAGCAGACCGACAAAGACCGCCGACAGGACGAACCCAAACAGGACATTGCGGATATAAAGCTGGATCAGTTGCGGCATGGGGGACCTCGCGTGTGCTGCAAGTGCAGCATATCGCAAACCCCGACCGCCCAAAAGCCCAAGAACGCCGCAGTTCGTGCAACGACTTGCCGACCGGGCGAAACGCCGTTTCTCTTTCCGGCGCGATGTGGTCTATGATCCCTCCGCAGACGTGACCCCGGAAGGACCCCATGCCCCATCGGCTGGAATCGGAATCGCGCAAGTTGCTCAGGCGCTTGCAGGCGACCTTGGCAGATGCCGGGGCGGGTCAGGAGCGGCTGGACAAGATCACCCACCTGATCGCCGACAGCATCGGCACCGAGGTGTGTTCGATCTACCTGTTCCGCGATGCCGACACGTTGGAACTGTGCGCGACCGAAGGGTTGAACCCCGACTCGGTCCACCAGACCCGGTTGCGGATCGGCGAAGGGCTGGTCGGGCGCGTGGCGCGCAAGGGCACGCCGATCAACACCGCGAACGCGCCCGCCACGCGCGGTTTTCGCTACATGCCCGAAACCGGCGAGGAGGTGTTTTCCTCGTTTCTGGGCGTGCCGATCCAGCGGCTGGGCGAAATGCGCGGCGTCTTGGTCATCCAGTCGAAGGAAGGCCGCGAATATTCCGAGGATGAGGTTTACGCGCTGGAAGTCGTCGCGATGGTTCTGGCGGAAATGGCCGAACTGGGCGCCTTTGTCGGCGAAGGCGAAGCCCTGCGCGCGCCCCACAAGAATCAGGTGATGATCCGGGGCGGCGTCGCGCAGGAAGGCGTCGCCGCGGGCCATGTCTGGCTGCATGAACCCCGTGTGGTCATCGCCAACCCCGTGGCGGACGATCCCGCCGTCGAACGCGACCGGCTGGACGCGGCCATCGACCAGTTGCGGGTTTCGGTCGATCAGATGCTGCGCAGCGCCCGCCCCGGCGGGGGCGAACAATTGCAGGTCTTGGAAGCCTACCGGATGTTTGCCAATTCCAAGGGCTGGCAACGCCGGATGCACGAAGACATCGCGCGCGGCCTGTCCGCCGAAGCGGCGGTCGAAAAAGAACAGACCACCGCGCGGGCGCGCATGGCGCAAGTCCCCGATGCCTATCTGCGCGACCGTCTGCACGACCTCGACGATCTGTCGAACCGGCTGTTGCGTCTGTTGACCGGGCAAGGCACCGAAACCGGCGCGACCATGCCCGACAACCCGATCCTTGTTGCGCGCAGCATCGGCCCGGCGGAATTGCTGGATTACGGGCGCAAGCTGAAGGGCATCATCCTGGAAGAAGGGTCCGTCGGGTCCCATGCCACCATCGTGGCCCGGGCGTTGGCGATCCCGCTGGTGATCCACGCCGCACGGATCACGACCGAAGCCCTGAACGGCGATCCGGTTCTGGTGGACGGGGAACAGGGCATCGTGCATCTGCGCCCCGACGAACAGGTGCAAGCCGCGTTCCGGGACAAGATGGCGATGCAGGCCAAGGCGCTGGAACGCTATGCCAGCATCCGCGACGAACCCGCGCTGACGGAATGCGGCACGCTGGTGCGGCTGGACATGAACGCAGGCCTGATGGCCGATTTGCCGTCGCTGAAAAACTCGGGCGCGTCGGGGGTGGGACTGTTTCGCACCGAATTGCAATTCCTGACCCGCTCGAAGGTGCCGCGCCGGGGCGAATTGGCGGCGCTGTATGCCCGTGTGATGGACGCCGCAGGCGGCAAGCGCGTGTGTTTCCGCACGCTTGATATCGGGTCGGACAAGGTCCTGCCCTACATGAAACCGCAGGACGAACCGAACCCGGCGCTTGGCTGGCGGGCGATCCGTGTCGGTCTGGACAAGCCGGGCGTGATGCGGATGCAATTGCAGGCGCTGATCCGGGCCGCCGCCGGACGCCCCCTGACGGTGATGTTTCCCTTCGTGGCCCAGCTTGAGGAATTCACCGAAGCCCGAAACATGCTGCTGAGCGAGCTGCGCAAGGAAGAAGCCCTGGGGCACAGCCTGCCCGAAAAGGTCGAGATCGGCGCGATGCTGGAAACCCCCAGCCTTGCCTTCGCGCCCCGCCATTTCTTTGAATTGACCGATTTCGTGTCGATCGGCGGCAATGACCTGAAACAGTTCTTCTTCGCCGCCGACCGCGAAAACGAACGGGTGCGGCGGCGCTATGACACGCTGAATGTCAGCTTTCTGTCCTTCATCGAACAGATCGTTCAGCGCTGCACCGCCACGGACACCCCGTTGAGCTTTTGTGGCGAAGATGCCGGACGCCCGATCGAGGCGCTGGCGCTGGCCGCCATGGGCCTGCGCGCGCTGTCAATGCGCCCCGCTTCCATCGGTCCGGTCAAGCACCTGTTGCGGCGGTCCGACCTGCGCGAGGTGCGCGGGGTCATCAACGAAGCGCGCGCATCGGGCGCGATGAGCGTGCGCCCCGCCCTGATGGACTGGTTGCGCCAGCGCGGGTAAGCTCAGTACCCGGTCTGACGCAGCAGCAGGTTGGTCCGCCGCGTCAGCGCCGCGCTGTTGCCCACGATGGACATGTCATCGCAGACCGCCGATGCGATGTATTCGGCCACATCCAGCGGCATATGGGGGCGGATGTTCAGCAGGAACGCCACGAAACCGGGATGGGTGCTGTTGATCAGTTCCCAATGCGGCACCGGCCCCCGCTCGCACGGGTTGCGATAGGTGTTCGGTCCAACCTGTTGGGCCGTGGCCGCACTGCCCGCCAGCAGCGCCCCGGCCAGAAAAGATGCAAGAAGCGTGGTACGCCGTGTCATGTTGGTTGCCCCCCAAGGCCCAAGGATCTGTCTGATGTCGCGCGACAGGATCAAGGTTGCGGCCCTGCGGATCAAGCCAAGCCGCAAAGACAGACTGTTCGAAAAACGCTGACAATCAAAGGGTGCTTCTTTTTTTGTTCAAGCGCGCGGGAAAAACGGCCCCGACGGGGGACCGTTTACCTTCGCCGCTGGCCCGCTAGATATGCAGAACCGCTCTTTAAAACCGTTGCCCCATGTTGACCGCGCTTCCGCTTTATCCGCTGCTTTATACCCAAGGTCTGTGGGTGGCCGCGCGCGCCCTGCGCCTGCCCGAACCCGACGGTCCGCGTCAGGGGCGCGTGGGTCGGGGGCCGGGCCTGCGCCTGTTGATCCTGGGCGACAGTTCGGCGGCGGGCGTCGGTGTCGCGCATCAGGATCAGGCGCTGGCCGGGCACCTGCCCCGGATGCTGGCGCAAGGCGGCGCGGTCGATTGGGTGCTGCACGCGAAATCCGGCGCGACCACCGGCAGCACGCTGGAAACGATGGCGCGGCTGGACGGGACCTTTGACGTGGCACTGGTCGCGCTGGGGGTGAACGACGTCAAGAACGGGGTCCGTTTCCCGGTCTGGCAACGCAATATCGCGCGCCTGCTGGACCGCCTGCGCAGCCAGCATGGCTGCGATCTGGTCGTGATGTCAGGCATCCCGCCGATCGACCGGTTCCCCTTGTTGCCGAACCCGCTGCGCGCTGCACTGGCCGCGCGCGCCCGCCAGTTCGACCAGGCCCTGTTCCAAACGGTCAGCGAAACCGACGGCGCGGTGTTCCTGCGCACGCATCTGGACGGGTTGGTGGCGCATATGGCCGAAGATGGGTTCCATCCCGGACCCGAGATCTATCGCCAATGGGCCGCCGACGCCGCCACCGCGATCCGGGCGCATCGTCCGGCGGACTTGCAGAAATCGGCCTAG
>CAZIKH010000174.1:0-4832 GCA_964539755.1 uncultured Dinoroseobacter sp. | reverse complement strand
GACCGCTTCCGCGCCTTCGCGCCTGCCAAAGTCAATCTGGCCCTGCACGTGATCGGGCAGCGCCCGGACGGATATCATGTGCTGGACAGTCTGGTGGTCTTTGCCGGGATCGGCGACCAGGTCAGCGCGCAGACCGATGAAACCTTGTCCCTGACGGTCGACGGGGCCGCGCCAGACGCCGTGCCGACCGATGACCGCAACCTGATGATCAAGGCGGCCCGCTGGTTGGACCCGCAAGGGCAGGCGGCCTTGCATCTGGACAAGGTCTTGCCGCCCGCCAGTGGCATTGGCGGTGGGTCCAGCGATGCCGCCGCGACGCTGCGGGTGCTGTCCCGTTTGTGGCAAGTTGCCGAACCCGATCCCTTGGCGACCCTGCCGCTGGGGGCGGATCTGCCCGTTTGCATGGCCGCACGCCCAACCCGGATGCAGGGGATTGGGGATCAGCTGTCCCCCGTGCCCGCCCTGCCAGACCTGCATATCGTCTTGATCAACCCGGGGCGCGCCGTTTCGACCGCGGCGGTCTTTGGGCGGTTGGCCAGCAAGGTCAATCCGCCGATGCAGCAGGTGCCCGACACGCAAGAGGCCGAAACCTTCTGCGCATGGCTGGCCCGCCAGCGCAACGACCTCGAACCCCCCGCGATCCTTGCCTTGCCCCAGATCGACCTTGGGCTGACGCATCTGCGCGCGACCACGGGCTGTTTGCTGGCGCGGATGTCCGGGTCAGGGGCGACGTGCTTTGGCCTGTTTGCCACCGCAGCGGCGGCCAAGACGGCCGCAAGCGATATCGCGCAGGCGCTGCCGGATTGGTGGGTGCGCTCTGGCCCTGTCCTGCGCGACGATCAAAGCGTGCGCGCGACCACGTAATCCGCCAGATCATCCAGCATGTCGCGCAAGGGATGCGCAGGCAGGCTGCGCAGGGCTTGGCGGGCGGTTTCGATCCACGCAATGGCTTCGGCGCGTGTGGCTTCCAAGGCCCCGTGTTTCGCCATCAGGCGCTGGGCTTCTTCCAGATCACCGGGGCGCTGGTCGCCCTTTTCGATGGTGCGCACCCAGAAGGCCCGTTCGTCCGCGTCGGCTGCCGCAACGGCCTTGATGACAGGCAGCGACAGTTTGCGTTCACGAAAATCATCGCCCGTGTTCTTGCCCATGACGGCCCCGACGCCGCCGTAATCCAGCAGGTCATCGACGATCTGAAAGGCGATTCCCAGCGCATCGCCATAGGTGAACAACGCCGCAATCTGGTCCTTGTCGGCCCCCGCGACCACGCCGCCGACCTCGGTCGCGGCGGAAAACAGGGCGGCGGTCTTGCCCCGGACCACCTTGCGATAGGTGTCTTCCGTGGTGGCCAGATTGCGGGCCGCTGTCAGTTGCAGCACTTCGCCTTCGGCAATCGTCGCGGCCGCATTGGCCAGAATATCCAACACCCGCAAGCTGCCCGTTTCCACCATCAGCTGGAAGGACCGCGCGAACAGGTAGTCCCCGACCAGAACGCTGGACTGGTTGTCCCACAGCAGGTTTGCCGTGGGGCGTCCGCGCCGGGCCTCGCTTTCATCGACCACATCGTCATGCAGCAGGGTGGCGGTGTGAATGAATTCGACCGTCGCGGCCAGCTTGACGTGATCGCTGCCGCGATATCCCATCATCCGGGCGCTGGCCAAGGTCAGCATCGGGCGCAGGCGCTTGCCGCCCGCTTCGATCAGATGCGCGGTGACCTCGGGGATGCGCGGGGCGTGTTCGCTGGACATCCGATCCCGGATGACAGCATTCACCGCGCCAAGGTCGTCCGCCAAAGCGGCAGCCAGACGGTCATGGGGTTTCGTCGCAGCGTCGTCCAAGCTCATCACGGTCCTGTTGATCGTCTCGACAAGCGGGACGGCCTGCCCTTAAATCCGGTTCATGCTCGAGCTGCTGCGCACCAACGATCCCACCGTCATCGCTTTCGCCCAAGCCCTGTTGCAGGGCGAGGATATAGAATGCTTCGCCATGGACGTCCATATGAGCGCGCTGGAAGGCAGCATCGGCATATTGCCACGCCGCCTGATGGTGCGCCGACAGGATCACTTCACCGCCGCCGCGATCTTGCGGGACAACGGCATCGAGTTGCCGGATCGGTGACCGCCGCCCCCGCAGACATGGACCTGACCCATGACGGGTTTCTGGGCGGCGCCTTGCACCTGTGGCAGCCCCGGGTGGGCTTTCGGTCTGCGACGGATGCCGTCTTGCTTGCCGCAGCCGTTCCGGCGAAATCCGGCGAAACGGTCTTGGATCTGGGTTGTGGCACCGGGGCGGCCGGCTTGTGTCTGGCGCACCGGACAGGCGCGCGGGCGCTGGGCGTCGAACGCGACCCGTTGGCCGCGGAACTGGCCAGCCGCAATGCGCGCGAGGCGGGTTTGCCCCTGTCCGTGGTCCAAGGGGACGTGGCCGCCATGCCCGACTCAGTCCGGGCGCTCAGTTTCGATCATGTCATGACCAATCCGCCCTATTACGCCGCTTTGTCGGGCACCCCATCGCCGGACCCGGCCCGCGAAGCTGCTTTGCGCGAAAATTTGCCACTGGCGAACTGGGTCGATGCTGCGCTGCGGCGACTGCGCCCAAAGGGCAGTTTCACGATCATCGTGGCCGCCGATCGTCTGCCTGACCTGATCCGCGCGTGTGATGATCGGCTTGGCGACATTCGTATCCTGCCGCTGATCCCGCGGACCGGAAGACCCGCAAAACGTGTGATCTTGCAAGGGCGCAAGGCCAGTCGCGCCGGGTTCCAACTGTTGGCCCCTTTCGTGCTGCATGCGGGTGCGCGCCATGAACGCGATGCCCCGGATGATACCGCCGAAGCGCGCGCAATCCTGCGCGACGGGGCGGGCTTGACCCTCTGACGCGCATCCTTCTGCGATGCAGCAACTGTCACATTTTATTCATGGAGGTGACAGGTGGAAAAAACTGTGCTGCACTCATGGGACCACCCACCCAAACAGGAGGTTTCCCATGACCGTTAGTTCGCATCTTCAAGAGTTGCGTCGCAAGCACCAGTCGCTGGCCGAACAGGTGGATCTTGCACAACGCAGCGCCGCAGCGGACAGCCTCCAGATTGCGGAGATGAAGAAGCAGAAGCTTCGGCTGAAGGAACAAATCACCCGCCTTCAGGAAGCCTAACGATCAACGGGCGGGGGATCGACGATCCGCCGCCCCTCTGCCAAGGCTGTGATGGTCGTCACCTCGTCCAGCAGCCAATCCAGAAACGGTTTGACCGGGGCCGATCCCTCTGCGCCCTTGCGGCACAGGAAGCGGTAATGCGCGGGCGTGCGCAGCCCCAAGTCAAACGGGGCCACCAGCCGCCCTTCCCGCAGGGCCCGTTCGGCCAGCGATGCGCGCCCCAAGACAACGCCCGCCCCGGCTTCGGCAGCATCCAAGGCATGATCTGCTTGCGAAAACCGTGGCCCGGTTTCCGGGGCCGCACCCAAGCCCGTCAGGTTGAACCACGCCTGCCAATTCAACGGCGGACGCAGGAACGCGATGTCATCCTGATGCAGCAGGGTTGCATTGCGCAGGTCCGAAGGGTCCCGCACGCGGTTTGCCAGGCTTGGGGCCATCATCGGTGTGACCCATTCCGCGATGATGGGTGTGCCGAAGACATCCCCATCCGTGCCGCCCAGCCCGAAGCGGATCGCGACATCGACATCGTCCAGATCGAAATCCACCAGCCGCAGCGTTGCGGAAAACCGCAACTCGATATCGGGATGCATGCTGGCAAAGGTGAACAAGCGCGGTGCCAGCCATTTCGCCGTAAATGCCGGTCCCGCCGTGATCGTCAGTCCGCGATGATCCGCACTGCGCTTGGCGGCTTGCCACGCGCGGTTCAACCGGTCGAACCCATCCGTGGTGCCGGGTGACAGGGCCATGCCCGCCTCGGTCAAGGCAACGGCCCGGTTCAGGCGATGGAACAGGGGGTGTCCCAGATGGTCCTCCAGCGACTTGATCTGGAAGCTTAACGCCGCCGGGGTCACGTTCAGTTCGGCGGCGGCCTGCGCGAAAGACAGGTGCCGGGCCGCGGCTTCAAAGGCGCGCAGGGCGGTCAGTGGGGGCAGGCGATAGCGCATTTCAGATTAGTATATCTTAACTGAAGCCCTGAAAAGTCTCGTTTGTGGCGAAACACGCTAAAGTTCATATTGATCCTCAGAAAGACACCCAGACAGACCCCGAAAGGATCCCCCATGTTTGAAATCCCGACCTCCACCCGCCACCGTGACGCCATTCGTGCCGCCCATTCCGAACGGGCCCGCGTTTTTGCAGACCTGCTTGACACCCTGCGCCACCCCTTGCGCGGGCGGTGAACGGGCGCGAAGCCCGCCAGGATCGGCCCGATGGCGGGCCAAAAAGAAACCCCCTGCACCATGTGGTGCAGGGGGTTTCGGTTTCAGCAGCCTGATCTTGGATCAGACGAAGAACTGCGCCCCATTGGCCGAGATGGTCGAACCATTGATGAAGCCCGCATCATCCGACGCCAAGAAGGCGACGCAACGCGCGATTTCCTCGGGTTCGCCCAGACGACCGGCGGGAATGCCGGCGATGATCTTGTTGCGCACATCCTCGGGGATCGCCATCACCATTTCGGTCGCGATATAGCCGGGGCAGACCGCGTTTGCGGTGATCCCCGCGCGCGCACCTTCCTGCGCCAAGGATTTGACGATGCCCAGATCGCCCGCTTTGGTCGCGGCATAGTTGACCTGTGCGAACTGGCCCTTCTGCCCGTTGATCGAACTGATGACGATCACGCGCCCGAACTTGCGTTCGCGCATGCCGGGCCAAACCGGATGGACGGTGTTGAAGACGCCGGT
>CAZIKH010000173.1:0-4854 GCA_964539755.1 uncultured Dinoroseobacter sp. | reverse complement strand
TGCGCCGCGAAGAAGGGCGTCGCGGGGTGATCACGCGGGTGAAGAACATGCTGCGGGGGAATGCGGCCTAGTCTATCGCCGCAAAGGGTCCCGAACCCAGACGATCCATACCTACCGGGTTGATCGCGG
Organism: uncultured Dinoroseobacter sp.; assembly: GCA_964539755.1. Lineage (GTDB taxonomy): Bacteria > Pseudomonadota > Alphaproteobacteria > Rhodobacterales > Rhodobacteraceae > Dinoroseobacter. Next base: position 4,725 of record CAZIKH010000173.1, on the reverse strand, counting down.
GCGGGTGAACGCCCGCGATTGGACCTGTTGCGTCATCTCCCCCTTGACCCGGCGCGCGCCACACCCGACACCTGCGCCATGGCCACAGCGACCCTTACCATCGACCTCGACGCGATTGCCGCCAATTGGCGGATGCTGGATGCGGCCTCGCCGCCCACGACCCAGACCGCTGCCGTGGTCAAAGCCAACGGATATGGTCTGGATGCCGGACGCGTGGCGGTGGCCTTGGCCAATGCGGGCGCGCGGCGGTTCTTCGTGGCCGAGGCGGGCGAAGGCGTCGCGGTGCGCGAAGCTTTGGGTCCCGGTCCGGAGATCGGCGTTTTCGGCGGTCATATGGAAGGCGACACGCCCCTGATCCGCGACTATCGCATGACGCCCATGCTGAATTCCGTGGATCAATTGACCCGCCATATCGCGGCGCTGCCGGACCATCCGTTTGGCATACAGCTGGACAGCGGTATGAACCGTTTGGGGATGGAACCTGCCGAATGGGCCGCTGTGCGCGATCTGGTCCTGCCGCTGAAACCCCGCCTGTTGATGAGCCATCTTGCCTGTGCAGATGACCCCGGCCATCCGCAAAACCAGGTTCAGTTGAAGGCCTTCCATGAGATGACGGAGGGCACGGGCATCACACGGTCCCTGTCCGCCACCGGTGGCATTCTTCTGGGGCCGAAATTCCATTTCGATCTGACCCGCCCGGGCATCGGCCTTTATGGTGGCGAACCCTTTGTCGAAGCCCACCCGGTGGTGACCCTGCGCCTGCCGGTGATCCAGTGCCGCGATGTCGAACCCGGCGAAGCGGTTGGCTATGGCTGTAGCTGGCGCGCGGACCGACCGGGGCGGATCGCGACGGTATCGGGCGGCTATGCGGACGGGTTGATCCGCGCCATGTCGAACAAGGCCACGCTTTATGCAGGGATCCATCCCTGCCCGCTGGCGGGCCGCGTCTCGATGGACTTGTTGACCGTCGATGTCAGCCATCTGGAACAAGACCCCGACCATCTGGACCTGCTGGGCGCGATGCAGACCATCGATCAGGTCGCAGATGCGGCGGGCACGATCGGATATGAGATCCTGACCAGCCTCGGCCATCGCTATCGCCGCCAGTATAGCGGGGCTGGCGCATGATCCTGCTGGGCCAGCTTGGCCGGAACAGCTTGGCGCTTCTGGCGGTCATCGGTCGGGTGACGTTGTTTGCAGGCTCGACCCTGGGCCATATGCTGCGCCCGCCATTTTACAGCCGCGAATTCCTGCACGCCCTGTTGACCATCGGCTGGTTCAGCTTGCCCGTGGTGGCCCTGACGGCGGTCTTCACCGGGGCCGCACTGGCCTTGCAGATTTATGCGGGCGGGTCGCGGTTCAACGCGGAATCGGTGGTGCCGTCCATTGTCGCCATCGGAATGGTGCGCGAGTTGGGGCCGGTGCTGGGCGGCCTGATGGTGGCAGGCCGGGTTGCAGCGGCCATTGCCGCCGAATTGGGCACCATGAAGGTGACCGAACAGATCGACGCGCTGACCACGCTGTCCACCCATCCGATGAAATACCTGACCGTGCCGCGGGTTCTGGCGGCCACGCTGACCGTGCCCTTGCTGGTGGCGGTCGGCGATGCCATCGGGATCATGGGCGGTTACCTTGTCGGAACCTCGCGGCTGGGGTTCAACCCGGCGGTCTACCTTCAGAACACCGTCGATTTTCTGGAAGTGTGGGACGTGGGATCGGGCCTGGTGAAAGGGGCGGTCTTTGGATTTATCGTCGCCACGATGGGTTGCTATCACGGGATGAATTCCGGACGGGGCGCGCAGGGCGTGGGGCGGGCGACAACCAACGCGGTGGTCTCGGCCAGCGTTCTGATCCTTGCTGCAAACTATCTTCTGACCGAACTCTTCTTCGCCGCATGATCGAGATCTCTGCCCTTCAGAAACGCTTTGGCCCGAAAGAGGTGCTGCGCGGCATCGATCTGTCGGTGCCACAAGGCACCAGCACGGTCATCATCGGCGGATCGGGAACCGGAAAATCGGTGCTGCTGAAATGCGTGCTGGGGCTGGTGACGCCAGACACAGGCACGATCACGGTTGCCGGGAAAGACGCGACCGCGGGCGACCGAGATGCGTTTCTGGCGCAATTCGGGATGCTCTTCCAAGGGGCTGCCCTGTTCGACAGCTTGACCGTTTGGCAGAACGTGGCCTTCCGGCTGCTGCGCGGGTCGCTGAAGCGTCCCAAGGACGAAGCCCGCGCCATCGCCATCGACAAACTGCAACGCGTCGGCCTTTCGGCGGATGTGGCGGACCAATACCCGGCGGAACTGTCCGGCGGCATGCAAAAACGGGTCGGACTGGCCCGCGCCATCGCGGCGAACCCGAAGATCATCTTCTTTGACGAACCCACCACGGGGCTGGACCCGATCATGGCCGGGGTTATCAACGACCTGATCCGCGAGATCGTCACCGAAATGGGCGCGACGGCCATGACAATCACCCATGATATGACCAGCGTGCGCGCCATTGCCGACCGCGTGGCCATGTTGCACGCGGGCAAGATCCGCTGGGAAGGTCCGGTGGACCAGATCGACACCGCCGACGATCCCTATTTGCGCCAGTTCATCACCGGGTCTGCCGAAGGTCCCATCGAAACGCTGCGATAATGTCGCCCGACACGCTCATCCAGCTGGTCGAGGTCTTGGCCCTGCTGCTGTGGTGTCACGCGGCGGTGCTGGCGGTCGACTGGCTGGGCCTGCTGCGCCGCGCGCCCCAGCACGAACGGGTTGGCATGTTCGTCAACCTGCTGGGGGCTTTGGTGCCCATTGTGGTGCTGTATATTGCGGTGGTCTTTGCAGGTTCGGTTTTTGGGCTGCGGTCCGTGGTGGTGTTCCTAGCGCTGATCGTGCCGGGCGGGTTGGTCGTGGCCTTGCGCCTTGATCTGCGCGACCTTCGCCCATCCAAGCCTGCACTGGAACTGCGCCGCATGGCGGTGACACTGGGACTGGCGCTCGTGCTGCTGGGCTATTGGCGATTGCGCGGGTAGCGGGGACATCCCATATCGACGTCATGCAGATGGCACCCCTTCCCTTGCGTATGGCCACATTGGCCCTGATCGTGACGCTGCCTTTCGTCTGGACGGCCCCCTTGATGCGGGCGGGCCTGCTGCCCCTGTTTGGCTTGTCGGAAATCAGCGTTCTGACGGGGCTGCAGGCCCTTTGGCGCAGCGATGTGCTGCTGGCGCTTCTGGTGACGTTTTTCGCCTTGGTGGCCCCAATGGCCAAGCTGGTCGCGTTGGCCTTGGTCCAGCACGGATTGGCCTCGGCCCGGTTGATGCCGGCGCTGCATCACCTGTCGCGGCTTGCCATGGCAGACGTGTTTCTGATCGCGCTTTATGTCGTGACGGTCAAAGGCGTGGGCTTGGGCCGCATCGAGACCGCGTGGGGGCTTTATGCCTTTACCGCCTGCGTGCTGGCGGGGCTGGCGCTGGGGCACTGGACATCGCGCGGCGCACGCGCCACACCCGATCCATGGCCAAAGCAACCCTGACCTATACCTGCCAATCCTGCGGCACCGGCTTTTCGAAATGGGCCGGTCGGTGCGAAGCCTGTGGCGAATGGAACACCATCGTCGAGGAAGCGCCGCTGACCAGCGGCCCCTCGTCAAAGTCGCTTGGGGCGACGCGCGGGCGCAAGGTTGTGCTCAGCGATCTGGCGGCCACCGAAACCGCCCCACCGCGCGCAATTTCAGGCCTTGCCGAATTGGACCGCGTCTTGGGTGGCGGTTTGGTGCATGGATCCGCGACCTTGGTCGGGGGCGATCCGGGGATCGGGAAGTCGACCTTGCTGCTGCAAGCCGCCGCCGCCTTTGCCGAAAAAGGGCTGCGGTCGGTTTACATCTCGGGCGAAGAGGCCACTGCGCAGGTGCGGCTGCGGGCGCATCGTCTGGGCCTCGCTGACGCGGCGGTGAAACTTGGGGCGGAAACCAACCTGCGGGACATCCTGACGACACTGGAAGCGGAAAAGCCCAATCTGGTCATCATCGACTCGATCCAGACGATGTGGCTGGACACCGTGGACAGTGCCCCCGGCAGCGTCGGTCAGGTGCGCGCCGCCGCACATGAGCTGGTGACCTTTGCCAAAAAGCAGGGCATCGCGGTGATCCTTGTCGGCCATGTGACCAAGGAAGGCCAGATCGCCGGACCGCGCGTTGTCGAACACATGGTCGATACCGTGCTTTATTTCGAAGGCGAGCGTGGCCACCAGTTCCGCATCCTGCGCGCGGTCAAGAACCGCTTTGGCCCAGCCGCTGAAATCGGCGTCTTTGAAATGACGGGCGATGGGCTGGCCGAGGTCGCGAACCCTTCGGCCCTGTTCCTGTCTGACCGCGACCGCCCCGCCCCGGGGGCGGTGGTTTTTGCAGGTATCGAAGGCACCCGGCCCGTGCTGGTCGAATTCCAGGCGCTGGTCGCGCCAACGCCCCATGCCAACCCGCGCCGCACGGTTGTCGGCTGGGATGGCGGGCGATTGGCGATGATCCTTGCGGTGCTGGAGGCACGCTGCGGCATCCCGTTCGCGGGGCTTGACGTCTATCTGAACGTCGCCGGGGGTATGCGTGTCGGCGAACCCGCCGCCGATCTGGCCGTGGCCGCCGCCCTGCTCAGCGCCCGCGAAGACACGGCCTTGCCCCCTGAAACCGTGGTTTTTGGGGAACTCAGCCTGTCAGGGGGCCTGCGCCCGGTGTCGCAAAC
>CAZIKH010000172.1:0-5009 GCA_964539755.1 uncultured Dinoroseobacter sp. | reverse complement strand
CCTACGACCTTCCGTCCCCCAGACGGACGCGCTACCAAGCTGCGCCATAGCCCGACGCGGCGCATCAATAGCGGTTTTGGGCGCGAGGGCAAGCCGCTATCGGCAGAATTCCAGCAATAATCTGGGCCGCACCGTTTCATCTAGTCGCGATGGGAAGGGCCAGCACCCGCCGCCGCCAAGGACGACGCGATCCGGTCGCGCAGGCCGCGCAATTGTGCCACCGGGCCGCGCAGGGTTTCGGCCTTGTCGCGCAGCTCGGACGCGGGGATCTTGCGCAACTGGCTGGCGGCGGTCGGCACCCCGCTGAGGAACCCGGGCGAGGCCCCGGGCAGTTTCACCGCCGGCTCGGCCGGACGGCGCGGCGCGTCCTTGGGCAGGTCCGCAAACAGCATCGGCGCTTGGTCGTCATCGTCGAGATCGGCAAAAATATTGGTGACGGGTTCGGGGTCCGGCGGCGGCGGCGCGGCGGGTTTCGCAGCGCGCGGCGCGGGGGTGTCCGCCACAGGGCGCAGCGGCACGACCGTCGCTTGGGCGGGGGCGGCGGCGGGCGCGTCGTCTTCCGGGGCCACGGGTCGGTCGCCCAAGGCCACCACATGGCGCACGCCTTCTTCGCGCAGGATTTTCTGCACGCCCCGGATCGTCACCCCGTCTTCATGCAGCAGTTTCTTGATCCCGGCCAACAATTCCATGTCCGAGGGGCGGTAATACCGCCGCCCGCCCGCGCGTTTCACGGGCTTTAGCTGGGGAAACTTGCTTTCCCAGAAGCGCAGAACATGGGTGGGCGTGTCCAGCCATTCAGCAACTTCGCTGATCGTGCGGAACGCATCGGCGGATTTGGTCATTGTCTGTCGGCCCCAAGGCGTAAGAAAGCAGCAGCGCCGCGTCAGGCTTGGCGGTTGCCGTCTGCGACGCGGTCTTTCATCAAGTGCGAGGGCCGGAAGGTCAACACGCGGCGGGGATGAATCGGGACCTCTTCCCCGGTTTTCGGGTTGCGCCCGATGCGGGCCGCCTTGTCGCGCACGCTGAACGTGCCAAAGCCCGAGATCTTGACGCTTTCGCCCCGCACCAAGGCGTCCGAGATGTGCTGAAGGATGCTTTCCACCAGCGCCGCCGATTCGTTGCGGCTGAGGCCGACCTCGCGAAAGACGGCGTCACTTAGGTCCATACGTGTAAGCGTTGTTTCTGACATGACATTCCCCAAAAGCAGCGGGGTCAGTATGGACCTGCGAATTTCAATGTCAATATCAAGGGTTTGGGTGCAGACCTTCACCCCCGGCAGACGGGCCTACCAGCGCAGCGCCACAGCCCCCCAGGCCAGGCCCCCGCCAATGGCTTCGGTCACGATCAGATCGCCCGGCTTGATCTGGCCGCGCGCCACGCCCACCGACAAGGCCAGCGGGATGGACGCCGCCGAGGTGTTGCCATGGTCCTGCACCGTCACCACGACCTGCGACATCGGCAGGCCCATCTTGGCCGCCGTGGCCTTGATGATGCGCAGATTGGCCTGATGCGGCACGATCCAGTCCACATCCGCCGCCGTCAGCCCGGCCTTTTCCAGCGCGGTTTCCGCCGTGGCGGCCAGCTTTTCGACGGCGTGGCGGAACACCTCTTTGCCCTGCATGCGCAGAAACCCGGTTGTCTGGGTCGAGGTGCCGCCATCGACATAAAGAATATCCTTGTGGCGCCCGTCCGAATTCAGATCGACCGACAGGATGCCCCGGTCCTGCGGGGTGCCGTCGCCCTCCTGCGCTTCCAAAATCAGCGCGCCCGCCCCATCGCCGAACAGCACGCAGGTGCCGCGATCGGTCCAATCCATGATCCGGCTGAAGGTTTCCGCGCCGATCACCAGCACCCGGTTGGCCTGTCCCGACACGATCAGCGCGTTCGCGGTCGACAGCGCATAGACAAAGCCCGCGCAGACCGCCTGCACATCAAAGGCAAAGCCGCGCGTCATCCCCAGCGCGTTTTGCACCATGGTGGCGGCGGACGGAAAGGTCAGATCGGCGGTCGAGGTCGCCAGAACAATCGCGTCAATGTCATCGGCGGTCAGGCCCGCTTGGTCCAGGGCGGCACGCGCGGCGCGGGCGGCAAGGTCCGATGTGCCTTGGCCGTCTGCCGCGAAATGCCGCCGTTCGATCCCCGAGCGCGACTTGATCCACGCGTCCGTGGTGTCGAGAAAGCTTTCGAAATGGGAATTGGGAACAACCCGGTCCGGCAGATAATGTCCTACGCCAGCGACGACGGCTCGTTTAGTCATGTTCGGGGTTCGACTTCTGCTCGGGATTTTGCGCATCCTGACGTTGCGTCGTGCCAGATGCAACCCGTGCGGCAAGACGTTCCGTAAAGCCCGACTGCGACAGGGTGAAGGCCAGCTTGATCGCCGCCGACACGCCCGTGCCATCGGCCGAGCCATGCGATTTCACCACCGTGCCGTTCAGCCCCAGAAACACCCCGCCATTGACCCGGCGCGGGTCGATCCGTTTCGACAAACGGCGCAGCGAGGTCACGGCCAAAAGGGCCGCGATGCGCGACAGGGGGGTGAACTTGAAGGCCTCGCGCAGCAGCTCGCCGATCAGCTTGGCGGTGCCTTCGCCTGTCTTCAGGGCGATATTGCCGGTGAAGCCATCGGTGACGATCACATCGACCCGGTCGGATGGGATATCGCCGCCTTCGACAAAGCCCACGAAATCGAAACTGTTCTGGGCCGCCGCTTCGGCGATCAGGTCATGGGCCTGTTTCAGTTCCGCGCGGCCCTTGTGTTCCTCGGTGCCCACGTTCAGCAAGCCGATCCGTGGGCGGGGCAATTGCAAGCCGTTGCGGGCATAAGACGCCCCCATCAGCGCATAGCGCAGCAGATCGTCCGCATCGGCCTTGATATCGGCCCCCACATCCAGCATCACGTTGAAGCCTTGCGCATTGCGCGACGGCCACAGGCAGGCGATGGCGGGGCGGTTGACGCCGGGCAGCTTGCGCAGCCGCATCATCGACAACAGCATCAGCGCGCCGGTATTGCCGCAGCTGACGGCGGCATGGGCTTCGCCGTCCTTGACCGCCTCGATCGCGCGCCACATCGAGGTTTCTTTGCCGGTGCGCAGGATATGGCTGGGTTTGTCGTCCATCCGCACGACATCGACCGCGTCGCGGATCGTGACCCGTTCGGCCAGCCCGCGTTTGCGATGGACCAGCCGGGTCAGTTCGACCTGCGGCCCGTGCAGCAGAAACCGGATGTCGGGGTTCTTGGCGGCGGATTTGGCCAGCCCATCGACAACCGCAGCGGGTCCACGATCGCCGCCCATGGCGTCGACCGAGATCACGGTGCGCGGATCAAACGAAGAGGGGCCTTGGTCGGTCATGCCACACGCGGTTTAGACTGCATCCCATTCAAACAGCAAGACCCGTCCCAATGGGGCCGGGTCTGCGCGACATATCGCATGTCGGGGGGACGTCGCCAGACGGGGCTTAGGCCGCGTCTTCGTCCAGATCGATTTCGTCGGCTTGCGCGACCACTTCGCGGTCCGCGTAATGCCCGCAGGACGCGCAGACATGATGCGGACGCTTCAGTTCCCCGCAATTGGGGCATTCGTTCGGGTTGCCGCCAACGAGGGCGTCATGCGACCGGCGATTGTTGCGCCGGGACTTCGAGATTTTATTCTGTGGGACTGCCATCGGACGGACCTCGGTTGCATATTTTTGCGGGCAGGTGCCCAGGGAGCCAGTAAGCCCAGACCCGCTTGGTCATGGAGGCCGGATGCCGCCACGACTCCGACGTCTGGAGGCGTGTGAATGAGGCCGGGAACATACTGCGATTCTGGCGCGGCGCAAGTGTTTTTGCGGGGCTATGCTTTCGCGCCGTCCTAGTCCTTGTTTTCCAGCTTGTCGCGCAGGGCCGCAAGCCCCGCAAAGGGCTTCATCGCGGCGCCGTCCAGCGGCGCGGCCCCCTCGGGTGTGGCCTGCAATTCGCCCAGATCGGCCCCCGGCGCGCGGGGAAACATGGGGATTTCCAGCGCCAGCGCCTCGATCATCACCTGACCAAGGTCCAGCGTGTCGGGCAGGGCGTCGCGCGTGTCATCCTCGGGCATTTCGATTTCCGATCCGGCGGCGGCTTCGGGCAGGGCGGCGTCTTCGCAATAGGTTCGGGTGACCTCGACATCGATCCGGGTCGTGACCGGGGCCAGGGTGATCGCGCAGGGTTGGACAAGGGTCGCGCCCAGTTCGGCCGTCAGCCGCCAGTCCCGGCCCGCCAAGGGGGTCAGGGCCCCGGCAAAGCGCAATTTGCGCAGACCGCTCAGATCCAGATGCGCGGCCAGCGCCGCGCAGGCATCGGCATCCGGTTCCAGCGCAAACCGGGTCGGCTTGCGCTGGGGCAGGTCGGCAAAGCGCAGGATATGGCGCAGGGACTGCGGCAGCGGGGCGTCTGGATCGGCGGACATGGGCATCTCCAAGGGGACAGCGGTGCAGCGTTCTTCTTGAACCGGCGGACAAGTTTCGGTATCGCAGGCTAAAGGCCGGACGCGGCAAGGAAAAGAGGCAGATGCGACCATGGGATGGGCAGTTGGTATGAAGCGATCCGAATGGCTGCGCGCGCGCCTTGCAAGCTTGGGGCTGGCGGTGTTGCTGGTCTTTGGGCTGGCGGCGTGTTCTGCGACCTACCGCAACCATGGCTATGTGCCCACCGAAACCGAACTGGCCGAGATCGCCGTGGGACGCGACACGCGCGACACCGTGGCGGAAAAAGTGGGTCGCCCCGGTGCGTCGGGGGTCGTTGGCGAAACGGCGTGGTATTACGTGCAAAGCCGGGTCGAGAATTTCGCCTACCGCGCGCCCGAGGTGATCGAACGGCAGGTGGTGGCGATTTCCTTCTCGACCAATGGGCGGGTGCGCAACATCGAACGCTTCGGTCTGGAAGACGGCGAGGTGATCGCACTGAACCGCCGCGTGACCGACAGCAATATCGAGGGTGTCAGCTTCCTGCGGCAATTGCTGGGCAATCTGGGCCGGGTCGATCCGGG
>CAZIKH010000171.1:0-5052 GCA_964539755.1 uncultured Dinoroseobacter sp. | reverse complement strand
GATGGGCTCTATGACCCCGGAACCTATCACTGCAAAGGCTGCGATCTGGCGGTCTATCCCAGCGACACGAAATACGACAGCGGCACGGGGTGGCCCAGCTTCTGGGACAGCTTGCCGGGGGCCATCGGCACCCGCGAAGACCGCAGCTTCATCTTCCAAGTCCGGACCGAGGTCCATTGCCGCCGCTGTGGCAGCCATTTCGGCCACATCTTCGATGACGGCCCGGACCCGACCGGCAAACGTCATTGTCTGAATGGATTGGCCCTTGTCTTTAAGCCCGCATCTGCCTGATCGCCTGACCGGCGGCCACGGCGCTGGCCCAGGCCCATTGGAAGTTATAGCCGCCCAGCCACCCGGTCACGTCCACCACTTCGCCGATGAAGTGCAAGCCCGGCACATGGCGGCTTTGCAGGGTGCGGGCGTCCAGCCCGGCCGTATCTACCCCGCCCAGCGTGACCTCGGCCTTGCGGTAGCCTTCCGTGCCCGTGGGGCGCAGGCGCCATTGGGTAACGGCATCGACAAGGCGGTCCAGCTTGTCGTCGGACTGATCGGCAAGGTTGCCCGCCAGACCCGCCGCGCGGTTGCGATGCTCGGCCAGACGCTTTGGCAAATGGCTGGCCAAGGCGGTGGTCACATCCTTGCGCCCCGCCCGTGCCCGGTCCGCGCGCAACGCCGCCCCCAATTGGGTGTCGGGCAACAGGGTTACGACGATCTCTTGCCCCTCCCGCCAATACGAACTCACTTGCAGGATCGACGGCCCCGAGAGGCCGCGATGGGTGAACAGCAACCCTTCTTCGAACGCGGCCCCGTCGCAGGCCACGCGGGCCGGGACCGACAGGCCCGACAGGTCGCTGAAATCCCCGCCAAAGGTCAGCGGCACCAGCGCAGGCCGGGTTGGCACGATGGCATGCCCGAACTGCTGCGCGATCCGGTATCCCAAATCCGTGGCGCCGATCTTGGGGATGGATTTGCCGCCCGTGGCCACAACCAGCCGATCACAGGTCACGCGCAGCGGCGTCCCGGACCGCGTCAGATCTAGCGTGAAGGCCGTGCCGTCATGTCCGACCGCCTCGATCCGCGTGTCCAGCCACAGGTCTGCGTCCGCACCGGCCATTTCCGCCCGCAGCATGTCGATGATCTGCCGCGCGCTGTCATCGCAGAACAGCTGCCCCAGCGTCTTTTCGTGCCACGCGATCCGGTGCCGATCCACAAGGTCGATGAAATCCCATTGCGTGTAACGGGCCAGCGCCGATTTGGCGAAATGCGGGTTCTGCGACAGGAAATTCTCGGGTGCTGTGTGCAGGTTCGTGAAATTGCACCGCCCGCCACCCGAGATCCGGATCTTTTCCCCCGGTGTCGCGGCGTGATCCAGAACCACCGTGCCGGGGCCTGCATGGGCGGCGCACATCATGCCCGCAGCACCCGCGCCAAGGATCACACATCGCAGATGTCGGCTGTCCGTCACGGCTGCGCCAGCCGCGCGATCAGGATATCGGCCAACAGGGTATGCCCCGCCAAGTTCGGATGCACGGTTCCGTAAATGTCCTGTTGCGTCAGGTAACTGTCATTGGCCGTGCGGATCGCCCGCCCGTCCGGGTCAAAGGCATAGGGCTGCCAATCCGACACAGGCCAGCGATCGACGCCCGTTCCATGCGACGGCAGGTTCAGCCGCGTCCCCGTGTTCCAGCCGCGCCCGACAAAGGCATCGCGCCCCGCGCAGGCAAAGCGCAAGCCTTCGTCCAAGGCGACATTGGTCAGCGCGCGGCGCAAATCCTCGATCTGCCGCAGCAGGTTCACCGCTTCGACCGGGCGCAGGTTGAAGGCCCAGTTGGCGGTGATCTCTAGCGGGTCGCGCGCCGACAAGGCCGTCCATGGGCTGAGCGGGTCCAGACCCGGCGCGCTGCCCGGCACCAGATGCGGCTGGATCAGCAGCCGCGCGCAGGTCGGTTCGGGCACTTGACGCTCGGGCGCTGTGGCCTCGGCCACCGGGCCCAGCGTTGCTTCGGCTTCCAGTTCCAAGGCCGCCACGGCCCCCGCCCATTCGGCTTGGGTCGGTGGCACGCGAATGCCTTGGCGCAACGGGTCCGGGTACTGCACGGCAGCGATCTGGTTGGCGGACACCTTCAGATAGCCTTTCAGCAGACTGACCAGCAGCGCATAGCGCGCCTGTATGCCCGCCGGATCGCCCGGCGCGCCGATCAGCGTGCCGCTGTGATAGCCGTTCGCGGCATCGCGCGCGGCGCAATGCGCGGTGATCGCCAGATCGGGATCGCCATAGCGATAGCGCGGGTCAAGGCACATATCGGGCAGCACCAGCCCGTTCAGCAGCCCGAAATCCACCGTCATCGGCACAAGGAAATACCGCACCAGATCGCCAAAACCGATGTCATTGCCGCCGATGGACAACAGGATCAGATCGGGTGGGCGCAATGCCCCGTCCGGACAGGTCAGCATCCCGCTGCGCGGCTCGTCGCGCCCGGTTTCATCGCGCCGTTCGCGGGTCGATACGTCGAACCCGTCCAAGGGCCGCAACAGCGCGCCATTGCGCCGGGCAAAGGCGTCCAGCGCCGCCCCTTGCAGCCAGCGCGGGTCCACCGGGCCATAATCGACGCCAAGGGGCACCTGACACAGCGCGTGCAGCGCGGCATTCAATTGCGAAAACCGGTTCAGCCCTTGGGACCCGGCCGGCGCGTTCTGCGCGGCGAGGATGCCGTTGAAAATCTCGGCCCCCGAACAGGCCAGATGCACGAAACTGACCAACCGATGCGGATCGTCCGACGCACGGCGCAGCGCGGCAAGGCTTTGATAGGAAAAGAACGACCGATTGCAGCGATCATCCAGCCACAGCGCCTCGTCCCGGATGCCCTGATCCCGCACCAGCCAGCGCGTGTCCCCGGCGGGCGGGGCGAACCACGCCTCCCAACGGGTGGGGCGGTCGGGATTGCCTTCGCCCGAGGCATAGCTATCCCCCAGCCCAAGGATCACCTCGTGGCGCGGGCGCACCAGAACCGTCACCGCCGCCGGGCTGGCCCCCAGCCGCAACGACACCGGCAACCCGCTTTGCGGCACGCTGACCGCCGTGGGGTCGGCGCAATTGGGCGCCAAGATGCGGGTTTCGCCCGCCTCCCAACGACAGGGGCCGTCGAAGGGATAGCGCAAGGTGATGTTGATCCGGGCAGAGGGGTCCGCCTCGCCCCGGATCCAGCCCAGAACGGGGGCGGTCGGCAATTCGGCTTGCGCATCCCAAGGGGTTTGCCCGCCCGTGGCCAAGGCCGCCGCATAGGGCGATTCAAACGCTGCGCCGTCGCGCGCCCACAAACGCGCGTGCCAGTCTTCGGCGCTTTCCCCGGGCCGAAAGGCAAAGCGTTCAAAGCTGCCCGCCGGGTCGGGCAAGGCTTGAAACGGTGAAAACCGGTTGACGATCCGCCAATCGACAAGCCCCGGGTCGGGGATCAACAGGGGCGGGGGCGCAGGGGTCAGGCTGGGCGCATCCTGCGCGCCCACAGGCAAGGCCAGCACGGCGGCCAACACAGCCCCAGCCCACGCGCGCATGCGATCAGTCCCGGAAATTCCGGCTGTCCTTGATCTGATCCCACGCCCAGACAACCTCTTGCAGGCGTTCTTCGTCGGACCGATCGCCGCCATTCATGTCGGGATGCAGCACCTTGATCAACGCCTTGTAGGCCTTGCGGATTTCCGGCTTCGTCCAGTGATCCTTGGCGTCCAGAATCTCGATCGCGCGGCGTTCCGTCGGCGGCAGCTTGCGCGTGCCGGTCACCGATTTGCCGGGGTTGCGCGTGGCGTTGCCGCCCAGCACCTCATGCGCGTCATTGATGCCCAAACGCGCCCAGGCGCGTTCCTCGACCGATTTGCGGAACGGCTGGGTCGGGCGTTCCCCGACCTTGCCGGCTTCGGCCAGACGGTTCAGGTCGTCTTCGGTCTGACCGTTGAAGAAGTTCCATTTCAAATTGTATTCGCGCACGTGGTCCATGCAGAACCAGAAATAATCATCCAAGGAATCCGGCGACTTGGGGGCGCGATACTTGCCCGGCTGGTCGCAGCCCTCATGCTCGCACACACGGGTCGAGGTTTCGGACGCCCCGGACATCCCGCGCCGTCCGCGGGTGCGTTTCTTCTTGTCTTTGGCGGCGCTGATATCGAAACCAAAGGGATCGGGACGGTTGGGCATGCGCTAGTCCTTTTCGACTCGGAAGGGGCAGTTTAAGGCTAAATCTGCCGAGAAAAAGGGGGGATGCCGAAAAATGCCCGTGGCCACCGAGATCGAAGAGAAACTGCGCGCGGCCTTCGCGCCTGCCAAGCTGACGGTGATCGACGAAAGCGCGATGCATGCCGGTCACGCGGGCGCGCCCGAAGGCGGCGAAAGCCATTTTCGCGTGGAAATTCAAGCTGATGCCTTCGGACCCATGAGCCGCATCGCGCGTCACAGGGCGATCCATGACGCGCTGGGCAAAGACCTTGTCGGGCGCATCCACGCCCTTGCCTTGCAGGTCAGCGGTTAGGCTTATTCCGCCGCGATGTCGCTATAGGTCGTGGTCGCCGGGCGGCGGCCTTCCTTGCGGGCGCGCAGCACCCCCAAGATACCGGCACTGGCATTCTGCGCCGGAATGGCAAGGATTTCAGCGTCTTCGGTGATCTGACGCGGGGCGCTGGCGGGGCTGGGCATGGCCATCACATCGCCCTGCGCGCGCCGGAAAACCAGCAGGTTCTGATAAACGGTGACCTTCGAGGTCAGGCCCGAACGTTCTTCGCAGGGCAAGGTGTCCGACCGGACATATTCCCAGCCATCGGCCCCCATCTCGTTCATCAAATGGCTCATTTCATTGGCAAACTTAGCCTCGGTCCCCTTGATGCCTTTCCCGGCACGGCCCTTTTTCGGGGCCGGAACGACCTTGTATTCGTACTGCATGATCCTGCGCACCCATCACGGTTTGTCTGTCCACATGTTGAGAATAGACAATTTGTCGAAATAAGTCCAAGTTTTTGTGAGGTTTTTCGAAGTGTTGCCAATAGGTCAACAGAGTTTTCCACAAT
>CAZIKH010000170.1:0-5078 GCA_964539755.1 uncultured Dinoroseobacter sp. | reverse complement strand
TTCTTCGTGATAAGCGATGATTTCGTCCAGCCGTTCCGGCGTGGTGTAGCGCACGATGGGCAGGCAGGCGAACATGACCTTGCCGCCTTCCTTCATAACCTCAAGATGTTGCAGCACCTCGTCGCCGAATTTCGCCCGGATCGCGGCCAGCTTTTCCATATGGTCGGGCGCGCCGTAGCGGACTTGCAGATAGGTGATCGTTGGGTCCACTTTCAGGGCGCGCAAGGTGGTGTGGTTCCAGCTGTATTCCGGCACCGGGCCGGGGTTGCGCGGCCAGTCGTTGTTGGTGCTGTCATAGAGGATGTCCGCCTGCGGATAGGTTGCCGCGCGCCATGTGTCGAAACCGGGGATCGACTGGGGCGCGACCAGCAGCAGCACGAGGTTTTCGCCGCCCTTCAGGTGATCTTTCAGGCGGATGAAGTATTTTTCGGGGATCGGGGCCTCGATCACCGTGGCCAGCTTGATCAGGATGCCATCCTGTCCGGTCACGTCGGCGGCGAAGGCGGCGGCGTGCATGAAATCGTCGAAGCTGACCATCAACTCGACCCAGTCATAGGCGGGGGCCAGCGGCATTTCGATTTCGGTGATGATGCCGTTGGTGCCGAAGGCATGGCTGACGCGGGGGATTTCGTCGCCCGTCAGTTCGACGATGCGCGGTTCGGCCTCCATCGTGACGACGCGCAGGCGGATGATGTTGCCGAAATCGCGCAGCGCGCCCCAGGTGCAGGACCCGATCCCGCCGGACCCACCCGCGACAAACCCGCCAATGGTGGCGGTGGCGAAGGTCGAAGGCATCATGCGCAATTCCTGCCCGGAATGGGCCTTGGTTTCGGCGTCCAGCTCCTTGATGATGCAGCCGGGCTCGCAGATGACGCGGCCCATGTGGATTTCCTTGACCTTGTTCAGATGGCGCAGATGCATCACGCAGCCGCCGCGCAGGGGCATGGCCTGACCGTAATTGCCGGTGCCCGCGCCGCGTGTGGTGACGGGAACATCATGCGCATAGCAGGTGCGCAGGACCTCGATCACTTCGGCCTCGGTCCGGGGCGAGACGACAAAATCGGCCTCCAGATGATCCATTTTTTCCTTCAGGATCGGGGAATACCAGAAGAAATCGCGGCTTTTCGAGCGGATGGCGGCGGGGTTTTCATCCATTTCCAGATGCGACAGGGCCGCCTTGGCAGCGGCGATATTGGCGGGCAGGTCAAGCGGCATCAGGCGGTCTCCATCAGGGGGTCGAGGTCGGAATAGGGCGGCAAGGTCCGGTTGATCGCCTGACCCCGGCGCAGCACGATGCGGTCGGCTTGCGGGCGGGCGAAGAATTCGGTCCAGGTCCGGGCTGGGCAGATCACCAGATCGGCGGGCGCGCCGGGCGCAAGGCTGGGCAGATCGAAGCCACAGGCCCGGGCCGGGTTCGTCAGAACGGTTTCGACCCAATCGGTGCCGGTGTGATCGAGATGGCCAATGCGCGTGGCTTCGCGCAGCACCTCGATCATATCGAGATCGCCATAGGCATAGAACGGATCGCGCGTGTTGTCGGAGGCAAAGGAGATATTGATCCCGCGCGCCTTCATTTCATGCACCAAGGTGATGCCGCGGTTCCGGGGCGTGCGATGCGCGTGGCGGTCTTGCAGATAAAGGTTGCACATCGGCAGGCTGACGGCGTGAATGCCTGCCTTGGCCACCAGATCGAGGGTTTCCAAGGCCTCGGCCTCGGGCATCGTGGACAGCGAACAGGTATGGCCCACGGTCACGGGCGCGTCAAAGCCCCGGTCGAGCACGGTTTGCGCGATCTGGCGCAGCGTGTTCACGCTGGGGTCCATGGTTTCGTCGACGTGAAAATCGACGGCCAATCCACGCGCTTCGGCCAAGGCAAAGAAACCGTCGAGGCGCGTTTGCAGATCGTCCATGGGGTAGGTGACCATGCCCAAGACACCGCCTTGGGTCGCGGCCACCAGATCGGCGGTTTTCACGAAGGGCCCATCCAGATCCATCCGGTCGCAGCCGATCAGGCAGGCGGCTTGCAGGGTGATCCGGTCCGCCCAATCGGACTGAACCTCGGCGAAGACGCCGAAACTGATCTGGTCCTGCGGCGGAATGCTGTCGAGATGGGTGCGAATGGCCCGGGTGCCATGCGCGTAGGCCGATTTCAGCGCAAATTCCATGCGCGCGCGCACGTCTTCGGCTGACCAGTTGGCGGCCCGATCTTCGCCCACCGTGGTCAGCGCGCCCATGAAGGTCCCGTCGGGGTTGGGGGCGCGGCCCCAGATATGCCCCTTGTCCAGATGCGTGTGCATGTCCACGAAACAGGGCAGCACCATCGCGCCGTTCATTTCGACCGCCAAGGGCTGGGGGCCGCAAATCGTGCCATCCGCGTCAAAGCTGATATCCGTGCGGATCAGATCACCGGGTTGGCCCAGCAGGCAAGCGGGGATTGTGACATCTGCCAGCGTGATCGGTCCATTGGGCAGGGTGCGGTAATCCATTCATCCCTCTCGCTTGATCGCGCTTTCGTGCCATTTGCGCAGCAGCATATGGCTGAGAAAACTGAGGCCCGCAAAGATGATGACCCCGGTGATCGCGATCAGGATCAGGGCGGCGAACATACGCGGGATGTTCAATCGGTAGCCCGCTTCCAGAATACGGAACGCCAGACCCGATCCGATGCCGCCCGTGCCCGCCACGTATTCCGCAACCACCGCCCCGATCAGCGACAGCCCGCCCGCGATGCGCAACCCGCCCAGGAAATAGGGCAGGGCCGAGGGCAGTTGCAGGAAGCGCAGCTTCTGCCACCGCGTTGCCCCATAGATGCGGAAGAGGTCGCGCAGGTTGTGATCGGCGCTGTTCAGCCCCAGCGTCGTGTTCGACAGGATCGGGAAGAACGCCACCAGCCACGCGCAGATCAGAAGACCCGCAAGGCGGTTGTCCACATAGATGAAGATCAGGGGCGCGATGGACACGATGGGCGTGACCTGCAGGATCACCGCGTAAGGATAGAAGCTCATTTCCGCCAGACGGCTTTGGGTAAACAAAACCGCCAGACCAACCCCGCCCAGCACGGCCACGGCCAGCGCCATCAGGGTGATCTGAAGCGTGACCAGCAGCGCGTCGAACAGGATCGGCCAATCCGAGATCAAGGTGGAAAAGACCCGGCCCGGCCCCGGCAGGATATAATGCGGGATCTCGTTCCACACCACGAGGCGGTCCCATCCCACCAGCATCAGGATCATGACCAAGGCGGGCAAGGTCCATTTGCCGATCTTTTCGAGGCGGCGCGCGGCCAGACGGGCGCGTTCGTCTTCGTCAATCTCGGGGATGTCGGCGGTGACAGGCGCGTTTTCGGGATCAATCGCGGTCATGCGGCCAGCTCCATCGCGGCGTGCAGCGCGTCCGAGGCCGCCCGGCAATGCGCCGCATATTCCGCCGAGGTGCGGAAGACCTCGTCCCGGGGATAGGGCGCATCCACCTGCAATTCGCGGATCACCCGGCCCGGACGGGCGGCCATGACGACGATGCGGTCGGACAGGAAGACGGATTCGAAAACCGAATGGGTGACGAAGATCACGGTGCAGCCGATCTTGTCCTTCAGGGCCAAAAGGTCGTTGTTCAGTTTGAAGCGGGTGATTTCGTCCAAAGCGGCAAAGGGTTCGTCCATCAGGATCAGGCGCGGATGCGTGACCATCGCGCGCGCAATCGAGACGCGCATCTTCATCCCGCCAGACAATTCCCGAGGATAGGCATTCTGGAATTTCTCGAGCCCGACAAGTTTCAGGGCCTCCAGCACCTCGTCCTTGACCGAATTGTAGCTTTTGCCGCGCAAGCGGAAGGGCAGCCAGACGTTCTGCGCCACGGTCGCCCAAGGCATCAGGGTCGGTTCTTGAAAGACGACGCCCAGATCGCCAGCGTCTTGGCCGCCTTCCCATGTGACCCGGCCACGGGTCGGATGCAGCAGCCCCGAGATCACCCGCAGCGCGGTGGATTTTCCACACCCGGACGGGCCAAGCAGCGAGATAAAGTCGCCTTCATTGACCTGCAATTCCATATCGCTGAGGGCAACGACCTGTCCGCCGAACACCTTGTGGACGGCATCCATTTTCAGCACAGGGGCACGCTGGCCGATGGGGGCGGGGGCTTTGGCCATGGGCGGGGTCTTTCCGGTCGGTGTCAGTCAGGGGATCAGACTTTGGAACTGGCCGGCTTGCAAGGGAGGAGGATTTGCAAGCCGGCCAGACCCAAGCTGGACCGTCGCCTTATGGCTTGAGGTCCATCCCCACGCCCGCATTCACGAATTCCGTGGTGAAGCTGGCTTCCCAGTCGATATCCCCGGCGATGACGCCGGCTTCGACCATCTTGTTATAGAAGTCGCCGACCATTTCGGTCGTCATGGCCCCGATGCCCAATTCCAGCGCATCGCCGGAATCGACGATCCCGTTTTCGATCATCGACGCGATGGCGAAGTCGATCTTGTCTTGGGTCATGTCGGGGTTGTCCTGCATGATCAGGGCGTTGGCGGCAGCGTTGTCGCCATAGAGGTAGTTGTACCAGCCCTTGATCGAGCCTTCGACAAAGCAACGGACCTCGTCCGGCTTGTTGGCGATGGTGTCGGCCATGGTTTCGATTGTGGTCGCGTAGGTCGAATAGCCGTTATCCGCGATCAGGAAGACATTGGGCTTGAAGCCCGCTTCCTTTTCCACCGCGAAGGGTTCCGAGGACAGGTACCCCTGCATCCCCAATTGGTCATCCGCGATGAAGGGGGCGGGGTTGAATGTATAGGGCTGGCGCTGTTCGGCGGTGAAGCCATGTGCCGCGATCATCCATTGGTAATAGCTGGCAAACCCGTTGTCGCCGATCAACAGGGTCAGGTCTTTCAGCTCCTCCCAGGTGTCGGCGACCCCGGGATGGGCCAGAATGACTTGGGGGTGTTTCTGGAAGGTCGCCGCAACCGCGACGACCGGGATGCCTTCGGCCACGGCGTTGAAGGCTTGCAGCATGTCGCCGCCCATATGGTAGTCGATGCGCCCAGCCAGCAGCAGCGCGCGGTTGTTCACCTGCGGGCCGCCCGACACGATGGTCACGTC
>CAZIKH010000169.1:0-5152 GCA_964539755.1 uncultured Dinoroseobacter sp. | reverse complement strand
GTCGATTGGACCTTGATCGGGACCTTGCAGGTGACCGAAACCTATGCCGGCGACCGCTGGGAATGGGTGGAACATCAGCTTTATTCACCGACCCATGGGTATTGCTGGCTGGCGGTCGAAGACGGGCATTTCACCTTTACGCGCAAGGTGCGTGGACTTGGCAGTTCCGGCTGGTGGACCGAAAACCGCGTGAATCTGGCAGACTCGCAACCTGTCACCTATTGGGGCGGCGAACGGTTCTTGTACTACGAGTGTGGCACCCGGGAAGTCGCCTATGCCGAGGGCAGTTTCAATTTCGCGCCCCGCCGCGGTGACCGCACACCCTATGTCACCTTCATGAGCGATCAGCGGCAATTGACGCAGGCGCTGAACGGCCCGGAACGGGAACTGGAATTGACCAGCTATCTGGACCCCAACGCGGTTCAGGCCGCGTTTGGCTTGGTGGACCTGCCGCGGCGCAAAGGGGTGCATCCGCTGCAACCCTTCCGCCCTTGGAAGCACGGCAAGTTCCTGCGCAACATGGGCTTTGCCAGCGCGGGCCTTGCGGTGATCTTGTGGATCGGGTTGCTGGGGAACGGGACCTCGGTCCTGTACGAACCAGCGGTGCCGACGACGCGGCCCATTTCGTTGCCTTTCGAGGTGACGAACGCCGTCGATCTTGTGGAAATCCGCTTGGACAGCAATGCCAGCAATTCCTGGGCTTGGTACGATCTGGAACTGGTCGGCCCCGATGGCGAAACGCTGGTCGAATTTGGTCGCCAGGCAGAATACTATTTTGGCCGCGAGGACGGCGAAAACTGGTCCGAAGGGTCCCGCAGCGCGACCGCAACCCTGCGCCTGCCCGAACCCGGGGCCTATGTCCTGAACATCGAACAATCCGAAGCGGGCACTTGGTCGAATGGGCGCCGCCCCGATAGCCTGACGATCACCGTGACCGAAGGCGTCAAAGCCGCGTCCTGGATGCTGTTCGCGGCGATCTTGTCCGCGCTGTCGGGCGCGGCGATCTTGGGGCGGCGGTTCTTGCACCATCAGCGGCGGTGGTCGGGCAGCGACTGGACGGATGACGAGTGATGGCGCGGATTCTGATCACCCTTTCCTTCGTCGCGTTGCTGGGCACGGGCTTCTACCTTGCCTCGGCCGGGGTCTGGGGGGAAAGCAACGATCTGCAAAGCGTCCGCACGGGATCAGCCGGCGTGCCCTATTACGGGGTTCGCAGCGTAAAATGATGACACCAGAAACGAGGACTTCGCCATGTTTGCTGCAATTCAGATTGCCGAGTTCGTAGGAACCATCTTCTATTCCTTCGTCGGCTTGGGCCTGATGATCCTGTTCTGGATGATCATCGAATGGATCACGCCCTTTTCCCTGCGCAAAGAGATCGAAGAAGAACACAACATGGCGATTGCCGTGTTGATGGGCGCGATCTTCATCGCCTTGGCGATCCTTGTCTCTGCCGTGATTCTGTCCTGACGCAGGCCCCGGATACGTCCACACCGCCCGACCTGAAGGCGGCGTTGCTGTTGGCCGCGACCTTTGTCGTTGCGGTGGCAGGGTTGGTCTATGAACTGGTGGCGGGGGCAGCGGCATCCTATCTTTTGGGTGACAGCGTCACCCAGTTTTCGCTGGTCATCGGGTTGTTTCTGACCTCGATGGGGGTTGGGGCGTTCGCCTCGCGCTTTGTTGTGCAAGCCGAGGCGGGCTTTGTGTCCAGCCAGATTGCGCTGGGACTGGTGGGTGGTTTTTCCGCCCCGATCCTGTTTGCCACCTATGCCTATCTGGAAGGCATCAGCGGGGTTCTTTTTGCCATCGTTTTTCTGTGCGGCGCGCTGTCCGGGCTGGAAATCCCGCTGATCACGCGCATCCTGACCGGGCTGGGCGCGGGCAAGCACACCTTGGCCAATGTCTTGACCGCAGATTACTTGGGGGCGCTGGCGGCGGCCTTGGCGTTTCCCCTTCTGGTGGTGCCACAGCTTGGGCTGATGTCGGCCAGTTTGGCGTTTGGCCTGCTGAACCTTGTCGTTGCGGGCTTGTCCTTGTGGTTGTTCCGCGACCTGCTGGGCTGGGCGTTCCGGGTGATCTGGGTCGTGGGGGTTCTGGCCTGCGCCCTTGCCCTGTGGCGGGCCGAAACCATCGTGTCGGTGCTGGACGCGACGCTCTATGAAGACGAGGTGATCGTTTCCCAGCAAACCCCTTATCAGCAGATCACCATCACCCGCTTTCGGGACCGCACGCGCCTGTTTCTGAACCAGTCGATCCAGTTCGACAGCCTAGATGAACATCGCTACCACGAAATGCTGGTGCATCCCGCCTTGGCCCGCGTCGCCCGGCCCGACCGTGTTCTGGTCTTGGGCGGTGGCGATGGCATGGCCGTGCGCGAGGTGCTGCGCGACCCACGTGTCGGGCATATCGATCTGGTGGATCTGGACCCGGCGGTCACCGCCCTGTTCCGCGATCGCGATGATCTGGCGCGCCTGAACGGGTTTGCCCTGCGCGATCCCCGGGTCACGGTTCACACTGCGGATGCCTGGCAATTTCTGTCGGAGGACGGGACGCCCTATGACCTGATCGTCGCCGACTTGCCGGACCCGTCCACATTGTCGCTGTCGCGCCTTTATACCCGCGAATTCTATGCCCGGATGCTGGATCGGTTGTCGGCCACGGGCCTGTTTGTCACGCAGGCCGGATCGCCCCTGTTCGCCCGCGCGGCCTTCTGGTCGCTGCAAGAAACCTTGGCCGGCACCCGCAACCCGATTGCCCCCGGTCAAGGTCTTTGGACGGAACCCTTGCAGGTCACGATCCCCAGTTTCGGGATCTGGGGCTTCATCATTGCAGGCAAGATGGAACCCGCCCCGCGCCCCTTGGTCCTGCCGGACGGGTTGCGCTATCTGACGCCGGAAACCTATGCCGCCGCGTTGGTGTTTGCGCCCGACATGGCCCCGGTCGAGGTTGCCGCGAACACGATGCAGACCCATGCCTTGATGCGATACTATCTTGATGGCTGGGCCGAGTGGTTTCGCTAGACCTTGCGAAAGGGTCGGTTCATTCTGCGCCTTGGGAGGAGACGCGATGCAATTGCTGGACAAACTGACCACGACACTTGGCGCGGCGCATGTCCTGACGGGCGAAGACACGGCCAAATATGCCGCCGACTGGACCGAGAACTATCATTGGTCGCCGCTGGCCGTTGTGCGCCCGCGCAGCACCGCCGAAGTCAGCGCTGTCCTGAAACTGGCGCATGACACCAACACGCCCGTCGTGCCGGTGTCTGGCAACACCGGACTGAACGGCGGCACATCCGCCGAGGGGGCGTTGATGTTGTCGCTGGAACGCATGAACACGATCCGCGAGGTTCGGGCAGACGCGCGGGTCGCAGTGGTCGAAGCGGGCGTCATCCTAAGCCAATTGCACGACGCCGCCGAGGAACAGGACCTGATCTTTCCGTTGTATTTCGGGGCGCGTGGATCGGCCATGATCGGCGGGGTCTTGTCGACCAATGCGGGCGGATCGAATGTGCTGCGTTACGGATCGACCCGCCATCTGTGCCTTGGGCTGGAGGTTGTGCTGGCCGATGGCCGGGTCATGAACCTGATGAGCGAGCTGCATAAGGACAATTCGGGGTACGACCTGAAGGACATGATGATCGGGGCGGAAGGAACGCTGGGGATCATCACCGCCGCCGTCATGAAGCTGCACCCAAAGCCCCAAGCCTATGCCACCGCAATGGTCGCGGCACCCGATCTGGATGCGGCGCTGGTGCTGTTGAACCGGTTGCAGAGGACCACGGGCGGAATGGTGGAAGCCTTCGAATACATGCCGCGCATCTATATGGAGACGCTGAAGGCCAAGTTCCCCGAAACGCGCGAGCCGTTCGAGCACCCTTATGAAGTCAACATCCTTGTCGAAATTGGCAGCACCCAACCGGCGATGACCGGCGTCGGTGACGATGGCGCGATTCCCCTGACCACCGCCCTCGAAGACGCCTTGGCCGAGATGCTGGAGCGTGGCTTGGCGCTGGACGCCGCGGTGGCGCAAAACGAAGCGCAACGCCGCGAGATGTGGGATCGGCGGGAACGCGCGGGCGAGGTTTTGTTGACCACGAAGCCTTTGGTCAACCATGACGTTTCGGTGCCCGTGGACAAGGTTTCGCGGTTTCTGGATCGCATGACGCAGCGTTTGGCCGAACTGGACCCCGGCGCGCGCGACTGCACGGTCAGCCATTTGGGCGACGGCAACATTCACTATGCCGTTTGGCCCAGCAGCCTTGATCCAAGTGTTCATGTCGCCATCACCGAAGCGGTCGAGGATGTGACGCTGGATCTGGGCGGCAGTTTTTCGGCAGAACACGGGATCGGTCTGTCCAAACTGGGCAGCATGGCCCGGCGCAAAGATCCCGTCGCGCTGGACATGATGCGCGCGGTCAAGTCCGCCTTCGATCCCAAGGGCATCTTGAACCCCGGCAAGGTCCTGCCGCGCTAAGGGCAGGACTTGTTGCTGGGCCGTCGAACAGCGTCGCGGTCGATCAGGCCGCGATCCAGCTGAAGAAGTCCGAAGGCGCGCGCTTGCGCAGATTATGGGCCAGTTCGGTGCCCAGCTTGGCGCCGTCTTCGATCGGGGCGCGCCCGGCATCTGCGATCACTTCCGACCCATCCGGGCGCAGGATTTCCCCGCGCAAGACGATCTCGGACCCTTCCAACACCGCCAATCCCGCGATGGGGGTTTCACAAGACCCATCCAAGGCCGCAAGAAACGCCCGTTCGCAGGCCAGTCTTTGGCCCGTCGGCCCATCATGGATGGCCTCCAGCATACGCGCCATCCGAAGGTCGTCGCCGCGCCGTTCAATCCCGATGGCCCCTTGGGCCACCGCCGGCAGCATTTCGTCGGGTTCAATGGCGGTGCGGGGCACGTCCGTCATGCCCAAGCGGTTCAAGCCCGCCATGGCCAGAAAGGTCGCCTGCGCCACGCCATCGTTCAGCTTGCGCATCCGGGTTTGGACGTTCCCCCGAAACTCGACCAGCTTCAGGTCGGGACGCCGATGCGCCAATTGCGCGCGACGTCTCAGGGACGAGGACCCAACCACAGCCCCTTGCGGCAAGTCCGCCAAGCGTCCGCCGTCCAGCGTCACAAAAGCATCGCGCACGTCTTCGCGCGGCAG
>CAZIKH010000168.1:0-5171 GCA_964539755.1 uncultured Dinoroseobacter sp. | reverse complement strand
CCGGTGAACCGCATCATCTGGGTCGTCACCTGCATCTGCATTTCCATGGAGGCGCGCCAGAGCGACAGGCCGGACAGCCACATGTCGATCGGGGTTTTGGGGTCGTACATCATAAGTCTCCCATGACGTTTTGATTGAAGCCGAAGACCTTGCGCGCGCCTCCCAACGGCACAAGGCGGACCTCGCGGGTCTGACCGGGTTCAAACCGGACAGCGGTCCCTGCGGCGATATCCAGCCGTTTGCCTCGGGCCGCTGCGCGGTCAAAGCTCAGGCCGGAATTGGTTTCCGCGAAATGGTAATGGCTTCCGACCTGAATGGGTCGGTCGCCTGTATTGGACACTTCAAGAACCGTCACGTCGGCCCCTGTGTTCAATTCGATATCGCCAGCGGCGGTCAGGATTTCACCGGGGATCATGCGCTGGTTCCTTTTTTCATGATGGCGTCAAACAGGCGTTTGCCAAACAGGCCCAGCAAGCCACCCACCGCCAATGCCAAAGCCGACCCACCGCCGCCCAAGGTCGCCAGCAAGGCCGCCGCCAGCATCATCAGGGCAAAGGAAAAGGCCCGGAATTCGGACTCGCCCACTTTCAGATCGTCCAGCATCAGGCTTTCCAAAGCCGTCTTGATATGCGGCTCGGCAAAGGGCGTGGCCAACCCGGCCAGCAGGGCGATGACAAAGGTGAACATCGCGTCAGCCTCCTTGTGCGGGACGGATCGGGTGATGCACCGTCACAAGCTTGGTGCCGTCCGGAAAGGTCGCTTCGACCTGCACGTCGTGGATCATCGACGATATCCCTTCCATGCACTGGTCTTCGGTAATCACATGCGCGCCCGCTTCCATCAGATCGGCCACCGACCGCCCGTCCCGCGCGCCTTCGACCACGAAATCGGTGATCAGCGCGATGGCTTCGGGGTGGTTCAGCTTTACGCCGCGTTCCAGTCGCCCACGCGCCACCATGGCGGCGAGGCTGACCAGCAACTTGTCCTTTTCCCGGGGGGTCAGGTTCATCTGTTGTCTCTCCTAGGTCTGCCAGACGCGGGGCAGCGGGGCCCCGGTCACATGCGGAAGTAAGCGCATCAAGGCCCGGCGCAGCGGCCAGGCGGCCTGCCCGATCAAGCGCAGCACAAGCTTGCCGTCCCACGCGCTGGCGGCTGCGGACACGCCATCGAAACAAAGGCCATCGCGCACCGCCTGCAATCGGTCTTCGGCATCGGGGGCAACGACCACGATGGTCGATATCGCCCGGGCCCCGGCCAGCCCGGCCGGATGCCCCAGCATCGGGGCCGACAGCACAAGCGGTTCCCAGAACACCCGACGCCCACCGCGCCAGATCACCCGGTCGTCGCGCAAGTGAAACCGCCCGAGGGTTTCGCCCATCGCCGCGCGTCCGGGCACCAGCGTTTCCACGAAGGTCAGTTCGGCATCTTCGGCCATGTCCACAACAGTGGTGCGGTGCAAATCGCTGCCTTCGAACAGGATCAGTTCCTGCGGCACCCAATCAAGGCGCGCGCCCGCACCAAGGGTGAGCTGCGTTTCGATCCGCCCGCTGCCTTGCGCCCCGCCCAGCGCGCGATAGGCCCGTTCGGCGGTCTGCGTCGTGCCGACCACACGGGCCCCCGGTCCCACGCTCAGCCCATAGGTCAGGTGATCGCCGCCCGTAACACCGCCACTGGTGTTCAGGAAAACAACTTCGGGGGCGGGACCGTGGGTGCGCGGCATCATGGCCTTGGCACTGCCCGACTGGCGCAAGTCGACCAAGCGTGTGCGTCCGCCCGTCTGCGTCAGCGCGGCCCGCGCGCCCCCACGGGTGCGCTGCATACGCGGCAGACTTGAAGCGATGTCGAGCATTCCAACCTTCTTTTGACACCAAGGCTATCCGCCCTTCGGCCCCATGCAACCCACCAACGTGCATTGCGCGGGATTCCCGTCGGATCGCGACCATTCAGCGTCTTTCTGCGGTGCAGCATGACCAAAAATGCGGCAAAAAGCAAGGCCTGCGCAGATGCCTTCCCAAACGGGGCGGATTCGCGCTAGGCCTCGCACCAAGAAAGCAAAGGACCCTGCGATGACACGCCTGACCCTGACCCGCCCCGACGACTGGCATTTGCACTTGCGGGATGGGGCCATGCTGAAAGCCGTCTTGCCGGAAACCGCGCGCGATTTCGCCCGCGCGATCATCATGCCGAACCTTGTTCCGCCCGTCGTGACCGGGGCGCAGGCCATAGCCTACCGGGATCGTATCTTGGCCGCCTTGCCCGAAGGCCAAAGCTTTACGCCCTTGATGACCCTTTATCTGACCGAAGACACGGACCCGGAAGATGTCGCCCATGCCTATGCAAGTGGGATCATCACCGCGATCAAGCTTTATCCAGCCGGGGCCACGACGAATTCCGCATCCGGCGTGCGCGACTTTGACAAGGTGCGCCCTGTTCTGGAACGGATGGCCGAAATCGGCCTTCCCTTGTGCGTTCATGGCGAGGTGACAACCGCCGATGTCGATATCTTCGACCGCGAGGCCGTGTTCATCGAGACGGTGCTGGACCCCATCCGCCGCGCGACGCCCGGCCTGAAAGTCACGATGGAACATGTCACGACCGCAGACGCGGTCGATTACGTCATGGCCGCAGACGGGCAGATCGGCGCCACCATCACCACGCATCACTTGATGATCAACCGCAACCACATCTTGGTGGGCGGCATCAAACCCCATTACTACTGCCTGCCCGTCGCCAAGCGCGAAGAACACCGCAAGGCCCTGGTTGCGGCGGCCACGTCTGGCCATGCGCGGTTCTTCCTTGGCACCGACTCGGCCCCCCATACGGACCCCAACAAACTAAGCGCCTGCGGCTGCGCCGGTGTGTTTTCCGCAACCAACACCATGGCTTGCCTTGCGCATGTGTTCGAAGCGGAAGGCGCGCTGGACAAGCTTGAAGCCTTTGCCAGCCTGAACGGACCTGCGCATTATGGCCTGCCCGCCAACAGCGATACCATCACGCTGGAGAAAACCGAGGCACCTGTGCCGTTCCCCGACAAGATCGCCACGGGGGAAGGGCCGGTTACCCTGTTTGATCCCGGTTACCCGCTGCATTGGCGCGTTCTGCGCTGAATTCAGTCCTCCGTCACATCCCATCGCCAAAGGCCCTTGCCCATGATCCCGACCAGCTTCCCCGACCGCGCAACCATGGCCCGACTGACAGCCGAGGCGCTGTGGGATATCGGGGCGGTGCATTTCCGGCCAGAGGATCCGTTCATTCATACATCGGGCCTGCCAGCGCCGACTTATGTGGATTGCCGCAAGCCGATCTCGTACCCGCGTATTCGCGCCATGCTGATGGATTTCCTGACCTGCACGGTGATGCGCGCCGCCGGGGCCGAAGCCTTTGACAATATCGCTGGCGGCGAAACAGCCGGTATTCCCTATGCCGCTTTGGTGGCCGAGCGGATGGCCCTGCCGATGACCTATATTCGCAAGAAACCCAAAGGGCATGGCCGGGGCGCCCGGATCGAAGGCACCATGACCGAAGGCCAAAAGGTCCTGCTGGTCGAAGACCTGACCACCGATGGTGGCAGCAAACTGTCCTTTGTCGATGCGATCCGCGACACCGGGGCAACCTGTGCGCATACGGCGGTGATCTTCTATTACGACATCTATCCCGAAACGACCCAGGTGCTGGGCGATCACGGGGTGACGTTGCACTATTTGTGCACATGGCAAGACGTGTTGGACGTGGCCCGCGACCGGGCGTTGTTTCCACCCGATCAATTGGCCGATGTGCAGGCCTTCTTGGATGACCCAAGGGGGTGGCAAGCCGCGCATGGGTCCAAGACCTGACCGACCCGGCGGCGATTCTGTGGGCAGTTTGGGCGCGGCAGCGCGTATTGCAGCAGTATACCCACATTGGTCAGGCCCCTACGCTAGATGTTGACGCATGGGCCGCTCGACCCCCAAAATAATAGGCAAATCCGTCGAAAACTGTTCGATAAGTTTCCACAGCTTTTCCAGATTGCCCGGGCACGCGGGATGGCGGATACCCATATGCCTAGGGGCGAGGGAGCAGAATGAACGAGATCGCACAGATCCGAAACGAGCAGTCCAATACCGGGCCAGACAACGGCCCCAGCGAGGGCGGCAGCGCAGGCCAGATCAAGCGCCCCCACAATATCGAAGCCGAGCAGCAACTCCTTGGCGCGGTCCTGACAAACAATGACGTCTATGACAGGATCGCGCCGATCCTGCGCGCCAAGCATTTCTATGATCCGGTCCATCGGCGCATCTACGAGGTGGCCGAAGAACGCATCCAGCGCAACGCGCTTGCTTCGCCCGTCACCCTGAAACCTTTGCTGGAAGATGATCCCGGTTTGGCCGAACTGGGTGGACCCGCCTATCTGGTGCGTTTGGCTGCCAGTGCGATCTCCAGCTATGCCGCCCGCGATTTTGCCCAGATCGTGCATGATCTTGCGGTGCGTCGGGACCTGATTGATCTGGGCGGGGAATTGTCCGAACGGGCCGCCGCCGCCGACAGCGCCGACAAGCCCGATGAATTGATCGTGGCCACCGAACAGAAGCTGTACCAGATCGCCGAAACCGGACAGGCCGAACAAGGATTTCAGACCTTTTTGACCGCCGTGACCGACGCGGTGAAAATGGCAAATGCCGCCTATCAGCGCGACGGTGGGCTGGCGGGCCTGTCCACCGGGCTGATCGACATGGACAAGAAGCTGGGCGGCCTGCACAAGTCGGACCTTCTGATCCTCGCCGGGCGCCCGTCGATGGGCAAGACCTCGCTTGCGACGAACATCGCCTTCAACATCGCCAAGGCCTATAAGCGCGGCAAACGCCCCGATGGCAGCGTCGGCGCGGTCAATGGCGGCGTGGTCGGCTTTTTCAGCCTTGAAATGAGCGCCGAACAGCTGGCCGCCCGCGTCTTGTCCGAGGCCGCCGAGGTTCCGTCCGAACAGATCCGCAAGGGCGACATGACCGAAGCGGAATTCCGCCGTTTCGTCGAGGCCGCCAAGGAATTGGAAGCCTGCCCCCTGTTCATCGACG
Organism: uncultured Dinoroseobacter sp.; assembly: GCA_964539755.1. GTDB lineage: Bacteria > Pseudomonadota > Alphaproteobacteria > Rhodobacterales > Rhodobacteraceae > Dinoroseobacter. The sequence continues at coordinate 123 of CAZIKH010000168.1, read as the reverse complement.
ACACCGCCGCGCTGCCGATCAGCCAGTTGGCCGCCCGCGCCCGACGGCTGAAGCGCGAAAAGGGCCTCGATGTGCTGATCATCGACTATTTGCAGCTGGTGCGGCCCGCCAGTGCAAAGGACA
>CAZIKH010000167.1:0-5176 GCA_964539755.1 uncultured Dinoroseobacter sp. | reverse complement strand
GGGTGCGAGATGATCGCAAAGGTCCGGCGGCGGGCGATTTCGGGCGGAAGGGTCGGGGCGTTGTCGAGCATGCGCGCGATATAGACGGGGCCGGGGGCGCACGCAATGGCGCAGGTTCCGAGCAAGGGCTGTTTAGGTCAGTCCTCCTGACCTATTGTTTCGCATGCGAAACAATGCGTCAGCAAGCCTGACCTAAAATTATGATTTCATTAACTAATTTTTGGTTCCATGCGTGGCGGCACGATCAGCAGGTCGGTCGGGGGATCGCGCATCATGTCATTGGCAAAGCTGCCTGTCAGCCATTGCAGGGGCATCGCCCGGCCATGGGTGCCCAGTGCGATCAGGTCCGGGGCCACCTTCTGGCGCGCTTGTCCGATCACGGCGTGAACCGAACCTTCTTCCAAGGCGACATCGACCGTGTTTGCCAAGTCCGGGTTCTGCGCAAGCCAAGCGTGCTTTTGGTGGCGGGCTTGTTCGAAGAAGGCCGCCGGATCGACAAGGGTCTGAAAATCCTCGATCGCCCCGATCGCGGCTGGGGGTGTGTGCATCGGAACATGGACGGCGTGAACGGCATGGAGTGCGGCGTTCGGGGCCAAGAAACGCGCGATCCGCAGGGCTTCGGCCGAAGCAGGCGCAAAATCCACGGCACCCAAGACGCTTTGATAGGGCGCGTCGGCCCCGTGCTGGACCACAAGCACCGGGATATGCAGCCGCCGGATCAGCCGTTCCATCGTCGTTTCGCGCACCAAATCCATCAGCAATCGGTGCCGATGCAGCCCGACGATCATCAGGTCGATCCCGTGGGCCTCGACCGCGGCGGTCAAGGCGTCGTCCACCGGCCCACGCAAGACTTGGGGCGTGGCGCGCACCCGTTCGGCATGTGGGGCGCAGAATTGGGCCAGCATATCCTGCGTGCGATTGGCCAGATCGGTGCCGAGATCTTCCGGCAGATGGTCGTCCACCACGCTGAAGACATAAAGCGCCGCATCAAGGCTTTCGGCCAGCGCAAAGGCGCGCGCCACGGCATGGGTGGCGCGGTCCGAGAGATCGGTTGCAACGGCGATGGTTTTCATGACCCCCTCCTGTCTTGGGAACGGGGTCAGACTATCCGGTAGCGGGGATACAGGATTTGATCCGCGTCAAACTGCGGGCTGCACCTTTGCGCTTTCGGTCTGCGCGGGGCCTTTGGGGCGCGGGCGCAGGGCCGGGGGCAAGGTCGCGGGGTGCGGTTCATGCACCGCGTCAAATCCGCAGGCTTGCACCTGCTGGGCCAGCGTGTCGGACAGGCCCGCGCGGCTGGCTTCGGTCAGCAGGAAGCTTTCGCAAGGGATGCCTTCGGCATAGATCACTTCATGGCTGTCGAGCAGGATATGATAATACTCGGTCCGCCCGCCGGGATCGGCGGTGACCGTCAGCCCGTTGACCAGCTTGATCGCCGGTTCCATGCGGTCCGGGCCATGCGGGTCCACTTCGCTGCGCCGCGCCGGAACATAGAGACGATGATCGGCGGCCACCACCAGTTCGGTTTCATTGGCAAAGGCCCCTTCGCGGATCACGACGCGCGTGGCGCGGCCAATCGCGGGGACGGTTTCGCACAAGACGGCGCGCAAGGTCGCGGCCCGACCGGCGCGCGTCAGAAGTTGGTCGCCCGGCTTCAGGTCTTCGATCGCGACCAGCTGTCCGTCCTGCGTGGCGATCCGTGTGCCGCGTGTGAAGGCAAGGCAGGTCGGATCGGCCAAGGGCAAAGGTGCCGGATCCGGGATATGGGCAATCACGGTGTGGGGCGCAAAAAGATCGACCGCGCCAAGGGGCAGCAGGAAAGCATCGCCTTCGATCACAAGGCTGCGCATCTGCGCCAGCTTGCCCGCCGGGGTCATCATGGTCAGGGTCGGCCCCAACGCCACCGGGATCGTCGGGTGGTTGGCCAAACGGTACCCTGCCGCGTCCGGGTCCAGCAGGTCGGGTCCCAGCAATTCCAGGCGCAGGGCATCGGCGGTCATGTCCAAACGATAGCTGTCCCCAAGGCACAAGCTGTCCGACAATTCCAGCGCATCCCCCCGGTTGACCCCCGAGGTGCAGCGGAACGCCGACGCGTCATAGACCGTCAGAACATGCAGCGCTTCGGCACTGGGAAGGGATTCACGGGACATGGCAGATTCGACCTCACACGCGGCGTACACTGAAAAACGTTAAGACGACCCTTCTACGGGAAGGATCCTCCAGCGTCCGCGCCCCACCGCCGACAGGATCGGTGTAACACTGTGGGGGCGTTATGGCCAACCTGTCAGGTCAATCCGGCGAAATTGTCTTGGGAAAAAGGACAATTTGTGACCAACCGCCCGGTTTGTTTGCAGCTGGTTCCCGAGGCAGGGCAAAGGATCGGTCCGATCGCGCGCAGGAATTCCAACGATTCGCCGTGGTCGGCCCCGATTGGCGGTGCTAACTGAGGCGAAAGCATGTCAAAAGGGAGAGAATTCATGGATCTTGGCATTTCCGGCAAGCGCGCGTTGGTCTGCGCCTCGTCAAAGGGGCTGGGGCGTGGATGCGCCGAAGCTTTGGCCGCTGCGGGGGTTGATCTGATCCTCAACAGCCGTGGCGCGGAAGCGCTTGACGCCACCGCCGAGGCGATTCGCGCGGACCATGGCGTGTCGGTGACCGCCGTTGCCGCAGACATCACCAGCGAAGATGGGCGGGCGCAGGTGCTCGAGGTGGCCGGGCAAGTCGATATTCTTGTCACCAATGCGGGCGGCCCGCCGCCGGGTTTGTGGTCGGACTGGGACCGCGAGGATTTCATCAAGGCGCTGGATGCCAACATGCTGACCCCGATTGCGCTGATGAAGGCCCAACTGCCGGGCATGATGGCCCAAGGCTGGGGGCGGGTGGTCAACATCACCTCGCAATCGGTCAAGGCCCCGATTCCGGCGCTGGGCCTGTCGAATGCCGCGCGCACCGGCTTGACCGGCTATGTGGCGGGCACGTCGCGCCAGGTTGCGGGGCATGGCGTGACGATCAACAACCTTCTGCCGGGCATCCACGCCACGGATCGCGCCATTCAGTTGGATACGGGCGTGTCGCAGGCGCAAGGCATCTCGATCGAGCAGGCGCGCGAAAACCGTTACAAGACCATTCCGGCAGGCCGCTATGGCACCCGCGAAGAATTCGGTGCGATGTGCGCGTTCCTGTGTTCGGTGCATGCCGGGTTCATCGTTGGTCAGAATATTCTGCTGGACGGCGGCGGAACCAACGCGACCATCTGAGTATTTGGACCTAGAAGAAGGCGCGCGCGGATTTGTGGCAGACCCGCGCGCGCTTTTTGCTGTCCGGGGGCAGGTGGGCTTGGTAGGTCAGGTCAGACGGAATGACAGGAGGCCGCCATGAGCCATGCCGAGGTGCGCGATTATTACGGCAAGACGTTGCAAAGCAGTGCGGATCTGAAAACGAATGCCTGCTGCACGCCGGATGCCATGCCGGACCACCTCAAGCCGATCCTGGCCAAGATTCACCCCGAAGTGGATGCGCGGTACTATGGCTGCGGGCTGATTGCCCCAATGGCGCTGGACGGCTGCCGGGTGCTGGACTTGGGCTCCGGGTCCGGGCGCGATGTGTATGCGCTCAGCGCGCTGGTCGGTGCGGATGGCTTCGTCGAAGGCGTGGATATGACCCCGGAACAATTGGAGGTCGCGCAGGCCTATCGCGGGTATCATGCCGAAGCCTTCGGGTATGCGGCCCCGAACACCGCGTTCCACGAAGGTTTGATCGAAGATCTGGAGGCGCTGCCCCTGACCCCGGCCAGCTATGACGTGGTGGTGTCGAATTGCGTGCTGAACCTTGCCATGGACAAAGCCGCCGTCCTGAAAGGGGTCTTTGATCTGCTGAAGCCGGGGGGCGAATTCTATTTCAGCGATGTCTATGCCGAACGCCGCGTGCCGGACGCCTTGCGGGCCGATCCGGTGCTCTATGGGGAATGCCTGTCCGGCGCGCTTTATTGGAACGATTTCCTGACACTGGCCAAAGCCGCCGGCTTTGCCGACCCACGCTTGGTCGAGGATCGGCCGCTGACCATCGAAAACAAGGCGCTGGAACAGAAGGTGGGGGCGATCAAGTTCCATTCGGCCACCTATCGTTTGTTCAAATTGCCCGGGCTGGAACCGGCCTGCGAAGATTACGGCCAAGCGGTCATCTACAAAGGGACCCTGCCCGAAGCGGGCGATGTCTTTACGCTGGATGCCCATCATGTGATCGAGACCGGCAAGGTGTTCCCGGTCTGTGGCAACACGTGGAAGATGTTGGCCGAAACACGCTTTGCCCCGCATTTCGAGTTCATCGGGGATTTCTCGCGCCACTACGGCATTTTCGAAGGCTGCGGCACGGCGATGCCGTTTTCTGGCGGCACAGAAGCAGGCGCGACGACGGGGGGCTGCTGCTAGGCTTGCGCGCGCGCCGGGGCGCTGCTAGCAGGGACAAAACCCGATGAATTTGATCGGAAATTGACCCCCGTGCCGAACACCGCCCCGATCCTGCAACCGCGTCTGGAAGTGACGGACCTAAGCCGGTCCTTCGACGGGCGGGATGTGGTCAGCCATGTGTCGCTTGCGGTTCGGCCCGGGCAGGTGACCTGCCTTCTGGGGCCATCGGGATGCGGCAAGTCGACGACCTTGCGGATCATCGCCGGGGTGGAACAGCAAACCTCGGGCACTGTGATCGTCGACGGGCAGATCATGTCGGGCGAGGGGGTGCATCTGCCGCCCGAAGCGCGCTCGGTCGGGTTGATGTTTCAGGATTTCGCGCTGTTTCCGCATCTGACGGTCGAAGCCAATGTGGGCTTCGGACTGTCTGGACCCAAGGCCGAACGTGTGCAGCGGGTGGGCGCGCTGCTGGAACGGGTTGGTCTGGCTGGGTATCAGGGCAAGTATCCGCACCAACTGTCCGGCGGGGAACAGCAGCGCGTGGCTTTGGCGCGCGCGGTCGCCCCACGCCCGCGTGTCATGCTGATGGATGAGCCGTTCTCTGGCCTCGACAATCGGTTGCGCGATGGCATTCGGGATGAAACCTTGGCGATCCTCAAGGATGAAGGCACCGCCGTTCTGCTGGTGACCCATGAACCCGACGAGGCCATGCGCATGGCCGACCAGATCGCCCTGATGCGGGGCGGTCGGATCGTCCAACAAGGCGCCCC
>CAZIKH010000166.1:0-5265 GCA_964539755.1 uncultured Dinoroseobacter sp. | reverse complement strand
CGCTTGAACCCACCCCAGTCCCCTTTCAGCACCAGATGCCCATCGCCCATATCGTCATAAACGCTGGGTTCGGGCGCATGGTCCACCGGGAAGATCGGCGAGGGGATGGGTTTGAAATTCAATTCCTTGCCGATGGTCTTGTTGCGCGGGTCGGCGCGGGGCACGGCACTCATCAATTGCTTGGTATAGGGGTGCTGGGGGTTCTCGAAGACCTGCTGGCGCGTGCCCGTCTCGACGATCCGGCCCAGAAACATCACGCCCACGCGGTGCGACACGCGTTCCACCACCGCCATGTCATGGCTGATGAACAGCAGCGAAATGCCCAGATCGGCCTGCAATTCCAACAGCAGGTTCAAGACCTGCGCCTGCACCGACACATCCAGCGCGCTGACCGCTTCATCGGCGATGATCAGCTTGGGGTTCAGCGCAAGGGCGCGCGCGATGGCGACGCGCTGGCGCTGCCCGCCCGACAATTCATGCGGATAGCGATAGAGGAAACTGCGCGGCAGCTCGACCCGGTCGAACAGGTTCGCGACCCGGTCCTTGATTTCACCGCTGGAATGGTGGCCGAAGTTCTTCAAGGGCTCGGCCACTTGTTCGACCAGCCGCATCATCGGGTTCAGCGACGCGAACGGGTCCTGAAAGATCATCTGCATATCGGCGCGGGCCTGACGCAGACGTTCGGTGCCCATCGCCACGACATCCTCGCCGTTCAGCCGGATTTCGCCCGACATCGGTTCGACAAGGCGCAGGATCGACCGCCCGGCGCTGGACTTGCCACAGCCGCTTTCGCCGACAAGGGACAGGGTTTCGCCGCGCGGAATGTCGAAGGACACATCCTCGACCGCATGCACATTCGCCACGATGCGCCGGAAGAAGCCGCCGCGCACCGGAAAGCGCGTCACAAGATTGCGCACTTCCAAGATCGGCTTTTCGCCCGGTTCATGCTTGGGCGCGATGGGTTCGGGCGCGTCCTGCCCGATCAGGCGCATCGGTTCGGGGGCGGCTTTGCCGGTCATTTCGCCCAGCTTCGGCACAGCGGCCAGCAACGCCTTTGTATAGTCTTCCTTGGGGTTCTCGAAGATCTCCGCGACCGGGCCTTCTTCGACCTTCTCGCCGCGATACATCACCACCACCCGGTCGGCCATCTGGGCGACCACGGCCATGTCATGGGTGATGAACAGCACGGCGGTCCCGGTTTCGCGCTTCAGCCGGTCGATCAGCGCCAGAATCTCGGCCTGAATCGTCACATCCAGCGCGGTGGTCGGTTCGTCCGCGATCAGCAGACGCGGCTCGCAGGCCAAGGCCATGGCGATCACCACGCGCTGGCGCATCCCGCCCGACAGTTCATGCGGATACTGCTTCAAGCGGCGTTCCGGTTCAGGGATGCGCACCTGCCGCAGCAGGTCCAGCACCTTGGCTTCGGCCTCTTTCTCGGACAGGCCCTTGTGCAGCATCAGCCCTTCGGCCAATTGCTTGCCCACGGTGAAGACCGGGTTCAGCGCGGTCATCGGTTCCTGAAAGATCATCCCGATTTCGTTGCCGCGAATGGTGCGCGCCAATTCGGGGTCGGTCTCGGCCATGTTCAACTGGCCCTTGCCGCTGCCCCGGTCGAACAGCAATTGCCCGCCCGAAATCTTTCCGCCGCCGAATTCCACCAGCCGCATCAGCGACAAGGCACTGACCGACTTGCCCGATCCGGATTCGCCCACGACGCAGACGGTTTCGCCCGGCGCGATGTCGAAGCTGATATCCTTGACGCCCACCACGGGGCCATCCTTGGTCTGGAACGAGACCTGCAAATTCCGAATGGACGCAACCGGCGTGGTCGGCGAATGGTCGAGCATGGCGTTTCCCTGTTCTGGCCATCCCTCGTGCCGGGGATGTGCGCATCACTAGGCCCTGTCTTGCGGGCCTCGTCAAACCCTGCCTGCCTTGGGCGCGAAAGGTCAAGAGACTGCTGCAAAATCGGGCATCCGCCCAAGACGAATGCAGGCAGACGGCGCGAATTGCAGCATGGACCTTGCGGCAAGCCTTGCTTTTTGACCGCATTCCGACTGAACATCGCCGCATGACGGGGATGTCCCCCGTTTTCCATGGCCCCCCGGCAACCTGCGCCCATAGCAGGACCCGGACACGACCAAGGGACCGAACCAGAAGACCCGTGGCACACCTAAGTGTCCAACAAGGAGTTGAAAATGAAACTGAAATCAGCGCTTCTCGGCGCGGCTGCCGCCGTTGCCCTTGCGCCCGCGGCTTTCGCGGAACGCGCATCGGACGGCGAAGTTCGCATCATCTATTGGCAGGCGCCGTCGATTCTGAACCCGTTCCTGTCGGGCGGCACGAAAGACGTCGAGTCGGCCTCGATGATCATCGAACCGCTGGCCCGCTATAACGAAAAAGGCGAACTGGTCCCGTGGCTGGTCGATGAAATCCCGACCGTCGCCAATGGCGGTGTGTCCGAGGACCTGACCTCGATCACCTGGAAAATCACGCCCGGTATCCTGTGGTCGGATGGCACGCCCTTCACCAGCGAAGACGTGAAATTCACCTATGAATACTGCACCCATCCCGAAGGCGGCTGCGCGCAGCTGACCAAGTTCGAAGGCGTGTCCTCGGTCGAAACCCCGGACGAGCTGACCGTGGTCGTGACCTTCGAAGGCCCGACCCCGAACCCCTATGGTCCCTTCGTGGGCGGTGAAAGCCCGATCATCCAGAAGGCCCAGTTCGAAAACTGCATGGGCGCGGCTGCGTCCACCTGCACCGAACAGAACTTCAACCCGATCGGCACCGGCCCGTTCGTGGTGACGGAATTCCGCACCAACGACGTGATCCAGATGGCGGCGAACGAAAACTATCGCGATCCGTCCAAGCCCGCCTTCGCAACCGTGACCTTCAAGGGCGGCGGCGATGCCACGGCGGCAGGCCGCGCGGTGATGGAAACCGGCGAATTCGACTATGCTTGGAACCTTCAGTTGGCCCCCGACGTGATTGCCGGAATGGCCGCAGGCGGTCTGGGTCAGCCGGTCGCTGGCTTTGGTCCGCTGCTGGAACGCATCATGCTGAACAACGCCAACCCCGATCCGGCGCGCGGCGAAATGCGGTCGGTCAAGGACGACCCGAACGGTCCGTCCGAGCATCCGTTCCTGGGCGATCCGGCGGTTTACAAGGCCATGTCGATGGCCATCGACCGTCCGCTGCTGGTGGAAATCGGCTATGGGGATGCGGGCCGCGTCGGCTGCTCGTGGGTGCCCGCCCCCGAAGCCTTTGCAAGCACCTTCGACGGCTGCGAAGTGCAGGACATCGCTGGCGCCAATGCCATGCTCGACGCAGCAGGTTACATGGACACCAACGGCGACGGCATCCGGGAAACCCCCGATGGCATGCCGATGAGCATCCTGTACCAGACCTCGACCAACGCCGTGCGTCAGGACTTCCAAGCCCTGATCAAACAGTGGTGGAGCGAGATCGGCATCGAAACCGAGCTGCGCAACATCGACGCGTCGGTGTTCTTCGGTGGGGACGCGGGGTCGCCCGACACCTTCCAGAAGTTCTTCGCCGACGTTGAAATGTACGCCAACACCTTCAACGGCACCGACCCGCAAGCCTATCTGGGCAACGGTCTGTGCGCCAAGGCACCGCGTCCGGAAACCCAGTGGCAGGGCGAAAACATCAGCCGCTTCTGCATGCCGGAATATGACGCGCTGTATCAGACCCTGACCGAAACCGCCGACATCGCGGAACGTCAGCGCATCGGGCGTGAGCTTAGCGGTATGGCCGTCGAAAACGGCGCGATGATCCCGCTGGTGCACCGTGGTCGTATCTCGGCCCATGCCAACAGCCTTGGCGGTGTTGTCCTGAACGTTTGGGACAGCGAGCTGTGGAACGTGGCTGACTGGTACCGCATCGACTAAGTCGATCTGAACCTGCCGGGGCGGTGCCATGCGTGCCGCCCCGGTCCTCGTGGACCGCGGTGCCCCTAGAAACCGCCCCCAATTCCCAGGACATGCGCCGATGCTGACCTACACGATCCGACGCCTTGTGCTTGCGGTTCCGACGCTGATCTTCATCTCGCTGGTGATCTTCCTTCTGTTGGAACTTGCCCCCGGCGATCCGATGGCCAACGTGCCCCTGACCGTTCCCGACGAGGTCAAACAGAAAATGCGCGAGGCGCTTGGCCTCGGGGAACCTGTGCATATCCGCTATATGAAATGGCTGGTGCAGTTCTTCTGGATTGAACCGCTGCACATCATCAACAACCTGTTCGGCACCAATTTCGCCGAAGGCGCGCAGCGCGTGATCAGCTGGCAGTCGCGCAGCCCCGTTGCCGACATCATCGCAGAACGTATGCCCCAGACCCTGTGGGTGGTGGGCATGTCCTATCTGGTCGGGGTGCTGATCGCCCTGCCCATCGGCATCATCTCGGCCTACAAGCAGTATTCGTGGTTCGACCAGATCGGCACGTTTATCTCGATGGTGGGCTTTTCGGTGCCGACCTTCTTCACCGGCGTTCTGCTGATCGTGATCTTTTCGGTCAATCTGGGCTGGTTCCCGTCGATCTATGACACCACGCACCGGGTCACGGATTGGGACAGCTTCGTCTTCCAGATGAAGCAGATCATCATGCCGGTGTCGGTGCTGGCGCTGTATAACGCGGCCCAGATCAGCCGCTTCATGCGCGCATCCATGCTGGACAACCTGAACCAGGATTACGTGCGCACCGCCCGCGCCAAGGGCCTGCGGGAAAAAACCGTGGTTCTGGTGCATGTGCTGCGCAATTCGATGATCCCGGTCGTGACCGTGATCGCCTTGGGCGTGCCGACCGTCTTCGGCGGCGCGATCATCACCGAACAGGTGTTCAAGGTGAACGGGCTGGGCCAGATGCTGATCATCGCCATTCAGGGCAACGACCTGCCGATGGTGCAGACCCTGACCTTCATCTTCGCGATCCTGATCGTGCTGTTTAACCTGATCGCCGACGTCCTGTACGGCATCCTGGACCCGAGGATTCGCTATGACTGATGCCGCCACCCAAGCCGAGCCGGTTCATTCCTCGAACCAGACAGACGCGGCCAGCCGCAGCTATTGGAGCGACGTCTGGCGGCAATTCCGCAGCCACAAGGGCGCGATGGCGGGGGCGATCGTGTTCTTCGGCATCGTGCTGGCCACGCTGCTGGGGCCGCTGGTCTATGACGTGGACCCGACCTTCATCGACATCCGGTCGCGCAACCAAGGCCCCAGCTGGGACCACCCCTTTGGCACCGA
>CAZIKH010000165.1:0-5289 GCA_964539755.1 uncultured Dinoroseobacter sp. | reverse complement strand
GGCCAGACTGTTACCAAGTGTCAAAACCTTGATACCGGCGGTCATGCCGGGACCGCGCGGGCGCGGCTATCTGCTGTCTCGACCGAAGAAACGAGAAAGCTTGCCCGATGCAAACCGTGTTTATCGCCGGCGCGACCGGCTATCTGGGACGCTACCTCTGCGCTGAATATCAACGGCGCGGCTGGTATGTGACCGCCCTTGTCCGCGACGCCCACCGCGCCCAGACCCTTGCCGCCGATCAACTGATCGAAGCCGAAGCCACCGATCCCGCAAGCCTGCAAGGGATCATGGCCGGGGCCGATCTGGTGGTGTCCAGCCTTGGCATCACCCGCCAGACCGATGGTCTGGGCTATTGGGACGTGGACTATCAGGCCAATGTCAATCTGCTGCGCGCCGCCGAACAGGCGGGCGTGCGGCGCTTTGCCTATATCCATGTGGTGCAGGCCCGCGCCCTTGCCGCCGTGCCGATGGTGGCCGCCAAATCCGCCTTCGTCGCCCAGTTGCAACGCAGCCGCGTGGCCAGCACCGTGATCGCGCCGACCGGGTATTTTTCCGACATGGCCGATTTCCTGACCATGGCGCGCAGCGGGCGGGTCTGGCTGTTTGGCGATGGCCAGAACCTGATCAACCCGATCCATGGCGCGGATCTGGCCGCCGCCACCGCCGACGCGGTCGAGGCCCGTCTGGGCTGGCTGGATGTCGGCGGGCCGGACCTGTTCACCCAAGTGCAATTGGCCGAACTGGCCTTTGACGTGCTGGGCAAGCCCCGCCGCATCACCCTGTTGCCCGATGCGCTGCGCCGTCTTGCCCTGCGCCTGCTGCCTTGGGTCACGCCCCGCCGCATCAGCGGACCGGCGCGGTTTTTCCTTAGCGCGCTGGCCCATGACATGGTCGGCGACCCGCACGGCACCCATCACCTGAAAGCCCATTTCGAAGCAGACCGGACCGTCCCCGAGACGGCCCAAGTGCTGCCCCTTCCCCTTGAAAGGACCCTCAAATGACCCTTCGTCACATCGGCGGGATCGCCGCCCTGACCTGTGCTGCAACCTATCTTTTCGGCTTCGCGCTGCTGGTGACGCTGTTGTCGGACCTCGGCTTTGGCACCTCGGACATCGACGCCGCTGCGGTGGTGCGCTTTACCCTCGACAACCAAGCCCTTCTGATCACCTGGAACACCGTGATCTATATCGTCAACGCGCTGGCGCTGGCGGTGCTGGTCGTCGCGCTGGCCGCGCGGCTGGCCCCGGCGGCACCGGATTGGGGGGCGGCCACCCGCGCCTTCGGCCTGATGTGGGCGACGCTGGTGCTGGGCGCGGGCATGATCGCCAATGTCGCCACCGAACGCGCCGTCGCCCTTGCCGCCACGGATTTCGACGCTGCCGTGCAAACGTGGAAAACCCTGCACGCGGTCGAACTGGGCCTTGGCGGCGGGAACGAGATTGCGGGCGGTGTCTGGATCATGGCCGTCAGTCTGGCCGCCCTGCGGTGTGGGGCTTTTGGCAAGGCGCTGATCGGGCTGGGCCTGCTGACGGGCTTGGGCGGTCTTCTGACGATCTTTCCGCCTGTCGGCGATGTGACGGGCGCGGTCTTCGGCCTTGGGGCAATTGCCTGGTTCATCGGGGTCGGTCTGGCGCTGATCCTGCGGCCTGCCCCGGCCCTGCCCCCGCGCGCGGCCTAAGCGGAAAGGATCACGACGATGTCTGTGACCGACACCCTGCAAGGGCTGATCGACGCCGAAGCGCGCAAGCCCAACACCCATGGCGTGATCCTGCGCGTCCAGTCCGGCGATGGCCGGATCGACTGGGCCGGCGCGGCGGGGGCGGCAACGCCCGACACCCGCTTTGCCATTGCCAGCATCACCAAGATGTTCACCGCCGCGATGATCCTGCAACTGGCCGAAGCGGGCCGTCTGGATCTGGACCAGACCGTGCAAAGCCTGCTGGGCGGGGTCGACCTGACCGGTCTGCATGTGGTCAAGGGCGTGGACCATAGCCCCCGTCTGACCGTGCGGCACCTGTTGCACCAGACCTCGGGGCTGGCGGATTACTATGAAAGCGATCTGGCCCATGACCTGAAGGCGGGCAAGGACCGCCCTTATGGCTTGGACGAGGTGCTGCAAATGACCCGCGCGCTGCCGCCCCAAGCCGCGCCCGACAGCGGCAAGTCGCATTATTCGGACACCAATTACCAGCTTCTGGGCGCGGTGATCGAAGCCGTGACAGGGCGCAGCTATGCCGAGGCGGTGCAGGTCCAACTGTGCCGCCCGCTGGGCCTGACCCAGACGCAGGTTCTGGACGGGCCCGATCTGGGCCTGCCGATCTATCACAAGGATCGGCGGCTGGAGATTTCGCAAATCCTGACCAGCATGGGCCCGGATGGCGGCCTGATTTCCACCTTGGACGATCTGCTGGTGTTCCTGCGCGCCCTGTTGCAAGGGCCGCTGCTGGAGCCCGGCACCCTCGCGCAGATGCGCCAATGGAACCGCCTGTTCCTGCCGATCCAGTATGGCTACGGGCTGATGCGGATCAAGCTGCCGCGCTGGATGACCCTGTTTCGCGCCACGCCCGAGCTGATCGGCCATTCGGGTGCCAGCGGAACCTTTGCCTATTACGCGCCCCAGCAGGACCTGTACCTGCTGGGCAGCTTCAACCAGACCGACGCCCCGCAGCGCCCCATCGGGTTTATGCTGCGGGCCTTGGGGAAGATCGCCGCCGAAAGGGGGACGCGATGAAACGCTTTTTGCTGTGGCCTGCCGGGGTGGTGCTGGGGCTGGGACTGGTCTTTCTGGGATTGGTTCTGGGCACGCGCGGCGACTATCCCGTCGCCCCGCTTGTGACCGCCGATCCGGCGCGCCCATCCGTGTTGGTGGACGGGGTGCGCCTGCATCTGCGCGTGGTGGACGGCCCCGAGGGGGCGCCGACGATCCTTGTTCTGCATGGCGGACCGGGGGGCGATTTCCGGTCGCTGCAAGCGCTGGACGCGCTGTCGGATCAGTACCGGATCGTTTACTATGACCAGCGCGGGGCGGGCCTGTCAGAACGGGTCGCCGCGTCCCGCCTGACGCTGGACGGGTATCTTCGGGAATTGGCCGGGGTCATCGATTTGGTCTCGCCCGAGACCCCGCCGATCCTGATCGGTCATTCCTGGGGGGCGATGCTGGCGGCGGCCTATATGGGCGAAACCCCGTCGGGCGTGGCCCGCGCCGTGCTGATCGAACCGGGCTATCTGGACGCGGCTGGGCGCGCTGCGTGGGAGGCGCGCAGCCAGACCTATATGTCCGGGCCGGGCTATGGGGTGCAGGCGGTTCTGACCGGGTTTCGCGCCCAGCATGTCACCGGGCCGGATGCCGAGGCGGCGCAGGATTATCTGGTCGGGCATATGGTCGGTGTCTTCGCCAATCATCCCGACAACCCCTATCACTGCGGCACGGGCTACAGCGCCCCAAGCTGGCGCTTCGGGGCCTTGGCCAGCGCCACATGGCGCGCCGCCCCCGATGCGGATATGGACCGGATCGGATCGCGGCTGGCGGGTTTTGCTGGCCCGGTCCTGTTGCTGTCGGGGGCCTGCAACGATTGGCTGGGGCCTTTGCAGGACCAGCATCAAACCCGGTTCCAATCGGCCCGCCACCAAGGGATCCCGGCGGCGGGGCATGACGTGATCTGGGACAATCCCGCGGCCAGTCTGGCCGCGATCCGGGCCTTTCTGGACGAAGGCGCGGGATAAGGCCCGCCCCCATTTCCCCCGACGCGCCCGCCTGCTAGCCTGCCCGTGAAACGACGGGGGACGCGACGATGCGCATTTTGTTCACGGGCGGCGCGGGCACGGCAGGGCGGCATGTGGTGGCCTATCTGGTCGCGCAGGGGCACCGGGTGTTGAATGTCGATCTGACCCCGCTGCACCTGCCCGGCGTGGACAATCGCCGCGCCGATATCACCGATGCGGGCCAGATGTATGACGTGATGCACAGCTATGCCGGGTTCGACGAATTGGACCCCGGCACCGGCGTGCCGCGCTTTGACGCGGTGGTGCATTTCGCCGCCGTGCCGCGCATCCTGCTGACCAGCGATGGCGAATGCTTTCGGGTCAACACGCTGGGCACCTATAACGTGATCGACGCGGCGCTGAAATTCGGGGTGCGCAAGATCCTGTTCGCGTCCTCGGAAACGACCTATGGCATCTGCTTTGCCGACGGTCTGCGCCAGCCCGACTATCTGCCGGTGGACGAAGATCACCCGACCGTGCCCGAAGACAGCTATGCCATGTCCAAGGTCGTGAACGAGGCGACGGCGCGCAGCTTCCAGCGCCGTTCGGGCGCGGATATTTACGGGCTGCGGCTGAACAACGTGATCGAACCCGACGCCTATGCGCGCGATTTCCCGGCCTATCTGGCCAATCCCGATCTGCGGCGGCGCAATGTCTTTGCCTATATCGACGCGCGGGATCTGGGGCAGATGGTGGATCGCTGCCTTGCCACGGATGGTTTGGGCTATCAGGTGTTCAACGTGGCCAATGACGGCCATTCGGTCGATCTGTCCACCCAGGACCTGATCGCGCGGTATTATCCCGATGTGCCGCTGACGCGCGATCTGGGGCCAAACGACAGCCTTTATTGCAATGCCAAGGCCAAGGCCTTGGTCGGGTTTCAGCCCCGCCATAGCTGGCAAGCCGCCTTGGCGGACGCCGCCGACACGCCCTGACGCGCGCGCCCAGCCCCGCTGTCACACGGCTGTCATGCGCGTGGGCCAAAGCGGTTGCACCCAAGGGGCATGTCGGTTTTAGTGGGGATGTGTCGTTTCTTGCCTATGCCGAAACGACCGGGAACAGGGGCAAAAAGATGCGCGCTGTCTGTTCCGAACGCTTCGCCGAACGCCCCGTCAGAGGGTGACGCCCAGCGCATCTTTGTCCAACGGAGACTTTGTTCCATGAAAGACACCGCACCGACCGTGCATCCCGCCGCGTTGATGTACGCCGCCGAGGCCAGGGATGGCCGCTTGTCGCGCCGCGAATTTCTGGCCCGCGCGACCTCGCTGGGTGTGACCGCCACGGCGGCCTATGGGCTGATCGGGATGGCCGCACCCGCCAAGGCCGCCGCGCATATGCAACAAGGCGGCACGCTGCGCATCCAGATGGACGTGCGCCCGCTGAAGGACCCGCCCACCTATGACTGGCCGCAACTGGCCAATATCGGGCGCGGCTGGCTGGAATACCTGATCGAATACAGCCGCGATGGCGTGTTTTCGGGCCGCCTGCTGGAGTCCTGGGTGGTGAACGAGGATGCCACGCAATACA
>CAZIKH010000164.1:2240-5327 GCA_964539755.1 uncultured Dinoroseobacter sp. | reverse complement strand
CGCCTGCAAAGAGCGGCTTGCCGTCTTTCCAGATCGACATGTTGACGTGCATGCCGGTGCCGTTGTCGCCCGCGATGGGCTTCGGCATGAAGGTCGCCGACTTGCCATAGGCGTGCGCCACGTTGTGGATGACGTACTTGTATTTCTGAAGCTCATCCGCCTGCTTGGTCAGCGAACCGAAGATCAGGCCCAGTTCGTGCTGGCACGAGGCGACTTCGTGGTGGTGCTTGTCGACATTCATGCCGATCCGCTTCATCGTGGACAGCATTTCCGAGCGCAGGTCCTGCGCGGCGTCGGTGGGGTTCACCGGGAAGTACCCGCCCTTGACGCCCGGACGATGGCCCATGTTGCCCATTTCGTATTCGGTGTCGGTGTTCCAGGCGGCGTCTTGCGCGTCCACTTCGTAGGACACCTTGTTCATCTTGTTCGAGAAACGCACATCGTCGAACAGGAAGAATTCCGCTTCCGGGCCGAAATAGGCGACGTCGCCGATGCCCGAGGATTTCAGATAGGCTTCGGCCTTTTCTGCGGTCGAGCGCGGGTCACGTTCGTAGGCTTCGCCAGTGTCGGGTTCCACGATCGAGCAGTGCAGACACAGGGTCTTTTCGGCATAGAACGGGTCGATATAGGCGCTTTCGGTGTCGGGCATCAGTTTCATGTCCGACTGGTCGATCGACTTCCAGCCTGCGATGGACGAGCCATCGAACATAAAGCCTTCGTCAAGGAAATCCGCGTCCACCTGATCGGCCATGACCGTCACGTGTTGCAGCTTGCCACGCGGATCGGTGAAACGAATATCGACGTATTCGACTTCTTCGTCCTTGATGGTCGAGAGAACGGCGTCTTTGCTCATCTAGTCTTCCCTTTCGGTGCGATGGCGCGGTTCGCATTGCCTTGGCGGACCGCTGGAAAAGAATGGTTGGTGGATACGGATCAGAGCGCGTCTTCGCCCGTCTCACCGGTGCGGATGCGGACGGCCTGCTGAACGTCGGTCACGAAAATCTTGCCGTCCCCGATCTTGTCGGTCTTGGCGGCGGCGATGATGGCGTCGATGGCGGCTTCGGCCTGATCATCGGCCAGAACGACCTCGATCTTCACCTTCGGCAAGAAATCGACGACGTATTCCGCACCGCGATACAGTTCCGTGTGGCCCTTTTGGCGACCGAAGCCTTTGACCTCGACCACGGACAGGCCTTGCACGCCGATATCCTGCAGTGCTTCCTTCACCTCGTCGAGCTTGAATGGCTTGATGATCGCCTCGATTTTTTTCATGCCCACGACTCCCTAAGCTCTGGCGCGACTTGAAAACCACCTCTGGGTGCGCGCTACAATTCGGCAAGCGAACCCACAGGGATTGCGGGTTTCGATTCCCAAAGTGCTGCTTAATATTTGTGCAGCACGCCCAAGCCGCGGGCACAAAAAGAAGGCAGAGCCATGCGATCACCCGAAGTTATTCTGACCGCAGCGCAAATGCGCGAAATTGAGGCAACTGCTATAGGAAGCGGCGCTGTCACCGGGGCCATGCTGATGCAGACCGCCGCGCGCGGGGTGCTGGACGCCATTTTGACCCATTGGCCGGACTTGAAGGTCGCGCCGGGCCGGGCCTTGGTCTTGTGCGGGCCGGGCAACAATGGCGGCGATGGGTATGCGGTGGCCGATCTGCTGGCCGCGCGGGGCTGGACGGTCGAGGTGGCTGCAACCGGGCCAGCCGGCACGCCCGACGCGCAGGCAACCGAAGCGACCTGGCGTGCGCGCGGACCTGTGGGCGCGATGGCCGACCTGCCGACCGAGGCGGGCGGCTATGCCGGGCTGGACCTGATCGTGGATGCGCTGTTCGGCAATGGGCTGACCCGCCCGTTCGAAGCCTTCGGCGCGCAGCAACTGGCCTTGGCGACGGCGCAACGCGGCAAGGTCGGGCCGCGCTTTGTTGCGGTGGATGTGCCGTCGGGTCTGTGTGCCGACTCGGGGCGGGTCTTGGGCGCGGCGGGGGGACCGCCGCCGGATGCCTTGCGCGCCGATCTGACGGTGACCTTCGAAACGGTCTTTCCCGGGCATCTGTTGGCGGATGGGCCGGATCTGTGCGGCGCGGTGCGCGTGGTGCCCTTGGGGCGGGCAGTGGCGGCGGCGCTGTCGGACCTGTCGGGGCGCGACCTGATCCGGGCGGTCCGGTCCCCCGATCCGGCCCGCCTGCGCAAGGGGCGCGGGGCGCATAAATACAGCCATGGACATGCGCTGGTGCTTGCGGGCGGGCTGGCCCGGACCGGGGCGGCGCGGCTGGCCGCCCGGGCGGCGCTGCGCATAGGGGCCGGGGCGGTGACCTTGGGCGCGCCCGAGGCGGCCCTGCCCGAAATCGCCGCCCAGATCACCGCCGAAATGGCGCGCAAGCTGGACGATGCCGACGATTTGCAAGCGGTCTGGGCGGAACGGCGCGTCCATGCGGTCGTGCTGGGGCCGGGCTTGGGCCTTGACGCGCGGGCGCGCGACCTGCTGGCGGCGGTCTTGGGGCAGGGCGGTCCGACGGTGCTGGATGCCGACGCGCTGAGCTTGCTGGCCAAGGACCCCGGGCTGTGCGCGGGGTTGCATGACGGCTGCGTTCTGACCCCGCATCTGGGCGAATTCGCGCGGCTGTGCCCCGATCTGGCGGACGGGTTGCAAGGGGCGGTGCGGCAGGGGCCCGCCCCGTCAAAGCTGGATGCGGCCCGCGCGGCGGCGCAGCGTTTGGGGGCAACCGTGGTCTTGAAGGGGCCCGATACGGTGATCGCGCCGCCCGAGGGGCCGCCCGCCCTGCATGGGGGGGCGCGGCGCGCCGCCCCGGATCTGGCGACAGCGGGATCGGGGGATGTCTTGGCCGGGATGATCGGCGGTTTGCTGGCGCGGGGCTGGCCCGCGCCCGAGGCAGCACGCGATGCGGTCTGGTTGCACGCCGAGGCGGCGCGCGGCTTTGGCGCGGGGGGGATCGCGACCGATCTGCCCGAAAGCCTGCCGGGGGTGTTTCGCAGTTTGGGGGTGTAGCTAGGGCCTGGCCCTAGCGTAGCGCGCGGGCTTGCTGGACGGACAGAATCGTCCGGGCGGGCGGGCCGAAACTGG
>CAZIKH010000164.1:0-2140 GCA_964539755.1 uncultured Dinoroseobacter sp. | reverse complement strand
AGCGCGCGGGCTTGCTGGACGGACAGAATCGTCCGGGCGGGCGGGCCGAAACTGGCCATGTCCCCGGCCAGCGATGGGAACAATTCGAACAATTCGGCCTGCGCGGCCTCGGTCAGGCCGGGAACGGTCATGGGGCCGGGCAGGAAGCTTTCTGTGGGCAGTCCATTCGAGGTCACGATCTGGTGGCGGTCAAAGAGCAGGTGAACATAGGTGACCCCTGACAGGGGGCGCACGACGCGGATCGTCCGGTCATTCACAAGGGCGCAGGCGGGCACCAGCACCTCGGGCGCGTCAAACAGCAATTCGGCCTGCGCGCCGCTGACAAGCACGCGGTGCTGCGGGGACACGGTCAGATCGCGGTCGGGGCGGTCCGGTCCCAGCGCGCCCGCCGCGATGCGCACGGGGGCCAGATGCGGGCGTTGCAGCAGGGCGGGTCCGTCCAGCCGCACCCGTCCGGTCCAGACCAAGGGTTGCGCGCCGCAATCCGCCGTCAGGACCAGATCGCCCGCGTTCAGGGTTTCGACCGCGCGCGGCCCTTCGGGTGTGGCGATCCGCGTGCCGGGGGTGAAACAGGGCGTTGCATAGCTGGCGGCGGGCGTGGTGCTGCCGCCGGGGCCTTCGCCCGTGGTGACGACCGTCAGCGGCACCCCAATCGGCGGAAAGCCCTGCACGCCCCCAATAAAGGCCAGCCCTTCGATCGTGCCAAAGCTGTTGGGCGCGCCCGGTTCGTTGATATTGAACCCGATCAGGGTGTAGGTCTGGCTGCCGTCGGTCACCGTGACCGTGTATTCCGCTTCGACCCGCGTGCCATCCGCAAAGGGGGCGGCGGACCCATCATAGATCTGGGCCCCATCCAAGGTCTGGTTGCCGTCATTGTCGGCGAAATTCGGATCGTCGTCGTCGATGAAGACCTGCTGCCACGCGTTTGAATTCAGGGTGATGGTCTGGCCTGCCAAATGGCTGGCATTGCCTTGGTTGCCCCCCGACAAAGACCCGCCGTTCGACACGGTGATCTGCGAGGCCCCGAGCGTGTAAATGGAATATGCCATGAGGGCGGCCTAGACCAAATCGGTTAAGAAGACAAAAACGCGGTGACCGGGGCGGCGCTGCAAAGTTCGACCTCGCCCGCGTAAACGATCAGCTCGGCCTCGAAATGCAAGGAATAAAGGCGCAGGTTGCGCGCCGGCTTGCGCGCGATCCATTCGCCATCGACCAGCTTTTGCGCCGCGACCAAGGCTTTGCCATGGCCGAACATCGCCTTGGCACGCCAGTCGCGCAGCAAGACCCGCTGGGAGGGGGCAAGGATCAGGTCGGCATCGCCCGCCCCGCCGCCAAGGGCCTGCGGTTTCAGGCGGATCACCTCGCCCATGGCCAGCAGCCTTTGGGTCACGAAGGCCAAGGGCTGCATCCCGCGTTCGCGGGTCACCAGCCGGGTGCCGGCTTGCAGCCGTTCCACCGGAACAAGGCCGCGCGCGGTCAGAACGGGCGTGCCTTCGGCAAGGCCGCCCAAATGCAGCGAAACGCCCTTGGGCGGTGTCGGCTGAACCTCGGTCCCGGGGGGGGAGCGGTCGAAGGACATCTGCTCGTCCTTATGAAAAGGGTTTTGTTGTTCTTGGGGGGTAGACTACCAAATCTGGGGCGTATGGGAAAAGAAATCTGCCCGCGCGGGCAAATTCCTGCGCGTCGGGGCGGGGATCGGTGCTTTTTTGCCCTCGCATCGTCCCGGACGCTTTGTTAAAGGGGCGCAACTTTGGGCGTTCCCCGCGTTGGGAGCGCCCGAATTTATGCATATGCGGGTGTGGCGAAATTGGTAGACGCACCAGATTTAGGTTCTGGCGCCGCAAGGCGTGGGGGTTCAAGTCCCTCCACCCGCACCATGAGGAATGTAAGGACAAGGACGCCATGCAAGTCACCGAAACCCTGAACGAAGGTCTCAAGCGCGCCTACACGATCACCGTGCCCGCCGATGAGCTGGACGCGAAGGTCAATGAAAAGCTGGCCGAAGCCCAGCCCGAGATCGAGATGAAGGGCTTCCGCAAGGGCAAGGTGCCCATGGCGCTGCTGAAAAAGCAGTTCGGTCCGCGCCTGCTGGGCGAAGCGATGCAGGAAACCGTCGATGGCGCGATGTCCAAGCATTTCG
>CAZIKH010000163.1:0-5364 GCA_964539755.1 uncultured Dinoroseobacter sp. | reverse complement strand
CCGGGGAAGAGGTGCAGATCGGCGATGTCTGCTTCAAGCGCGGCGGTGTCTTCGCGATGGAGCTGGGCGGACCCGAGGTCGGGCGCGGCTGTGGTGGCCGCGGCATCATCCACGGGTTCGAGCTGCTGGAAAAGCTGGGCTTCCACGACTGGGATTTCGATTACGTCCTGCTGGATTTCCTGGGCGACGTGGTTTGCGGCGGTTTCGGCCTGCCGATTGCCCGCGACATGGCGCAAAAGGTTATTCTGGTCGCATCGAACGACCTGCAGTCGCTCTATGTCGCCAACAACGTCTGTTCCGCGGTGGAATACTTCCGCAAGCTGGGCGGCAATGTCGGTGTCGCGGGCTTGGTCATCAACAAGGATGACGGAACCGGCGAAGCGCAAGCCTTTGCCAAAGCGGTCGATATTCCGATCCTTGCCTCGATCCCGGCGGACGATGACCTGCGCAAGAAATCCGCGAATTACCAGATCGTCGGCACCAAGGAAGGCCAGTGGGGCGACCTGTTTGCCATGCTGGGCGACAACGTCGCCGAAGCCCCGCCGCTGCGCCCCGTCGCCCTGACCCAGGACGGGCTTCTGGAACTGTTCGACGGGTCCGACACCGGCGCGGGCGTCGTGCTGGAACCCGCCACCGATGCCGACATGCGCGGCAAGCACGGCAAACCCAAACAGTCGCTCGAGGTTATCTACGACGATGTTTGATCTTTCCGAACTCGACCGTTGGGACGCGGCCTTGGCCGCGTTGACCCCGAACACCCCGGCCCAGACCCCGGTGCGTGTGGATGGGTTGGTGCCGCATGCGGCACCCGCGGTCGGGCCCTTGCAGACCGGGGGCAAATGCCCCTTTGGATATGGGAGAACGACCCATGATGGATAATCCCGGCGAAGAAATTCGCTATGACGCGGCCGATCAGGTCGACGTGATCGAAGGAACCCCCAACCGGACCGAAGATGCCGCCGCCGCACAGGTGAACCCCGATGGAATGGGCTGCCATGCCCCGGGCGAACAGATGGAAGCCGCCGCGCGGGCGTCCGGCATGGGCGAGATTCTGGACCAATACGCCAAGGACTATCCGCAAGGTCCGCATGACAAGCCGCAATCCATGTGCCCCGCCTTCGGGTCCTTGCGCGTGGGTCTGCGGATGCGGCGCGTCGGCACGATGCTGTCGGGCTCGGCCTGCTGCGTCTATGGCCTGACCTTCGTCAGTCACTTTTACGGGGCGCGCCGATCGGTCGGCTACGTCCCCTTCAATTCCGAGAGCCTTGTGACCGGCAAGCTCTTTGAAGACATCCGCGATGCCGTTCACAAGATGGCCGATCCGGATCAGTACGACGCCATCGTGGTGACGAACCTGTGCGTTCCCACCGCCTCGGGCGTTCCTTTGCGGCTGCTGCCTGATGAAATCAACGGCGTCCGCATCATTGGCATCGACGTGCCCGGGTTCGGCGTTCCGACCCATGCCGAAGCCAAGGACATTCTTGCAGGGGCGATGTTGAACTACGCCCGTGCGGAAGTTGAAGCAGGCCCTGTCCAGGCGCCGGCTTCCGGGACATCAGACCGTCCCACAGTATCTCTCCTCGGAGAGATGTTTCCGGCCGATCCCATTGGGATTGGTCAGATGCTCGCGCCACTCGGTCTGGCGGCAGGTCCGGTCGTTCCCTGCCGTGAGTGGCGCGAGCTTTATGCTGCTTTGGATTGTGGCGCCGCCGCCGCGATCCACCCGTTCTACACCGCCGCGATCCGCGAATTCGAAGCGGCCGGGCGTCCGATTGTCGGGTCCGCCCCGGTTGGACATGACGGCACCGCCGCTTGGTTGGCGGCCATCGGGGACGCGTTCGGCATCGCGGCTGACAAGGTCGCCGAAGCGCAAAACGCCTTCCTGCCGGCCATCAAGGGCGCATTGTCCGCAACGCCGGTCAAAGGGACCATCACGGTGTCGGGCTATGAAGGGTCCGAATTGCTGGTGGCGCGCTTGTTGATCGAATCCGGTGCGACCGTGCCGTATGTCGGCACCGCCTGCCCCAAGACCAAGTGGTCCGCCGCAGATCGCGACTGGCTGGAGGCACATGGGGCCAAGGTCCAATACCGCGCCAGCCTGGAAGACGACTGCGCGGCGATGGAAGCGATCAAGCCCGATCTGGCGATTGGGACCACGCCGGTGGTGCAGAAAGGCAAGGAACTCAGCATTCCCAGCCTGTATTTCACCAATCTGATTTCCGCGCGCCCGCTGATGGGGCCGATGGGGGCGGGCAGCCTGCAACAGGTCGTCAATGCCGCGATGGGCAACAAGGACCGCATGGACCACATGAAAGCCTTCTTCGAAGGCGTGGGCGAAGGCGACAGCGCGGGCATCTGGGAAGGGGCGCCGAACCTGCGGCCTGATTTCCGCGCTGCGCATCAGAAGAAGTTGGACAAACAAGCCCGTGCGGCCAAAGCGCAGGAGATGATCTGATGATCCAGTTCTGCGCAAATCCGCACATCGGTTTCACGTCGGTATCGCGTCGGTTTTCCGTCGGTGTGCCCGCCCAGTTGGGGGGTGTGCCATGCTAGTCCAAGATCACGACCGCGCCGGGGGCTATTGGGGGGCGGTTTACGCCTTTACCGCCGTCAAAGGATTGCAGGTGGTCATCGATGGCCCGGTCGGGTGTGAAAACCTGCCAGTGACATCGGTCCTGCACTACACCGATGCGCTGCCGCCGCATGAATTGCCCATCGTCACAACCGGGCTGGGCGAAGAAGAGCTGGGCCGCGACGGCACCGAAGGGGCCATGTGGCGGGCGTGGAAAACGCTGGACCCTGCCCTGCCCGCCGTGGTGGTCACCGGGTCCATCGCCGAAATGATCGGCGGTGGCGTGACACCCATGGGCACGAACATCCAGCGCTTCTTGCCGCGCACCATCGACGAGGATCAGTGGGAAGCCGCCGACCGCGCGATGACGTGGATCTTCACCGAATTCGGCATGACCAAAGGCCGGATGCCGGTCGAGAAGAAGCGCGAAGACGGCGCCAAGCCGCGGGTCAACATTCTGGGCCCGATGTATGGCACCTTCAACATGCCGTCCGACCTTGCCGAGATCCGGCGCTTGGTCGAAGGCATCGGGGCCGAGGTCAACATGGTCATGCCGCTGGGCAGCCATCTGGCCGAGATGCGCAATCTGGTGAATGCGGATGTGAATATCTGCATGTACCGGGAATTCGGGCGCGGCCTGTGCGAAGTTCTGGGCAAGCCCTACCTGCAAGCGCCGATTGGCGTGGAAAGCACCACCGCCTTCCTGCGCAAGCTGGGTGAACTGACCGGGCTGGACCCCGAACCGTTCATTGCCAAGGAAAAGCATTCCACGATCAAACCGATCTGGGACCTGTGGCGGTCGGTGACGCAGGATTTCTTTGCCACCGCCAGCTTCGCCATCGTGGCGAATGAAACCTATGCGCGGGGCATCCGGAATTTTCTGGAAAACGATCTGGGCCTGCCCTGTGCCTTTGCCGTGGCGCGCCAGCGCGGGAAGAAAACCGACAACGACGAGGTGCGCGCGCTGATGCACAGCAAGCGCCCCCTGATCGTGATGGGGTCGATCAACGAAAAAATGTACCTGGCGGAAATGTCGGCGGGCTTTGGTCCGAAACCGGCGTTCATCCCGGCCAGCTTCCCGGGCGCCGCCATTCGGCGCGCCACGGGCACACCGATGATGGGCTATGCCGGGGCGACCTATCTGGTGCAGGAGGTCTGCAACAGCCTGTTCGATGCGCTGTTCCACATCCTGCCCTTGGGGTCCGAGATGGACAGCGCCGCCGCGACGCCCACCACGTTGCGCCGCGATTTCCCATGGGACGACGATGCCCAGCGCCTGCTGGACCAGATCGTGTCCGAACACCCGATCCTGACGCGGATTTCCGCGGCCAAGACCTTGCGAGACGCGGCGGAAAAAGCCGCGCTCGAATCCGGGGCCGAGCGTGTGGTCATCGAGACCGTGCGCGCCTTGGCCCCGACATCGAAGCCTGAAAAACAGGGAGAACCGGCATGACCGATCACAATATCAATGGGCCCGTCCCCCGGACGCACAAGCCACCTAAGGCCGAGTTCTACACCTATTTCGCGATCATCTTTGCGGCGGCGTTGCCCGTGGCCTTCTTGGCATGGGCGCTGGCGTCGATCCGCCAAGGCACGGTCAAGACCAAGGGCCCCGTGGCCCGCGCCTGGAGCCAAGCCCGCATCATCACCCCGATGATCTTCTCGGCGTGACCGATCCGCGAAACAGAATTCCAACGGCCCTTGGGCCGTGGGGATGGCCGGCAGGGGATGAGCCCCTGTCGGAGCCCGGCCGCAGGGTTTGCGGTATCAGCACAACTTTCCGGAGGAATGCAAATGGCTGATAAATCCGACCTGTCCTTCACAGGTCTCACCGATGAGCAGGCGCAGGAACTGCATTCGGTCTATATGAGCGGGCTCTGGCTGTTCTCGGCCGTCGCCATCGTCGCTCATTTGGCCGTCTTCATCTGGCGTCCCTGGTTCTGAGGAGCACTGAGAAATGGCAAAATTCTACAAGATTTGGCTGATCTTCGACCCGCGCCGCGTTTTCGTGGCCCAGGGTGTGTTCCTGTTCCTGCTGGCAGCGATGATCCACCTCGTCCTGCTCAGCACCGAGCACTTCAACTGGTTTGAACTGGCCGCCCAAAAGGCAGCCATGTGATTGACGCCCGCGGTCGTTTGCGCCGCGGGGGTGTCAACCGTTGAGCACAAAAGGCTGTGGGCGGGGCCGACGCTGTCGCCTCGCCCGCGCCAAACCCAAACAATGACAACTGACGGCCCTCCACACGGAAGCGCCGCCACTTGCGGAGACAGACGATGGCTTTGCTCAGCTTCGAGAGAAAGTATCGCGTCCGTGGAGGGACGCTGATCGGCGGCGATCTGTTCGACTTCTGGGTGGGCCCCTTCTACGTGGGCTTCTTCGGGGTCACGACAGCCTTTTTCGCTGCCTTGGGAACTATTCTGATCTTCTGGGGGGCCGCCTTGCAGGGCGAATTCAATCCCTGGCTGATCAATATCGCACCGCCCGACCTGAAATACGGGTTGGGCCTGGCCCCGTTGGCCGAAGGCGGTTTGTGGCAGATCATCACGATCTGCGCGATCGGGGCCTTTGTCAGCTGGGCGCTGCGCGAAGTGGAAATCTGCCGCAAGCTGGGCATGGGCTACCATGTGCCGGTCGCGTTCAGCTTCGCCATTTTCGCTTATGTGACGCTGGTGGTTTTCCGCCCGCTGCTGTTAGGCGCATGGGGGCATGGCTTCCCTTACGGGATCTTCAGCCACCTCGACTGGGTGTCGAACACCGGCTACGCCTATCTGCACTTCCACTACAACCCGGC
>CAZIKH010000162.1:0-5381 GCA_964539755.1 uncultured Dinoroseobacter sp. | reverse complement strand
ATGACCTGAGCATCGTCCGCTATCTGTCTGATCGCGTTATGGTTATGTATCTTGGACACGTGGTCGAAATGGGCACGACCGAACAGGTCTTCAGCCCGCCTTACCACCCCTATACCGAAGCCTTGCTGTCGGCGGTGCCGATTGCGGATACCTCGGTCGAGAAGCAGCATATCGTGTTGGAAGGCGACATTCCTTCGGCGATGAACCCGCCGCCCGGTTGCCCGTTCCAGACCCGTTGCCGCTGGAAGAACAAGGTCGCGGGCGGTCTGTGCGAAAAAGAAGTGCCCCCGGTGCGGCATCTGGCCGACGGACATCAGGTCAAATGCCACCTGCCCGACGCGGAACTGGCCGCGATGGAACCGGTCATCAAGGTTGCCGCCGAATAATCGACACGGTGTTTTGCACCGGGTCCGGGGTTGGGGCGCGTCTGCGGGCGCGCCCTTTTTCGTGGGAAATGCCAAGGGAATGTCGCAAATGGGGCATTGGTCCGCGGCGCAGCGCGTAACCTAGGCCCGATCTACAGCGGAGAGTCGGATGAAAACCACCACCCAAGTTTGCGTCATCGGCGGCGGCGTCGTCGGATGCTCGGTCCTGTACCATCTGACCAAATTGGGGTGGTCGGATGTGATGCTGGTGGAACGGTCCGAACTGACCAGCGGATCGACCTGGCATGCGGCTGGCGGGTTCCACACCTTGAACGGCGACACGAACATGGCCGCGCTGCAAGGCTATACCATCAAGCTTTACAAGGAACTTGAAGAACTTACAGGCCAAAGCTGCGGTTTGCACCATGTCGGCGGGATCACCCTTGCCGACAGCGCGGAACGCTTTGACATGCTGAAGGCCGAACGCGCCAAGCACCGCTATATGGGGCTGCACACAGAAATCCTGTCGCCCTCGGAAATCGTCGAGATGACCGATGGTCTGGTGAATGTGGACGGGGTGCTGGGCGCGCTCTATGACCCGCTGGACGGGCATCTGGACCCGTCTGGGACAACCCATGCCTATGCCAAGGCCGCGCGTCAAGGCGGGGCAGAAATCGTGTTGCATAACAGGGTCTTGGAAACCAATCCTCAAGCTGACGGATCGTGGCAGGTGGTCACCGAACAGGGCACGATCCACGCGGAACATGTGGTCAATGCGGGCGGCCTTTGGGCGCGCGAGGTCGCTGCCATGGCCGGGATCTACCTGCCCTTGGTGCCGATGGCGCATCAATACGTGGTCACCGAAGAGATTCCCGAAATTTATACACGCAGTGCAGAATTCCCGCACGTCATGGACCCGGGCGGCGAAAGCTATTTGCGGCAGGAAGGCCGTGGCTTGTGCATCGGGTTTTACGAACAGAATTGCGAACCTTGGGCGGTGAACGGCACCCCTTGGGACTTTGGGCATGAGTTGCTGAATGACAACTTGGACAAGATTGAAGACAGCATCGATTTTGCCTATCGCCGCTTCCCGGTGCTGGAACGCGCAGGGATCAAAAGCGTCATTCACGGCCCCTTTACCTTTGCCCCCGATGGCAACCCGCTGATCGGCCCGGTGCCCGGGTTGCGCAATTATTGGAGCGCCTGCGCGGTGATGGCCGGGTTCAGCCAAGGCGGCGGTATGGGTCTGAGCCTGGCGCAATGGATGGTCGAGGGGGCCCCCGATTGCGACCCGCGCGGGTTCGATGTGGCCCGTTTCGGGCGCTGGACCACGCCGGGCTATACCGTGCCGAAGGTGATCGAGAATTATCAGCACCGCTTTTCCGTTGCCTATCCGAACGAAGAATTGCCCGCCGCGCGCCCGTTCCGCACCACCCCGATGTATGACATCTGGGATGGCATGAACGCGGTCTGGGGGCAGCAGTATGGCCTTGAAGTTGTGAACTATTTCGCGCCCGAAGGCGCGCCGCGCTATGAAACCCCGTCCTTCAAGCGGTCGAACGCCTGGGACGCCACCCGGGCCGAGGTGCTGGCGGTGCGCAACGCCGTCGGCATCAACGAAACCCATAATTTCGGCAAATTCGAGGTGACCGGCCCCAAGGCGCGGGCTTGGCTGGACCGCGTGATGGCAGGGCGCATTCCGCAGCCCGGACGCCTGAGCCTGACCCCGATGTTGTCGCCCAAGGGCAAGATTTTCGGCGATTTCACCGTGTCCTGCCTGTCGGACACGGAATTCCGCCTGACGGCCTCCTATGGCAGTCAGGATTACCATCTGCGCTGGTTCGAAGACCAAGGCGCGAATACTGGACAGGGCGTGCAGGTTCGAAACATTTCAGATACTTGCACGGGCTTTCAAATCGCCGGACCACAGGCCCGCGCGGTTCTGGCCGCCTGCACCGACGCGGATGTCAGCGCCGACGCGTTCCGGTTTCTGGACGTCAAACGCCTGACCGTGGGCATGACCGACTGTGTGGTGCAGCGGGTCAGCTATACGGGCGATCTGGGATACGAGATCTATTGCGACCCGATGTGCCAGCGCCAGCTGTTCGCCACGCTGTGGGCGGCGGGCCAGCCCCATGGCCTGCGCCCCTTCGGCATGCGCGCCATGATGAGCCTGCGTCTGGACAAGTTCTTCGGGTCCTGGCAGCGCGAATTCAGCCCCGATTACACCTGCGCGGAAACCGGGCTGGACCGCTTTATCAGCTTCAAGAAACCCGTTGATTTCATTGGCAAAGCGGCGGCCGAGGCGGAACGTGACACGCCCCCCGACCGCCTGCTTTGCGCCTTCGAGGTGGACGCGATCGACAGCGATGTCGTGGCCTATGAACCGATCTTCGTGGGCGACGCGGTCGTGGGCTTCTGCACCTCGGGCGGGTATTCGCATTACGCCGACAAGAGCATCGCGCTGGGTTTCCTGCCGCGCGCCTTGGCCCAGCCCGGCGTCGCGGTCGAGATCGAAATCCTTGGCCAGCGCCGCCCCGCCCGGCGCATCGAGACGCCCTTGTTTGACCCCGACGGCGCGCGCATGCGGGGCTGACCCGGCCCCGAACCGGACCCGATCCCATAGAAAAAGGGGCGATCCAGCGGACCGCCCCTTTTCCTTGCCCCCACCTTGCGGTGTTAGATGACCAGCTTGGCCTCGAAGCCGCGCAGGCTTTGACGGGCCGAACGGTAGTTTTCGCGCCCGGCACGGCTGCGCAGTTCCGGGAACAGGGTGAAGATTTCTTCGCGCTGTTCGGCGTCGATGCCTTTCAGCGAATAATCCCCCGGCTGGAAGCTTTCCGACCAGGCCCCGTCGCCCAGAACCACCTCGTGGCGCGCGCACATGAAGTGGACATAGGTCGTGCTGACCATGTCGACGCGGTGGATGCCGTCCATTTGCAGCATGTGCTTGGCGGACACCAACACCTCGGGCTGGTCGAAATACAGCGACACATCCGGCGTGGCCAGCAGCATCCGGTGGTTCGGGGACACGATCATATCGCGTTCCGGCAGACCGTTGCCCAGGGCCCCCTTGCGGATCAGCACGGGCTTCAGCTCGGGCGTTTCGGCAAACAGCTTGGGTGTCAGCTGCTTGTGGCCGATCCACTGGATTTCCTGGAAGCCGTTGTCGCGGGTGATGACCTTGTCCCCGACCTTCAACTGTTCGACCGGGACCTCGCCGCGCGGCGTCGCAATCAGCGTGCCGGGCGTGAAGCAGGGGATGATTTCCTCGATTTCCTTGAAGTCGAAGGTGGTGCCATCGGCGTTGAAGGTCACCGTCCCCGAGATCGAGTCGCCATCCGCGTCGTTCGTGACGTTGGACAGGGTGAAGCCACCCGCGATGTTGGACAGATCCAGCGTGTCAAAGTCACCCCCCGGAACACCGCCATCATCCGTGCCGCCGTCGATCAGATCGCCGTCGAAATCGGTGATGTTGTCTTCCTTGAAGGTGTCGCGCCCGGCACCGCCGAACAGTTGGTCAACCCCCTGCCCGCCTTTGATCGTGTCGTCGCCGTCCTGACCGAAGATGGTGTCGTCGTCCTTGCCGCCGTCGATGAAATCATCGCCGGTGCCGCCAAAGATCGTGTCGTCATCGTCTTCGCCATAGATCGTGTCATTGCCGGCACCGCCGTCGATCACGTCCTGCCCGTTGTTCGGACGCAGGTCCGGACCGCCCGGGTCGCTGCCATCATCGGCGATGTTCGGATCGAACAGGGTGCCGCCCGGGAACGGGCCGCCGGGGACCGCGCCCACGCCACCATAGATGGTGTCGTCGCCGTCGCCGCCGTCGATCTTGTCGTTGCCTTCGCCGCCGACGATCACGTCATCGCCGGTGCCGCCATCGACGGTGTCGTCGTCCCAGCCCGCATCGATGCTGTCATTGCCGGACCCACCCGAGATGATGTCCGCATCATCGCCGGTGGTGATGGTGTCGTTGCCCGCCCCGCCAAAGACCACGTCCTTGTCGTCATTGGGGTCCAGATCGGCCGGATACAGGCCCGGGTAATCGATATCGGGCAGCGGGCCATTGGGATCGGGCGGGAAGACCAGCGGCACATGGGCCGAGGTGTCGATGACATCATCGCCATCGCCGCCATCGACGAAGTCGGACCCGTCGCCGCCACTGATGGTGTCATCGCCATTGCCGCCATAGATCTCGTCATCGCCGTCGCCGCCGAAGATCACGTCATCGGCATTGCCGGTGGTGTCCAGCGGCATCGGGGCTGCCAGTTCCAGACCCGGAATGGCGAAGGTCGTGCCGGACGTCCCCAGATCGATCGACAAAAGCGGATCGTCGAAATCCTGATCGCCCAGACCCGGCTGATCTTCGAAGCCGAAGACCGCGTTGGGTTCGTCGAACACCTTGGTGCGCACGAAGCCTTCGGGGTTCAGCACCGACGGGTTGGTCGAATGATAGACCGTGCCGTTCAGCGGGGTTTCGGTTCCGTCGGGTGCGATATGCACCAGCGTCGGGGTCGGATCGTTGATCGTGGCCGGATCGCCCGAGGCATTCAGGAACGCAAAGGTGCCCGGCCCAAGCGCGGCATAGTCGTTGACCTGGAACCCGCGCTGGATTTCAAAGACCACGATTTCGGTGCAGGGTTCGGCCAGATATTCGTACTGGCTGACCCCCGGGATCAGGTCGCCGCCCGATCCGGTCGCGCTGGCATTTTCGAATGCGATTTCGACCGACTTGATCTCGCCCGTGTCCGGATCGACCGAATAGATGCCGATCGTGTTCTGGAACCCGGCTTCTTCGCCTTCGAAGGTCAGGGTGACGGGCTGCTTGGTCGTGTCGTTGGGACCGTCGCCAAAGATCTTGTCGTCGCCGGTGCCGCCGCGCAATTCGTCCGCGCCGTCGCCGCCGATGATCAGATCATCGCCTTCATTGCCGCGCACGAAGTCATCGCCTTCGCCTGCGGCGATTTCGTCGTCGCCTTCTTCGGCCAAGATCGTGTCATTGCCGCCAAAGCC
>CAZIKH010000161.1:0-5385 GCA_964539755.1 uncultured Dinoroseobacter sp. | reverse complement strand
GCGACCCACTGATTAAAAGTCAGTTGCTCTACCAACTGAGCTAACGGCCCACTGGGGGCTGCACCTACAAAAGCCCTTATGCGCGGTCAAGCGCCTTTTCCGTCCCGGCTTCCAAAAGGCTGGGGCAGGCGCTATATGCCGCGCGATGACCCGCACCGCCCCCTCTGGCCTGCCGTTTCTGAAAATGCACGGGCTTGGCAACGACTTTGTCGTGATCGACATGCGCCAGACTGACTGGGCGCTGTCGACCGATCTTGTCCGTCGCATCGCGGATCGCCATCGCGGGGTCGGGTTCGACCAACTTGCCACGATACAGACCCGCCCGGATGCGGATGCGCATTTGGTTTTCTACAATGCGGATGGATCGACCTCGGCGGCATGTGGGAACGCGACCCGCTGCATCGCCCGGCATCTGATGGACGAAACCGGCGCAGCAGACTTGGTGTTGACCACGGATCGGGGCATCCTGACGGCGCGTGATGCGGGCGGCGGGTTGACCGCGGTGAACATGGGGGAACCACAGCTGGATTGGCAGGACATTCCACTGGCCGAAGCCCTGGACACACTGCGCTTGCCAATGGACGGAGAACCGACTGCCACGGGGATGGGAAATCCGCATTGCACGTTCTTTGTCCCGGATGCGGACCAGATCAAACTGGGAGACTATGCGCAGTTCGAACACCACCCCCTTTTCCCGGAACGCACCAATGTACAGGTGGCCTCCGTTCGCGGGACCGACCATCTGCGCGTGCGGGTGTGGGAACGCGGGGTCGGCCCCACGCTGGCGTCTGGGTCGTCGTCCTGTGCTGTGGCGGTTGCCGCGCATCGCCGGGGTTTGACCGGACGAACTGTTGCCATTGATCTGGATGGGGGGCGGATCGACATCGACTGGCGCGACGACGGGGTCTGGATGACCGGACCGACAGCGCATGTCTTCAGCGGCACCCTGACGACGGCGTTTCTGGGAGAGGGCTTCTGATGGACCAGAAAGCGCCGATCTTTTCGAACCATGGCTGCCGCCTGAACGCCTATGAGACCGAGGCGATGAAAGACCTTGCCAGTGCGGCGGGGCTGGGGGACGCGATCATCATCAACACCTGCGCGGTGACCGCCGAAGCGGTGCGCAAGGCGCGTCAGGATATTCGCAAGCGCGCCCGCGAAGCGCCGAATGCCCGGATCATCGTCACGGGATGCGCCGCGCAAACCGACCCGGACAGCTTTGCGGCGATGCCCGAAGTGGCGCATGTGATCGGCAATACCGAAAAGATGCAGCCCCAAACATGGGCTGGACTGGCGCTGGGCGGTGAAGCGGTCCAGGTCAACGACATCATGAGTGTTACCGAAACCGCCGGTCACCTGATCGACGGTTTCGGCACGCGCAGCCGCGCCTATGTGCAGGTCCAGAACGGATGCGACCATCGGTGCACCTTTTGCATCATTCCTTATGGACGAGGAAATTCGCGGTCGGTTCCTGCAGGCGTTGTGGTCGATCAGATCAAGCGCCTGGTGGACCGGGGTTATCATGAGGTTGTGCTGACTGGGGTGGACCTGACCTCGTGGGGGGCGGACCTGCCGGGGACCCCGCCGCTGGGCGACTTGGTGCGGCGCATCCTGAAGCTGGTGCCGGACTTGCCGCGTCTGCGGATCAGTTCGATCGATTCCATCGAGGTCGATCCGGCGCTGATGGAAGCCATCGCAACCGAACCCCGGCTGATGCCACATCTGCACCTGTCCTTGCAGGCCGGGGATGACTTGATCCTGAAACGGATGAAGCGGCGGCATTTGCGCGACGATGCCATCGCCTTCTGCCAAGAGGCCCGTCGCCTGCGTCCGGACATGACATTCGGGGCAGATATTATCGCAGGCTTTCCAACGGAAACCGATGCGATGTTCCAGCGGTCGCTGGATCTGGTGGCCGAATGTGATCTGACATGGTTGCACGTCTTTCCCTATTCGCCGCGTCAAGGCACACCGGCAGCCCGCATGCCAGCGGTGGACGGTGCCACCATTCGGGCGCGGGCGGCAGCGCTGCGCCAAGCCGGGGCGCAGCAGGTCCGCGCGCATTTGGGCGCACAAGTAGGGCAGGTGCATTCGGTCTTGATGGAATCCCCGCGCATGGGACGGACACCGCAATTTGCAGAAGTCCAGTTCAACAGCGATCAGCCGGAAGGCCAGATCGTCGAGGCCCGGATCGTTGATGCAACCGCAACGCATCTTGTGGCGGTCTAGGGCTGGCCGCGCGGATGCATCCCAACCCGATCTTTGGGAAGACGGACGTGGCGCGGTCGTTGGACTTCGTGCGGACGCGCGGATTTGGGGCGCTGATGATCAATGGCCCGGATCGCCCTTTGGTGGCGCATGTCCCCTTCTTGCTGAATGACGCCGGGACTGGGATCGAGGCGCATCTGATGCGATCCAATCCGGTCTGGCGGGCCCTGAACCCGGCGGTTCCGGCGGTCTTGGCGGTGACCGGGCCGGACGGCTATGTCTCGCCCGACTGGTATGGCGCGCCGGATCAGGTCCCGACGTGGAACTACGTTGCGGTGCATCTGTCGGGATCGCTGGAACGCGTCCCCGACAGTGATTTGCCGGGGGTTTTGGATCGCCTGTCCGCCCATTTCGAAGCCGGGCTTGCCCCAAAGCGGCCTTGGACGGCGGACAAGATGTCCGACGGTGTGATGGCGCGCATGATGCGATCCATCGTGCCAGTGCGACTGACGGTTCAGGACGTGCGCAGCACTTGGAAACTGGGCCAGAACAAACCCGCCGAGGTTCGGCAAAGTGCCGCCAATCAGGTGGAAACGGGCACCGGATCAGAGCTTGCCGCCCTTGCGGCCCTGATGCACGATCCGCCCCAGCCGTCGAAGGAATGACACCATGGATTTGCTGATTTCGCCTGCCTCGCCTTTCGTGCGCAAAGCGCGGGTTGTTCTGCGGGAACTGAACCTGCTCGATACCGTGCGCGAGGTCGAAGTCACCGCCTCGCCCGTTCTTGAGGTGACCGAGGCCCTCTTGGCCGCGAACCCCACCGGCAAGATTCCGACACTGACCCGCCCGGATGGACCAGCACTGTATGACAGCCGGGTGATCACCCGGTTTCTGAATGCCCATGCGGCGGGCAACCTTTATCCTGAAGCGCGGCTGTGGGATGTGCTGACCCTAGAGGCGACATCCGACGCCATGATGGATGCCGCCGTGTCGATGACCTACGAAACCCGCTTTCGGGCGCCCGAGAGGGTCAGCGCGGATTGGGTCGAAGGCCAATGGCGCAAGATTGCCCGCAGTCTGGATGTGCTGGAAAAACGCTGGCTCAGTCACTTGGCGGGTCCGATGGATATGGGACACATCGCTTTGGCCTGTGCGCTAAGTTATCTGGACCTGCGCCATGACGCGCGCGGCTGGCGCAATCTGGCCCCCGGTGTGGCCGCATGGCATGCGCGCTTTGCCGAACGGCCGTCGATGATCGACACCGACCCGTCCTAGGCGCGCCGAAACCAGCCAGCGATTCGGCGGCGCAGCGGTCCCGGTCTGCGCAAGGCGCGATCGGCGGTCCACCCCAACAGGGCCCCGGCAAGGGTCTGCCAGATATCGTGCCAGCCGCTGGACACACGGCTGGTCCCGACGAAGGCGGCGGCGATCAGGACGGTGCCTTGAACGATGGGATGATCGCGAAAACAGGTCTGCGCCAGCGAACTTGCCCCGAAAACAGCCGTGGCGGTGTGGCCCGAGGGGAACCCCTCGTACCCGCCAATGGGCCGTTCGTTGATCGGCAGATCGCCAAGGCCCTGTTTCGAGGCATGCAAGGTCACGAACATCACGCCATAGCGCAGCAAGTATTCGGGGCCTGAGCCGTTCATCGCCTCGCACCCCCAGGCCAGAAGGGGCAACGCCACCTGTAGATTGCTGCCCAAGCCTTTGCCGTGGGGGTCCTGCGGGGACAACGCGACGACCGCGACAAGCACTGCCACAAGGCACCGCAAGCGCCACCGATGGGACAGGCGCGGAACGTGGAACATGGCTTTTCCTTCTGGGCTTCCCCCCGGCGCGGCATGGCAAGGGGGATCGGGTGGCGCTAACAGGTCGAGGCGACCTTGGGGTGCGGCAAAGATGCGCGCGTTTGTCCCCTCGACTGCCAAGGACGCCCGCCTATAACACCAACCAATTGGCGTGCGGAATATCGCGCGCCCGTTCTTTTGTGACGTTTGCTGGCACCCGTCGGCCGCTGAGAAGGAGAGACCCCCGTGTCCCACGCAGAAGACCCCGAAGGCACCCGCCGCGACTTTCTGTATTTCGCCACCGCCGGGGCAGGTGCCGTCACCGCTGGTGCCGCCATCTGGCCGCTGGTCAATCAGATGAACCCCTCTGCGGACGTTCAGGCCGCATCGACCTTGCGGGTCGATGTCAGCGCTGTCGAACCCGGCACGCAGCTGACGGTTCTGTTTCTGGGCAAGCCCATCTTCATCCGCCGTCGCACGGCAGACGAGATCGCCGCAGCCCAAGACGTGGACCTTGGCGCCTTGATCGATGATCAGTCGCAGAACCCCAACAAGGAAGGAACGGACGCGTCCGATTCCAACCGGGCCATGGACGAGGCCGGCGAATGGCTGGTCATGAAAGGCGTCTGCACGCATCTGGGCTGTGTGCCCCTCGGCGACGGCGCGGGTGACTTCGGCGGTTGGTTCTGCCCCTGCCACGGGTCGCACTACGACACGTCTGGCCGTATCCGCAAAGGTCCGGCCCCCGAGAACCTGCACATTCCCGTCGCCGAATTCGTCGACGAAACCACAATCCTGCTCGGATAAGGAGGCAAGATCGAATGTCTGGAATTCCCCACGACCATTACGAGCCGAAGTCCGGCGCCGAGAAATGGCTGCACAAGCGTCTGCCGATCGCAGGGCTTGCCTATGACACCTTGATGATCCCCACGCCCAAGAACCTGAACTGGATGTGGATCTGGGGCATCATCCTGACCTTCTGCCTTGTGTTGCAGATCGTCACCGGCATCATTCTTGCCATGCATTACACCCCGCATGTCGATCTGGCCTTCGCCAGCGTCGAACACATCATGCGCAACGTGAATGGCGGGCATATGCTGCGCTATTTGCACCAGAACGGGGCTTCGCTGTTCTTTGTGGCGGTGTACCTGCACATCTTCCGCGGCCTGTATTACGGGTCGTACAAATCCCCGCGTGAAATCACGTGGATCATCGGCATCCTGATCTTCGTTCTGATGATGGGCACCGCCTTCATGGGCTACGTGCTGCCATGGGGTCAGATGTCCTTCTGGGGTGCCACCGTGATTACCGGCCTGTTCGGGGCAATCCCGTTCGTCGGTGAATCGATCCAGACATGGCTGCTGGGCGGACCGGCTGTGGACAATGCCAC
>CAZIKH010000160.1:0-5448 GCA_964539755.1 uncultured Dinoroseobacter sp. | reverse complement strand
CCCCGTCCGAGGTCGGCATCAATTCGATCACCCCCTCGCGCGAATGCGCCGCCACGCGCGGGGTCTTGTCGAAGGCCTCCCACCGCCGGAAATCGGCTTCGATCGCATCGGCCAATTGGCCCAGCAACGCGCGCAGCCCGACCCGGTGGATCAGCCGCATCATCTGCGCGACCGACACGAAGGGCACCAGCGCCAGATCGGACGGGGCGCTCATGCCGTCATCCGCGTCGGGCGGTCCAGCACCGTGCGTCCCATCATGCTGGCGGCCAGATCGACCATCAGCCGCGCGGTGCGCCCGCGTTCGTCCAGGTAAGGGTTCAACTCGACCAGATCGAGCGCGCACACCAGCCCGCTGTCGCACAGCATCTCCATGATCAGATGCGCCTCGCGGAAGGTGGCCCCGCCCGGCACGG
The DNA here is from genome assembly GCA_964539755.1 of uncultured Dinoroseobacter sp. Lineage (GTDB taxonomy): Bacteria > Pseudomonadota > Alphaproteobacteria > Rhodobacterales > Rhodobacteraceae > Dinoroseobacter. The sequence continues at coordinate 5,035 of CAZIKH010000160.1, read as the reverse complement.
TCGTGCCCACGGCGGGCGCAATCGCGGGGTCCAGAAAATCGACATCCAGACTGACATGGATGCGCCCACCGACCGAGGCGACCCGATCCAGAAACGCCCGCAGCGGGGCCACGACGCCATTTTCATCCAGGGCGCGCATGTCATGCACCTCGATCCCGCCCGCGGCCAAGCGGTCGCGCTCGGCCCGGTCCACCGACCGCAGGCCGATCATGCAGACGTTTTCCGGCGGCACCGCCACGGCCAGCTCGGGATAGACCCCCTGAAACCCGTCCCGCCCGGTCAGATAGGCAACGGGCGTGCCGTGCAGATTGCCGCTTTCGGTGCTGTCCAGATCGTGCAGGTCGGGATGCGCATCCAGCCACAGCAGGAACAGCGGCGTGTCCGCCTCGGCCATGGCCCGCGCCACCCCCGGCACCGACCCCGCCGCAAGCGCATGATCGCCGCCCAAAAATATTGGCAGCGTGCCCTTGCGCACCAGATCATACCCGGCCTCTTGCAGCGCCTCGATCCAGGCGACGACCTCGGGCAAGGCGTGCAGCGCCGGGTTGGGATGGGACAGGGCACGCAGGCCCGCCGGGGCCAGATCGCCCGCATCGGTGACCGGATGGCCCAAATCGGACAAGGCCTCGGCCAGCCCGGCGCAGCGATAGGCATCCGGCCCCATCACGCAGCCGCGCACCTTGGTGCCAGCTTGCATGGGAACGCCCAGAAGGGTGCAGGAAACAGGCGACATCGGAACCTCCAAAACAGGGTTTCCGCCGCTATCGCAAAGCAAACCGCCAAGCCGCAGTTGTCAAATCGCAAAATATGGCCAGAATAGCTGCCAATTCGCCAAGCCCCTTGCGCAAAATGAAAGCCCCGCCATGGAAGACACCGACCGCGCCCTGATCGCCGCCCTGAAGGCCGATGCCCGCGCGTCGATCACCACGCTGGCCGCGCAGCTGGGCGTCAGCCGCGCCACCGTGCAAACCCGGCTGGACCGCTTGCAGCGCACGGGCGTGATCCGCCGCTTTACCATCGAAACCGCCCTGCAAGACGACCCCAACCGCATCCGCGCGGTCATGCTGGTGCAACTGGAAGGCCCGACCAAACGCAGCGTGGTGCGCGCGCTGCGCCGCTTGCCGGAAATCACCGACCTGCATTCGACCAATGGCGCGTGGGATCTGGTGGCGCGGATCGACACCGACAGCCTGCCCGCCTTCGACCGCCTGCTGAACGCGGTGCGGGACATTCCGGGCGTGCAGAACTCGGAAACCTGTCTGTTGCTGGATGAGGCGCGTTAACCGTGGTCGGGGCGGCGAGATTCGAACTCACGACCCCCTGTACCCAAAACAGGTGCGCTACCAGGCTGCGCCACACCCCGTCCACGGAAGCCTTCCTCTAGGCCACCCGGCCCGAATTGAAAAGCCCCTATCCGCAGATCGGCACGCCGTCCGCCGCAAAGGCCGGATGCCAGACCTGATCGCCTTCGCGGATGCCATAGCGGCGCGACAGCCCGCCATTGATCTCCAGCACCGCCGACACCCCCGTGCCGCCGTCGATGGTGTCATCCGACAGGGGCTGCGCGCGGTGGTGCAGATGCCGGATCACGCCGTCCGGACCGATGAACAGCATGTCCAGCGGGATATAGGTATTGCGCATCCAGAAGGTGCGCCGCCCCGGTTGGTCCCATAAAAACAGCATCCCCCGGTCGCGCGCCATCTCGCGCACGAACATCAGGCCTTGGCTGCGTTCGGCATCGTCATCGGCGATCTCGACCCGGAAACGGACCTTGCCGAAATCCCCTGTCACCGTGACGGTATCGGCGCTGCACTGCACAGATGTGTCGGCGCGCAGACCCCCCGCGCCCGGCCCCAGCAGCCAGACACAGGCGCCAAAGGCCAACATCACGGCACGGGCCATCCAAAGGGGTCGGTTACGCATTTTGGGGTCCATCTGCTGGGTCTGGCATGTCAGATGGGAACGGGACAGACCGAAAGTCAATCCTGCAACGCGGCGTCCCAGCTCAGGACTTCCAGCGCCAGCGGGCCACGCTCGCTTTCGCCCAAGCGCACGGTGACCGCCTCGCCCGGTTGCAATTCGGCAAACCCGCACCGACGCAGCACGTCCATATGCACGAAGACATCGCCATGCACGCCATGCACATTCACAAAGCCGAACCCCTTGACCTTGTCGAACCACTTCACCCGCGCGGGCTGCATCGGCAGGTCGCTGTGGTCCACATCGTCCTCGGCGTCCAGATCGGCGGGCTTGGCGTGAATCGACACCACCTCGACCGCCTGCATCCCGCGCTCGGTTTCCTGCACCCGCACCGTGACCGGCGTGCCTTCGGCGATGGAGTTCTGTCCGAAGTTCCGCAGGACATTGGCATGCAACAGGATGTCCGGCCCGCCGGTTTCAGACACAAGGAACCCGAAGCCACGGGTCGGGTCGAACCACTTGACGTGGCCTTGAATGGCGGGGGAGTCAGTCACTGGCTTCAGCATCTCTGGGCACTTCCGATAGGTCGAAAAGCCAACATTGTTTCCGTAGGGTCAGTCTGACGCGAATTGCAAAGCAACGCAAGCCAAACACCTTTAGTTTTAACAGCTTGCAACTCACGCAACGTGAATTGCAAGGCTGTCGCGACGTAAATTGCAAGCCGGTTTTCGTGGGATCACGGGTTCAAACGGCTGATTTCCCATGGCTTTTCCACAGACGCGCGACGCCATTGAAATCGGTCATGCAACCGGAAGGCGCCATCTGCCCAAAATTCAATCTCCAGCGGCGTAATGCGAAACCCGCCCCAGAACGGGGGGCGCGCGGGGTGGGGTCCGTGCTGCACGCCCTGCTTGGCGGCTTCGGCCATCAGGGCGGCACGACTCGACAAGGGGCGCGACTGGCGCGAGGCCCAAGCGCCGATCCGGCTTTGCAGCGAACGGCTGTTGTAATAGGCGTCGGCCTGCGGGCCGTCTTCCTTGGCCACCAGCCCGCGCACGCGAATCTGTCGGCGCAGCGATTTCCAGTGCAGCACGAAGGCCGCCTTGCCGCTGGCCTGCAACTCCTGCCCCTTGGCGCTGTCATAATTGGTGTAGAAGACAAAGGCGGCGGGCTCGATTTCCTTCAGCAGCACCATGCGCACATTCGGCAAGCCCTCGGCATCGACGCTGGCCAGCGCGATGGCGTTCGGGTCGTTGGGTTCGGTCGCTTCGGCTTCGGCCAGCCAAGCGCGGGCCAAGGCAAACGGGTCATCCCCGGCAAAGATCCCAGTGCGGTCTGTCATCGTCTTCCCCTTGGTCAGCAGCCTTGATGCGCCTAGGGCAATCGCCTAAAGGGACGCAGCGTTCAAGTCAGGCAAAGGGTAGCACGCGATGGGTTTGATGACAGGGAAACGTGGCCTCATCATGGGGCTGGCCAACGACAAATCGATCGCTTGGGGGATTGCGCAGGCGCTGCACACCGAAGGGGCCGAACTGGCGCTGACCTATATGGGCGACGCCTTCCGCAAGCGCGCCGCCCCCTTGGCCGAAAAACTGGGTGTCACGCAGTTGTTTGACTGCGATGTCAGCGACGAAGCCTCGCTGGATGCGTGCTTTGACGGCGTGCGCGACGCGTGGGGCAGCCTCGATTTCGTCGTCCATGCCATCGGCTTTTCCGACAAGGAACAGCTGCGCGGGCGCTATCTGGACACCACGCGCGACAACTTCACCATGTCGCTGGACATCTCGTGCTATTCCTTCACCGCCGTGATGCAGCGCGCCGAAAAGCTGATGTCCCATGGCGGCAGCGCGCTGACCCTGACCTATTACGGGGCCGAAAAGGTGATGCCGCATTACAACGTGATGGGCGTGGCCAAGGCGGCGCTGGAAGCGTCGGTCAAATATCTGGCCGAGGATCTGGGCAAGGACGGCATCCGCGTCAATTCGATCAGCGCGGGCCCGATCAAGACGCTGGCCGCCAGCGGCATCGGCGATTTCCGCTATATCATGAAGTGGAACGAGTTGAATTCGCCCCTGCGCCGCAACGTGACCATCGAGGATGTCGGCAAATCCGCGCTCTACCTTCTGTCGGACCTCGGCTCGGGCGTGACGGGCGAATGCCTGCATGTCGATGCGGGCTATCATGTCGTCGGCATGAAGGCGGTTGATGCGCCCGATATCGACGCCGTCACGGGCCGCAAGTGAGCTTCGAGATGACCTTCGCGGCCTTTCTGGCCGTGGCCTTGGTGCATTTGCTGGCCGCGATCAGCCCCGGCCCGACCTTCGTGCTGACCGTGCGCACCGCCGTCGCCGAAGGGTTCGCGCCCGCGGTCGGTCTGGCCGTCGGCTATGGCATCGGGGCCGCCATCTGGGCGGCGGCGGCCTTGCTGGGGTTGGCGCTGGTCTTTGAACTGGCGCCTGTCGTCTTGACCGTGCTGAAGGTTCTGGGCGGGCTGTACCTGCTGTGGATCGCCGTTTCCTTGTGGCGCGCCGCCCCCCAGCCCATGCCCCGGATCGCCGACGGGGCCGCGCCCCCCGATCTGCGCGCCTCGATCCGCGCGGGGTTGCTGGCCTTTCTGGCCAATCCCAAGCCGGCGGTGTTTTTTGGCGCGGTCTTTGTGGGCTTTGTGCCCGTCGCGGCCACCCTTGCCGACAAGACCTTGGTCATCTTCAATATTTTCTGGGTCGAGATCGCGTGGTACGTGATCGTGGCCCGGGTCTTTTCCCTGCCCCGCGCCCGCGCGGCCTATGGGCGGGTCAAGACCGGGCTGGACCGGACCTTTGCCACCTTGCTGGGCGCGCTGGGGGCGCGCATCGCGCTGACCTGAAGGAGAACACCATGGCTGCCGACCGTCTACCGCATGAAAAGGGCTTTCACGTCAGTTGGGACCAGTTGCACCGCGATGCGCGCGCGCTGGCCTGGCGTCTGGACGGGCACGGGCCCGATGACGGGGGGTGGCGCGCGGTCGTGGCCATCACCCGGGGCGGCATGGCCCCCGCGATGATCGTCGCGCGCGAGCTGGACATCCGCATGGTCGATACGATCAGCGTCAAAAGCTACAACCACCAGACCCAGT
>CAZIKH010000159.1:0-5602 GCA_964539755.1 uncultured Dinoroseobacter sp. | reverse complement strand
ACATGGTCGATGCGGATGCCGTCATTGCGGTTCCACGCGCCCGCCTGATAATCCCAAAAGGAATAGAGGCCCGGTTCAGGGTGCCGCGCACGGATCGCTTCGGTAAAGCCCAGATTCAGGATCTTGCGATAGGCGGCTCGCGATTCGGGCCGCGCCAGCGCATCCTCGCGCCACGCCTCGGGCCGCGCGGCATCTTCGTCCTGCGGAATGATGTTGTAATCCCCCGCCATCAGCGCGGGTTCCTCGGCGGCCAACAAGGCCTCGGCCCGCGCCTTCAACCGGTCCATCCACGCCAGTTTGTAATCGTATTTCGGCCCCGGCGCGGGATTGCCGTTGGGCAGATACAGCCCGCAGACCCGCACGGCGGTCTTGTCCCCGATCACCGTGCCTTCGATCCAGCGCGCCTGTTCGTCGCTGTCATCGCCGGGCAGGCCGCGCGTGACATCCTCCAAAGGCAGTTTCGACAGGATCGCCACCCCGTTGAAGCTTTTCTGACCATGGGTTTCGACGGCATAGCCGCGGTCCTCGAAGACCGCGCGCGGGAAGGCGTCATCGACCGACTTGATCTCCTGAACGACCACCACATCGGGTTGAAACGCATCCAGCCAGGCCGGAAACGCCTCGATCCGCGCCTTGATGCCGTTGATGTTGAATGTGGCGATCTTCATGCGCGCGCTCCCCGTCTTCTCCTGGCCATAAATACTCGAATTCCCGCGCCTGACCAGCGCGCCGAGGTCTGGGGGGACCTAAAGCACACTCTCAAACAGCGCCAACACCTGGCCTTCAAACAGGGCGCGTTTGGCCGGGGCCTCCATCAGCAATTCATGCTGCGCACCGGGAATTTCCAGCAAATCGCCCTTGGGCCACGCCGCCATCCGCGCGCGTGCGGCGGGTTGGGACACGATCGCCTCGTCGGTGCCGATCCCGGTCAGGACCGGCAGGTCGCGCGGCGGTTGGGCCATCAGCCACGCACATTCCTCCAGCGCCTTGCGCACCCAATGCACGCTGGGTCCCGCCAGACGCAGCCCCGGGACAGCCTCGATCTGGGCCTTCATATAGTCCCATTCGCCCCGGTCCGTGGTCAGCGTGTTGCCCTCGAAAGGGTGTTCCAGCAAATAGCCTTCCTTGGGCGTCGTGGGCGCGCGCATGTCGCCCTTGCCGAAACTGTCCAGAAAAAACGCCAGCGCCAAGTTGAAGGGGCGTTGCAAGGGCGGCATGGCGATCCCCCACATCGGCCCCGAAAACGCCGCCGCGCGCACGTCGATCCCTTCCAGCACCGCGCGCAGGCCAATCGCCCCGCCCAGCGAATGCCCGATCAGCATATAGGGTCCCGGCAAGCGCGCCCGCACCGCCGCGACCATCGCCGCCACATCGCGCTGGTAATCGCCAAAGGCCCGGACATGCCCGATCAGCGGATCGTCCAGCAACCGGTCGGCCAGACCCTGACCGCGCCAGTCGATGCTGGCGCTGGCCCAGCCCGCCTCGGCCAGTCGCGCCGCGACACGCCCGTATTTCTCGACCACCTCGGTGCGGCCCGGGAACACAAGAACGGTGCCCTTGGCCCCTGCAACCGGGGTCAGGGCCACGCGCAGGCGCAGGCCATCCTCGGCCCGAACCCACAGGGCTTCGGTGCCTTCGGGGGCCTGCGCCAGATCGGCGTGATAGGGGGCCGGGTCCATCCGGCTCAGCTCAGGGCGCCGCCCAGACGCATGGCTTGGCCCATGTCGCCATCCAGTTTCAGCTTGCCCGTCATGAAGGCGGTGGTCGGGTTCACATCGCCCGACAAGATCCCCTGAAAGGTCTCGGACGACGCGGTCAGCGTGCAAGCCGCCTCTTCATCGCCCGCGCGCACCCCGGCATCGTCCAGCATGATCGCGCCTTCATCTTCGATCACGAACTTCACCGACCCGTCGAAACTGCCCACTTTTTCAGCCAGCACCGCCACGGCCTTCTCAATCATATCGCTCATCCTCACGTCTCCTTAAGCTGTGATCGCGCGGGGACTCGTCATCGCGCGGAACTGCGTTACACTTAAGCCATGATGCGTTTTGTGACAGTCCCTCTCAACAGTGTCGTCACGGCACTTTTCCTGACCCTTTCGGTGACGGCCGCTGGCGCGCAATCGCCGGCCGAGGACCGCGCCGCCCAGATCGACGGTCTCTTGGAACGCCTTGCCGTGCCCGATCTGGCCGAATGGGAATCGGTGGAAAACCAGATCGCGCGGCTTTGGTCGCAAAGCGGGTCCGCCGCGATGGACCTTTTGCTGCGGCGCGGGCGCGAAGCGCTGGAAGCCAACGACTATGACGCGGCGATCGACCATTTGACCGCCCTGACGGACCACGCGCCCGACTTCGCCGAAGGCTGGAATGCCCGCGCGACGGCCTTTTTTGCCAACAACCAGTATGGTCCGGCCTTGGAAGACGTGCAGCGCGTGCTGGCGCTCGAACCACGCCATTTCAACGCCCTGCAAGGACTTGGCTTGATCATGCGCGAAATGGGGCAGGAAGACCTTGCCTTGCGCGCCTTTCGCATGGCGGCGTCTATACATCCCAACGACCCCGACCTAAAAGACCTGTTAGAGCGGCTGGAAGCGACGGCGGGCGGCCAAGACATCTGATCCGGCGACCTGGCGACCGGGGGATTTGGGCATGGCAGGCAGGCAGAACGCGGGGGCGGCCCCCGGACGGATCGTTGCGGTCCTTGGGCCGACCAATACCGGCAAGACCCATTACGCTTTGGAACGCATGTTGGCGCACCGCACCGGTGTCATCGGCCTGCCGCTGCGCCTTCTGGCGCGCGAGGTTTATGACAAGATCGTTGCGCTGCGCGGCCCTTCGGTGGTGGCCTTGGTCACCGGCGAAGAACGGATCGTGCCCGAACGGGTGCAATACTGGGTCGCCACCGTCGAAGCGATGCCCACCGAAATCGGGGCCGACTTCGTGGCGGTGGATGAAATCCAGCTCTGTGCCGATCCAGAGCGCGGCCATGTCTTCACCGACCGCCTGCTGAACGCGCGTGGCCAGCACGAAACCCTGTTTCTGGGTGCAGACACCATGCGCGGGGCCATCGCCGCCCTGATCCCCAAAGCCCAATTCCTGAAACGCGACCGCTTTTCGGACCTGACCTATACCGGGTCGAAGAAGATCAGCCGCATGAAGCCGCGCAGCGCGATCGTCGGTTTCTCGGTCGATCAGGTCTATGCCATGGCCGAACTGATCCGGCGTCAACGCGGCGGCTGTGCCGTGGTCATGGGGGCGCTGTCCCCGCGCACCCGCAACGCCCAAGTCGATCTCTATCAGAACGGCGATGTGGATTTTCTTGTGGCGACCGATGCCATCGGCATGGGGCTGAACCTCGATGTGTCGCATGTCGCCTTTTCAGCGACCTCGAAATTCGACGGACGCCGCATCCGTCCGCTGGCCCCCAACGAATTGGCCCAGATCGCGGGCCGGGCCGGGCGCTATACCACCCCCGGCACCTTCGGCGTGACGGGCGAGGCCGGCCCCCTGCCGGATGACTATGTCCAAGCCATTCAGGACAGCCGCTTCACCCCGATCCAGCGTCTGCAATGGCGCAATGACAAGCTGCGCTTCGGCTCGGTTGCGCATCTGCTGGCCGCGCTGGAAGCCCCGCCCGATCCGGCGGACCCGGCCAGCGCCTGGCTGGTGCGCGCGCGCGAGGCCGACGATCAACTGGCGCTGAAGGCCGTGTCCGAGCAGGCCGAGGTGGCCGCGCGCCTGTCCAGCCCGCGCGATGTGCAATTGCTGTGGGATGTGTGCCGGATTCCCGATTTTCGCGGCATTTCGGCGGCGGAACATGCCAGCCTTCTGGCGCGCATCTTCGGCTTTCTGCACGACGATGGCCGCGTGCCGCAGGGCTGGTTTGCCACACAGATCGGGCGGATTGACCGCATCGACGGCAACATCGACACAGTATCGAAACGTCTGGCGTATATTCGGACATGGACCTATGTCGCGCAACGCAGCGGCTGGATCGAGGACGAAAGCCATTGGCGGGGGGAAACCCGCGCTGTAGAAGACCGCCTGTCCGACGCGTTGCATGCGCGGCTGACGGAAAAATTTGTCGATCGGCGCACAAGCGTCTTGATGCGCCGATTGAAACAGAAGGAGAGCCTTGTGGCCGAGGTGAATGAAAACGGCGAAGTGATGGTTGAGGGCCAGTTGATTGGCAAGCTCGACGGGTTCCGCTTCCGCCCCGAGAAATCCGCAACCCCCGAAGAAGAAAAGGCGGTGCGTGCGGCATCGGTGGCCGCGCTTGCGCCCGAATTCCACCTGCGGGCGGATCGGTTCTACAACGCCCCGGACACGGAAATCGACTTCACCGAACAGGGCGGCCTGATGTGGGGCGACCGGGCCGTCGGCAAGCTGGTCAAGGGCGCTGATCCGATGAAGCCGCAGGTGCAGGCCTTTGTCGATGACGAAGCCGGGGCCGATGTGGCCCAGAAGGTGCAGCGCCGCCTGCAGCATTTCATCGACCGCAAGATCGCGGCCCTGTTCGAACCGCTGCTCGCCATGAGCCGTGACGAAGCCCTGACCGGCCTTGCGCGCGGCTTTGCCTTCCAGATGGTCGAAGCGATGGGCGTGATCCCGCGCGAAAAAGTGGCCGCCGATGTCAAGGCGCTGGATCAGGACGCGCGCGGTGCGCTGCGCAAGCATGGCATTCGCTTTGGGCAGTTCACGATCTTCCTGCCGCTTCTGCTGAAACCCGCGCCGACGCGCCTGCGTCTGGTGCTGTGGTCGCTGGATCAAGGTCTGGACACCTTCCCCGAATCCCCGCCGCCCGGCCTTGTGACGATCCCGGTGATCGGCGACATCGACCCGATGATCTACGCCCAATCCGGCTATCGCGCCGCCGGGGCGCGGGCGATCCGCATCGACATGCTGGAACGGTTGGCGGATATGCTGCGCGGCGTTGACACGCGCGCCGGGTTCGAAGCCACACCCGACATGCTGTCGATCACCGGCATGACCTTGGAACAATTCGCCGACCTCATGCAGGGGCTCGGCTATGCCGCGGAACGCGGGGAACGCGAAAAGACCAAAGCCGCCGAACCCGCGAAAAAGGAACTCAGCGCCGAAGACATCGCCGCCGAAGCCGCCGCCGCGACCGAGGCCGAACTGGCCCGTGTCAAAGCCGAATCCGAGGCGGGCGAGGGGGCCGAGGCCGCGATGACCGCCGATGCCGCCCTCGACGCGGCGGACGCGTCCGGCGACGCCCAGCCCGCCGAACCCCCGGTCGAGATGGAGGTCTTCTACACCTTCAAATGGGCCCCGCGTCCGCGCCCGCAGCAAGGCCGCGGCAAGCGTCCCGACGGGGCCAAGCGCGACGGCAAACCCGCGGGCGGCAAACGCGGCGACGCCCCGCGCGGCAAGGGCGGCAAGCCCGGCGGCAAGGGCAAGGGCAAACCCGATGGCCCGCGCCAGTTCGAAGCCCGCCCACCGCGCAAGGAAAAGAAGATCGACCCCGACAACCCCTTCGCGCAGGCGCTGATGGGATTGAAGGACAAGACCTGACCGACCCGGCCGCCCCCACCCAACGCCTCGACAAATGGCTGTGGATGGCGCGGTTCTTCAAGACCCGC
>CAZIKH010000158.1:0-5621 GCA_964539755.1 uncultured Dinoroseobacter sp. | reverse complement strand
CGCCCCCATCCCGCCGTCAATGGGCAGGTCGATCCCCTTCAGCCAATGGCTGGCCGGGCTGGCCAGATACAGGATGACATCCGCGACCTCCTCGGGCAGGCCGGGCCGTCCGACGCGGGCGATGTTGCGGCCCACGGCGGGGCCGAAGGCGGTCTGGAAGTCCTGCAGAATGCCGGTGCTGACCGCCGCCGGGCTGACGCAATTCATCCGCAGCCCGCGGGCGATCATGTCTTCGGTGCGCGCCATGGTCAGCACGATCACCGCCTCTTTCGACAGGTTATAGGCGCGCACGGGATCAAGGCCCTGCGCGGCCACGAAGGCGGGCACCGCCTCGGGTCCCGGCAGCGCCATCAACGCCTTGACCTGCTCCAGATTGTCCCGCCAGAACGCCCCCGCGCGCGAAGCGGTGTTCACGATGGCCGCGCCGGGGGCCAGATGGTCCAGCATCCCGTCCAGAAAGGCGCGCAGCCCGAAGAAATTCACCTTCAGGATGGCCTCGGTCAGCCCGTCGCGCGGCGGCAAGCCTGCATTGTTCAAGAGCGCGTCATAGGGACCGTCGGCCTGCGCCAGCGCCGCCGCAATCGCGGCAGGCTCGGCCAGATCGGTTTCCACCCAGCGATCCACCGGGCCTTGGGGCCGGGCGATGTCGAAGGCCGTCACGTGATGACCCGCCGCGTGCAGTTTTTCGACCAAGGCCGCACCGATCCCGGTGGCCCCGCCGGTCAAGGCGACTTTCATGGCGTCCTCCTGAAGCTGGATGCGGGACGCCCCCAACGGGACGCCCCGCTGCCTTGGTCCTAGTTCAGCACCCCGACTTCGCGGTAATAGCGCGCAGCGCCCGGATGCAATTCCGCCAGCCCGCGTTTCGAGGCCGCGAATTCAAGGTTCAGCGCCTTCGCCCACGGCGCGTCCGAGGTCACCTGATCCAGATTGTCCCAGAAGGTCTTGGTGATGTTGTAGATCAGCTCTTCGTCCAGATCGCTGCGCACCGCGATGCCCACGGCGGTGTCAAAGGATGTCACCGGCCCGTCATTGCGCTGCCCGTCATAAACCCCGGCGGGGATTTCCGCGAAATAGCGGAATGCGCCCAGAAAGTTTTCGACCGCCTCGCCTTCGGTGCTTTCGGCCCCGAGGAACCGCACTTCTTCGGTCTCGGTGAATTGCAGGAACTGCCCGCAGGGATCGATACAGCCATTCACATAGACATCGATATTGCCGTCCAGAAAGGCCTGATAGCCGGTCTGCCAATTGGCGACGATGGCCTCGTAATCCTCGCCCGCGACAAGGCCGGTGGTTGCCTCGATCCAGCCGCGCGCGGCGTTATAGGCCCCGCCCCCTTGCGGCCCCAGAAAAACCGAAGCCCCTTCCAGATCGTCCAGCAACTGGATGTCGCTGTCGGCGCGCACCGCAAAGTGATAAACGCCGTAAGGATACCACATCAGCAGGCTGACATTCTTGGCCAGTTCCGGCGCATCGGCTTCATTGGCATACATCGCCGCGCCATTCGACATCAGGTTATAGACCACGGGCGAGGTCATCGACATCTCAAGGTTGCCCCGGCCCACTTCCAGCATATGGACGGTGGCCGCCCCCCCGCCCGAGACCTCGATCTCGACGCCCTCGAGGTTGTCATTCACCACATTGGCAAAGGTCGACATGGAAATCGCCGCCCCCAGATTGGGCGCGATGGTCGCCATGCGCAGGGTTTGGGTTTCGGCAAAGGCCGTGCCGGACAGGCACAGGGCCGTTACGGCGGTAAGGGGTATCAATCGCATCGGTGGTCCTCCCTGGATGATGCATCAGCCCGACTTTGGGTCGAACCTGTTTGGCTCCCGGTTCAGGAAGCGGTGGCCAAGGATCAATCCGATCCCGGCAAGAAAGGCTGGGCCCGCCACGGTCAGGCTGGGCACCAGCACGGCCCCCCCGGCCAAGACGCGCAAGACGCGTTCCCACAGGCCAAGGCGGTGTTTTTCGAACCCGGTCAGGGCCGAGGTCAGCAGCCAGCACGCCAAGGTGAAGGCCAGCAGGATCCAGCCCAGATCGCCCCAAGTGACCGTGCCGATATCGATCATCGCGCGGGATGTGACCCGGTCTTCGCCGAACCATTCGAAGGCGACCTGCAACTTGTACAGAACCGCCGGGTGATAGACGAAAACGAAGGGGATCAAGAACCCCGCCAAGGACAGCCGCGCCGCCTGAAACCCGGTGCGCACCGGATCGGCCCCGGCGATGGGGGCCGCCGCGAAGGCCGCCAGCGCCACGGGCGGCGTGACGGTGGACAGGACCGCAAAGAAGACCACGAACAGATGCAGGGTCAGCGGCGCGATCCCCACCGCCTCGATGCCGGAACTCAGCGCGATGACGATGATGAAATAGGTCGCCCCCGGCGGCAGCCCCATGCCCAGCACGATTGCGCCCAAGGCCACCACGACCAAGGTCAGGAACAAGGGCCCGTCGGCCAGTTGCGCCAACAACAAGGACAACCGCCCGGAAAAGCCCGACACCTGGATCAGGCCGACGATCAGGCCGATGGCGGCCACGATCACGACAATGGACGCCGCCATGCGCCCGGCATTGGCAAAGGCGTCATAGACCGTGCGCCAAGACCGGAAGCCGGGAAACAGCGCCAAGGACGCCGCCAGCGCCACGACGAACCCATAGAACCCCGCCTTGGGCACCGAGGGTTGCGCGAACAGGAAATAGCACAGCGTCCCCAAGGGCAGCAGGAAGACAAGGCATTGCAGCTTTTCGCGCCCGGTCAATCCGGGGCGTTCCGCGCGCGGCAAGGCCCCGATGCCTTGGCGGCGCGCCTCGAAATAGACGGTCAGGAACAGGCCCAGATAGAACATCGCCGCCGGCACGATCGCGGCCACCACGATATAGCGGTATTCCAGCCCGATCTGGCCCGCCACGAAGAAGGCCACCACCCCCATCACGGGCGGCATGATCTGGCCCCCGGTCGAGGCCGAGGCCTCGACCGCCGCCGCAAAGGCCGGCTTGAAGCCCGATTTCTTGATCACCGGGATCGTCATCACCCCGGTGGACACGACGTTGGAAATGGCCGCCCCCGACAAGGTGCCGAACAGCGCCGACGAGGCAATCGCCGCATGGGCCGCGCCGCCCACCAGCCCCCCGGTCAGGCGATTGGCGATCTTCATCAGCAGATCCCCCGCCCCCGACGCCATCAGGACCGCGCCGAACACGATGAAGATCAGCACATTGCCCGACACCACCTGCAAGGGCTGGCCGAACATGCCCCCGGTCTGCGCCCAGAAATTCAGCACCATCGACCGCATGGATTGGGCCAACGTGCTTTCGGACCCGGCAAAGATCCCGGTCCAGTCGGGCAGCCAGCCCCGCACGAAGAAATAGACGATCCAGAACAGGCAGAACCCGACGATGAAGCCGCCGAATTGCCGCCATGTCAGATACAGCACCAGCAGCGTCGCCACCGGGAACAGCCAGAAATCGACCGCCCGCGCACTGGGCACCGCCCCGCCATCGACCGCAAACAGCCGCACGATCCACGCCAGAAACACCACCGTGGACAGCGCCGTCAGCGCGACCGCCAGCCAGGGCCGTTGGTTCGGCAAACCCAGAAACGAGATCGCAAAGGACAAAAGGATCGGCAGGCCAAGGATCAGCCCCGTGGGCAAGAAGAACGCCCGTTCCAAGCCGCGATAGGCCGCGCCCAGCCAATGTTCGCGCAACAACAGCCGTTGGTCGCGGCGCGACAGGTCCTCGAAATCGGGGGTGGTGCTTTCGATGACCCAGCGAACGAATTCCCCCAAAGGCCCCGAGGCCGCATAAAGGATGATGACCAGCGTGAACAGGCAGGCCAAGGCCTTGCCAGCGGTCTGGGTCGCAGCCGGGGTCATGTCGCCGCCCCTGTCTGGCGCAGCCGCGCGGCGTCCCACAGATAGGTGTTGCGCGCGGTCGCGTTGATCTCGATCTCGGCCAAGGCGTCCATCGTGTCGGCCTTCAGCCCCTCGGCGGCCTCGCCCAATGCGATCAGGTGGTCGCACAGTTCCATCCGCCATTGCAGATCGTCGGTGTCGCGCGCCGCCTGCCACAGGCCCGCCACCCCGCCCGCCAAGCGGGCCAGATGCCCGGCCCGCGCCGCGCTGGACAGCGTGCCCAGATGGGTCGGGTTGCCGTCATACCAGCCCAAGGTGCCCGCCGCGAAGGCGCGCGCCGACCAGCCCAGCTTGCCGTAGAATTCGCGCAGCCACGGCAGATCGGCCAGATCGGACGGCAAGGTCAGGTCGGCCACGATGTCGTCGAGCGCGCGGCCCGCATCCATGCCCCGCGCGGTTTCCCGCATCACATGCCGGATCGCATCGCGCGTGGTGGTCAGGACCCGGCGCACCTGCGCGGCCCCGCGCACCGGCGCGGTATGGCCCGGCGCCAGCACATCCGCGCCAATCGCCGCCATCTGGTCCAGACTGTCGGCCCAAGCCGCGAAATCCCGGTAGGGGGTTCCGCGAATGGCATAAAGGTTCGGGAAGGCGTGATACCAGTTGTCGCCCGACACCAGCACGCCGCGTTCGGGCAGCCAGACCAGCATGTGATCGGCGGTTTCGCCCGGCGCAAGGATCAGCCGGGCGGCGACGCCGTCCAGATCGACCTCCAGATCGGCCTCGACCCAATGGGTGGGCGGCAAATAGCCCGCGCCCAGCCCCTGCATCGGGCGGTCGCCGGGACCCACGCCCAGCGAAATCCGCCCCTCGGGCGGCAAGCCGATGCCGAATTGCGCCTGCGTGCGGCGCATCAGGGCGGCATTGGGCGCGATCCCCGACGCATCCACCGCCACAAGGTCCGATGCAAAGCCCGCCGCCGCCCAGATCGGCAGCTCGGCGCCCCCGGCAAAGACCGTGCTGCCCGAGATGTGATCGCGGTGCGAATGGGTGTAGATCAGCCGCCCGACCGGCTTGTCGGTCACCGCGCGCAAATCCGTCAGGATGTTTTCGGCGGCTTTCGTGCTTTCGGTCGTGTCCACGATGGTCAGGCTGTGCGCGCCTTCGATTGCATAGACATTCGAGGCGGCATAGCCGATTGCGCCCCAGATCCCCGGGGCCAAGCTCTGCACGCCTTTGGGAAATTGCGCGGACTGCGCGACAAGCTCAGGATGGGGCATCGGGGTCCTCCGCCTGTTGCGGGACAAAGACCTGCGGGGCCGGGCCGGTATAGGCGACCAGCAATTCCTCGGGGACCTCGGTGCCATCGGCCAGAAACGGCAGAATGCCCCGGCGCATGGACCGCCCCCGCATCGCCAGCAAATCGGCATCCGACCGGGTGACGCGCTGTGCGCAGCGCCGCCCCCATTGGGCCAGATGATCGTAAAGCCGCGCGATCACCGCAGCATGGTCCGTGCCTTTGGCCAGATCGTCGAATTCGTCGGGATCGGTTTCCAGATCGAACAGCATGGGGCGGAACCCGCCTTCGGCATGCATCAGCTTGTAGCGCCCGTCATACACCATGAACAGGCGCGCATCCTTGGGGCGAACGCCCAGCTTCGCCGCCATGGGCGTGACGGAATAATCGTATTCGCTGATCACATAGGCGCGCCAATCGGGGGTTTCCCCGCGCAGCCACGGCATCAGCGAGCGGCCTTCGAGGAT
>CAZIKH010000157.1:0-5687 GCA_964539755.1 uncultured Dinoroseobacter sp. | reverse complement strand
TCGCCATGGCTGAACTCGTCGTTGCACCATTCCTCGAACCACTTGAAGATCGGGTGGAACCGCTTCTCGGGGTGCTTCTCCAGATGCCGGAAGATCGTGATATACCGCGCATAGCCGATCTTTTCGGACAGGTAGGTCGCGTAGTAGATGAACTTGGGCCGGAAGTAGGTGTATTTCTTCTGCTGGGTCAGGAAGCCAAGGTTCACGGCAATGCCCGCCTCGCGCAGCGCATCATTGATAAAGCCGGCGTGCCGGGCTTCATCCCGCGCCATCAACTGGAACAACTGGGTTATGTCCTTGTTGGCACCGCGCCGCTTCATTTCCTTGTAAAGCACACAGCCCGAAAATTCGGCTGTGCAGGATGAGATCAGGAAGTCGATGAATTCCTTCTTCAGGGCAGGTTCCATCCCGTCCCAATCGACATGATCCCAGTCTTCGTTCTTCTTGAAATGGCCCTTGTTGGGGTCGCTGACCATCTGCGCAATCAGCGGGTCCCAGTCTTCCCGGATATGATCGACCTTGATCGCGTCCAGTTCGTCGAAGTCGGTGGTATAGAACCGCGGGGTCAGCAGCGTGTTCTGCATCGCAACGGCGGTCGCGGCCTCGCTGTCGAACTTCGCCAGCTCTTCCTGAATCGCCAGGCCTTCTTCAACAGTGGTGGCATCGGCGGAATGGGTCGGGGTTTGGATGTTCACAGCGTGACCTCCTCGGAAAAGCTGAACTCGCAGAGTTCCATGAATTCGAAATCGCCGGTCATGCGGGTCCACAGGCGTTCCAGCGCGCTGGCCCGCGTGATGATGGCGGTGCGATCTTCGGTGATGACCTCGCCATAGGGCGCCATGATTTCGGGGCCCTTGACCTGAACGGCATCACCGGGATGCACAACGGCCCCATTGGTGAACTTCACATGCGCGGACAATTCTTCGAAGCGATGGCTGATGGTCACGACGCAGGGCGCGGTTTCTTTGGTTCGGGTGAAAATGCCCATGTCTCAGTCCTCCAATAGGCGCGCAAAGGCCGCTTTGTTGTCCGCACCGAACCCGGCGATCTGCGCGGTCCATCCGGTGGTGTCATCGAACAGGGCGAGGTGACCGTCGGCATAAAGAACTAGCCGGACAGGCGCGCTGTCGGGCACACCGACCTTCATCCGTTCGCGCGACAAGACGCGGGACATACCCGAAATGAAGCCGCCTTCTTCGGGCGAAAGGTCGGCGATCACCACGCCGTTTTCATCCAGAACACGCGCGGCCCCGGACATGTCCCCAAAGATTTGCAAGCTGCGTTCTTGGACAACCGGAACCCCTTCCGGGCGGGTTGCTTCCAAGGGCCTGTCGGTCAGTCGGGCAAAGGCCACGATCACCAAGACGGCAAGCACAAGAAACAGCATCGCACGCAACAGCACCGACGGGATCATTTCCCGGTCGCGCTCGCGCAGCTGTTCATGGGCAAAGGATCGGTCGTTCATCGTCCCATAACTCCTTATTCGGCGGGCACGGCAGACAGATCGGACGGGGTCTGGGCGTCCTTGTCTTCCGAGCGGGTTGAAATGACTTGGGTGGACGCCGCAGTGGCAAGTATATCCGCCACGCTCTGCGCGTCCTTGATGCAGCGCAGCGCGGGCTGCGGTTCTTTGATGTACCAAGGGCGCACATGCGGCCACAGCATCAGGTAGCCAAGACGCGTGTCGCCTTTCAGTTTCAGCGCGATGGTGCCCGTGCCCGATTTGCGCAGGTCCAGATCGGCACTTTCAATCCAGCGATAGGGCAGGTTGTACGTGACGTTCAGCGCAGCCCCGATCCGCATCGCCACCCGGCGATTTGTGATCGTGTACATCGTCGTCAAAGCCTGTGTCAGGGCGATGACGGTCAGAATGGCCACGACGATCCCGCCAAGGATCAAGAACGGAAGCGCGCCTTTCACGCTGGTCAGAACATCGCGTTCCGCCATCAAGGCGACGGACCGCCACGCCCCAAGGAAGGCGAAGTAGATCATCACGCCGCGCAGCGCGAGGCTTTCCTTGGCAAGGGTCCACCAATCCGGTTTGCCTTGCCACAGGATCACTTCCCCTTCGGGTGGCAGTTCGGGCAGGCCTTCGACCGGCTCGATTTCGAAATCGTCGTGGCTCATGGCGCGGCCCCCTTACAACTGGGGCTCAAGCCGCGCGGAATCCGCATACAACTTGCCGCCGCCATAGTACCCGCAGATCTTGTCTTCTTCGAGCAAGGTCACCTGCGTGGACGATTTCGTCTTGGGGACATTGGCGAAGTGCTTGCCATAGATGGCATGCACCGACACACGGTCCGACTTGATGCGCAACAGCGTCATCGGGATCAGGCGCTTGCCGCCCCCATGGGCCTCGTCCAGTTCGACTTCCAGATACCGGACCAGCTGTTCGGGTTCGTCGATCCACATATCGCTGATGACGCCCACAATTTCCTTGTCGCCCGCTTCGACAGGCAGACCCATCGGGTCGCGGCCCGCCGACACCCGGAAGGTGTCATTGCCAGACATCGGCACGATCTTCGGATGCCCATGACCGTCCAGTTCAGGCACATCGCGGCGCGCGGCCCAGCTGGCCGGGCCAACCCCATCGACCATCGGATCGCCGGTGGGTTCCATCGGAAAGCCGTTGGCTTCGGATGTGCGGGCCAGCGCCAGGTTTTCGCGCGCTTGGTAATCCGGCCCGGGCACGGTCACTTCGCCCCGGCCATGCGGCAGCTTGAAGGTCTTGGGCGACGGCACCGGGAACGGGCCTTGGTTGGCTGCCGGATCGCCGTTGTCATCCTCCAGCGGATAGCCTTCCCGCATGTTTTCCGTTTGCAGGTAGTAGATCAGCAGGGCGAAGAAGCCCCAGAACAGCCAGATCGACAGGCTGGCAAGATCGAATTCTCCGAAAAATGTGGCTTCCATGGGAAGGGTCCTTTCGTTGCGCGTTTCAGGTGGGGAAATCGGCGAGCCCGATCTTGTCGACCTCCCCGCGTTTGAAGGACGCCCGGGTCCGCACAAGCGGCCCAAGCGCGACGAGTGTCACGAAGATCAATCCGATCTCGAGGTGATAGACGACGGAATACCCAAGGGCGGGTCCGACGAAATCGGCGGCAATATTGCCCGACAGAACCTGGGTGTTGATGACGTCGCGGATGGTGCCGCCCAAGGCGACGCCGACACCGGCAGCGGTCGCTTGCGCCGCGCCCCATGCCCCCAAGGCCAAGCCGCGGCCCGCGATACCTTCAACCGGCATGGTCATGGCGGCGGTCAGGGTGGATACGGAAAACAGCCCGCCACCAAGGCCGATCAGACCAGCGCCCAGAAAGAAGATCTGCGCACTGTTCATCGGGGCGGCAAAGATGACGGCTGAAAACGCGACCAGACCGACCAGCAGACCCCTTGCGCCCATGCGATAGGGATTGATGCCATTTGCCAGCCAGCGCGCAGCCAAGGCGAAGCCGATCAAGGCGCCAATGGCCCACATGGCGGTCAGGAAAGTCGTTGCAGAAACACTCAGACCCAGAATTTCGCCGCCATAGGGTTCCAGCAGGACGTCCTGCATGGTGAAGCCCAGCGTGCCAAGGAACACGACAACCAACAGCCGACCCGCGTCGCCACCCGCCGTGAAATCGTCCCAAGCGTCACGGAAAGACGGACGCGGGGCTTCGCGTTCCGATTTGGACATCGGGCGCACGGTTTCCTGTTTCCACAGGGCGATCAGGTTCAGGATCAACGTCAGCGCCGCTGTGCCCTGCACCACCTGGATCAGCTTGATGTTGCCGAAATCGCGCAGCAGATAGCCGATCACCAAGGCGCTGACGCCCATGCCAATCAGGAACATCACATAAAGCAGCGCCACCACTCGGGGGCGGGTTTCATCGCTGGCACGGTCGCTGGCCAAGGCCAGACCGGCGGTTTGGGTCATGTGCAGCCCCAAGCCGGTCATCAGGAAGGCCAGCGCCGCCAGCACCTCGCCCGCGAAGGGAACGGTGTAGTAATTGTCGCCGCCCAGCACCAACAGACACATCGGCATGATCGCCAGACCGCCGAACTGCCACAGCGTGCCGAACCACATATAGGGGATGCGCTTCCACCCGATCGCGGACCGATAGGTGTCGGACCGGAAGCCCAACAGCGCGCGGAAAGGCGCGACCAGAACCGGGATCGCGATCATCACCGCGACCAGCATCGCGGGCACGCTCAGTTCCACGATCATGACGCGGTTCAGGGTGCCCAGCAGCATGACAGTCGCCATCCCGACCGAAATCTGGAACAGGCTCAGGCGCAGCAACTGGCCCAAGGGCAGGCTTTCGCTGGCGGCATCCGCAAAGGGCAGGAAGCGCGACGCAAGCCGCTTGAATGTCGCCTGAGGGACGATCACGGACGATACTCCAGACAGGTAGAAATGTAGAAGCCGCTGGTCACACGCTCGATCTCGGCGATGGTGCCGGGGGCCCCGGCGGCTGTGGTGGCTTTCTGAAGGCGCTTGGGATCATGGGGAATCATGACCGGGCTGCGGTCGCTGCGCGGAAACACCTTCCCCATGGCAAAGAAGGTCATCAGGAACGGGGTCCGGGGCGCAACGGTGAAGACCGCCGATCCGACACGCGGGCTCAGGGCTGCAAGGGCCAAGCCGATATCCGACGCTTCGTAATAGATCAGGCTGTCCATCGCGATCATGTGGTCGAAGGTACCCAGACTTGGGTCCAGCATGTCCCCCGAGGTGAAGGTGACCCGATCCGCCAATTCGGTCGGCAACCGTTTCTGAGCGATCTCGACAAGCGAAGGCGAGATATCGACAGCCACCACTTCGGCGCCACGCGCGGCCAGCTCGATCGTGGCCATGCCAGTGCCACAGCCCGCATCCAGCACGCGCCGCCCTGTCAGATCGGCGGGCAGCCGATCCAGCATGATCGCCCGCATCCGGTCCCGACCCTTGCGAACCGTTTCGCGCACCTTCGACACGGGCGCGTCACTGGTCAGACGCTCCCATGTCTGGGTCGCGGTGCGGTCGAAGTAGTCTTCGACCCGCGTCAGGGTGCTGTCATAAGCGGCCATCAATCGAACCCGAGCAATTCAAAGATTTCGCGATCCGGCAGCGGGGCGGGGGCCAGCGGTTCGGTCCCGTTCCACAGCGTTTCGGCAAGGCGGACGTATTCGGCACGGCAGCGCACGATGTCCTCGTCATCGGGCATCTCGAACAGCGTCTTCTTCTTCAGGCGCGAGCGGCGGATCGCATCGACGGCGGGCATATGCGCGATCTTCTTGAAGCCGACGCGGTCGCAATAGCGGTCGACTTCCTCGGTCGTTTCGGACCGATTGGCGACGCAGCCCGCAAGCCGCACGTTGTAGTTCTTCGACTTGGCCTGAACGGCGGCGATGATGCGGTTCATCGCGTAGATGCTGTCAAAGTCGTTCGCGGTGACAATCACGGCGCGGTCGGCATGTTGCAGGGGGGCTGCAAAACCGCCGCAGACCACGTCGCCCAGCACGTCGAACAGCACCACATCGGTGTCTTCCAGCAGGTGGTGCTGTTTCAGCAGCTTCACGGTCTGGCCGACGACATAGCCGCCGCAGCCTGTGCCCGCAGGCGGACCACCGGCTTCGACGCACATCACGCCGTTGAAGCCTTCGGTCACGAAATCCTCGGCGCGCAGTTCCTCGGGGTGGAAATCGACCTCTTTCAGGATGTCGATCAC
>CAZIKH010000156.1:0-5695 GCA_964539755.1 uncultured Dinoroseobacter sp. | reverse complement strand
ACCCGATCTTCAAGTGGTTCGAGGAATGGTGCAACGACGAGTTCAGCCATGGCGAAGCGTTCGCCCTGCTGATGAAGACGGACCCCAAGCTGACCAGTGGCGTCAACGTTTGGTGGATCAAGTTCTTCCTGACCGCCGTCTTCAGCACGATGTATGTGCGCGACCACCAGCGGCCCAAGTTCCACGAGGCGCTGGGCGTCGATACCGACTGGTACGGGCAGGAAGTGTTCCGCAAGACGTCTGATATCAGCCAGCAGATTTTCCCGATCATGCTGGACATCGACCACCCGCGCTGGATGCCGAACCTGAAGCGTTTGCAGAAGGCCAGCGCCGATATGGCCGAAGCGGATCAGAAACGCGGCGTCGCCAAGTTGGTCGGCAAGGCCAGCGCCGGGGCGCGCGCCGCACTTGCGTTCGTCTCGCTCTACACCATCCCGTCGGTGAAATCCGACATGCCCGTCAACACCCGGATGGAGCCGGCGTACTGATGCTGTCCAACCCTTGGATCGCAGCCCTTGGGGCCTTGTTCCTTTGGTGGTTCTCCACCGGGGCGATCCTGATGTTGGTCAAATATGCCGACAAGCGTGGCGGTGCGGCCCAAACCCGCGCCGCCCTGATCAGCCTGCCCTTGTTCGCGTTGGGCTGGGTCGGATTCACCCAAACGCTGTCGCAGGATACAACCGGATCGGTGGTGCTGGCCTTTGTCAGCGCGCTGGCAATCTGGGGGTGGATCGAAATCGCCTTTCTGACCGGGTTGGTCACGGGGCCGAACCAGACGACCTGCCCAAAGGACATCCCCGAATGGGAACGCTTCCTGCGGGCCTGGGGCACCATCGCCTATCACGAAATGGCCTTGGTCGGGGCGCTGATTGTCATGGGGTTCCTTGTGGCCGAAGCGCAGAACAGTTTCGGGTTCTGGACCTTCGCAATCCTGTTCTTTGCCCGGATCAGCGCCAAGCTGAACCTGTTTCTCGGTGTGCCCAAGATAAACACCGAATTCCTGCCAACCCCCTTGGCGCATCTGCCCAGCCATTTTCATCATGACCGCATGAACTGGCTGTTCCCCTATTCCGTCACGGCCCTGACCTTTGCCATGACCTGCTGGATCGAACGGATCTATGCGGCGTCCACCCCCGCTGCGACCACGGGTTTTGCCCTTTTGGCGGCGCTGACCGCGCTGGCGCTGCTGGAACACTGGTTCATGGTCGCAAAGCTTCCGGACGAAAAACTATGGCGTTGGCTGCTGCCCGCCCCCGCCCAACAAGACAAGACACCAAAGACTAGACTGAGTGAGGACGCCCATGGACTTTGACCGCCTGTTTCAGAGCCAGCTCGACGAGCTGAAACGCGATGGCAATTATCGCATTTTCGCCGAACTGGAGCGTCAATGCGGCGCCCACCCAAAGGCCCAGAACCACCACGAAGATGGCAAGCGTGAAATCACCGTTTGGTGTTCCAACGATTATCTGGGCATGGGGCATCACCCCAAGGTCGTAGGCCGCATGCAAGAAGTGGTTGGCCAATGTGGGGCCGGGGCCGGTGGCACGCGGAATATCAGCGGCACCAACAGCCACCATTGCGCCTTGGAACGGGAATTGGCGGATCTGCACGGCAAGGAAAGCGCGCTTTTGTTCACCAGCGGGTATGTGTCGAACTGGGCGGCCCTGTCGACCTTGGGGTCACGTTTGCCCAATGCCGTGATCCTGTCGGACGAATTGAACCATGCCAGCATGATCGAAGGCATTCGCCATGCGCGCTGCCAAAAGGTGATTTGGAAACACAACGACCCCGAAGACCTGGACCGCAAGCTGGCCGCGCTGCCCGCGAATGCCACGCCGATCGTGGCCTTTGAATCGGTCTATTCGATGGATGGGGATATCGCGCCGATCAAGGAAATCCTTGATGTCTGCGACAAGCATGGCGCGATGAGCTATATCGACGAGGTGCACGCGGTCGGCATGTATGGCCCGCGCGGTGGCGGTGTTGCCGAACGCGAAGGGCTGATGGACCGCATCACCCTGATCGAAGGCACGCTGGGCAAGGCCTTTGGCGTTGTCGGGGGTTATATCACCGGGTCTGCCGCCTTGTGCGATTTCATCCGATCCTTTGCGTCGGGCTTCATCTTCACCACCGCGCTGCCGCCTGCGGTGGCCGCCGCTGCCCAAGCTTCGATCAAGCATCTGAAAGAAAGCAGTGTCGAGCGGGACTTGCAGAAACTGCAGGTCGCCAAGCTGCGCAAGATGCTGGACCGCGCAGGCATTCCGCATCTGGACAACCCCAGCCACATCATTCCGGTGATGATCAAGGACCCGGTGAAGTGCCGCGAGATCGCGGATATCCTGATGGACCAGTTCGGGATCTATGTGCAGCCGATCAACTATCCGACCGTGCCCAAAGGAACCGAGCGTTTGCGCTTCACCCCCGGGCCGAACCACACGGATGCCGACCTTCACCACCTTGTGAGCGCGCTCGAAGTCCTGTGGAAGCAGTGCGCATTGTCACATGCGGTCGCTTAGCCCGGGTTTTCCCCTTGATGTTTGACTTGGTCTGACGCGTATTACATCCCGTAACGGAGCAAAATTCCGGAGGAGAATTACAATGAAGACCACTTTGACCGCAGCAGTTGTGACCGCGCTTGCGCTGGCCGCCCCGGCCTTTGCTGACGGCGATGCGGCGGCTGGCGAACGCGAGTTTCGCGTTTGCGCTGCCTGCCACGTGATCGACGATCCCGATGGCAACCGTATCGCAGGTCGCGGTGCGAAAACCGGTCCGAACCTGTACAACATCGTTGGCCGGACGGCTGGCACCTATGAAAACTTCCGCTATCGCGACGCCCTGCCTGCCGCAGGCGAAGCAGGGCTGGTTTGGGATGCCGAAGCGCTGGCCGCTTACATTCCCGATCCGCAGGGCTTCTTGCGCGAATTCACGGGCGACGATTCGGTCCGTTCGGCCATGGCCGCGCAGCGCGTGCGCAACATGGATGATCTGATCGCGTTCCTGACCCTGCATTCGCCGGACGCGCCTGCCGCAGAATAATCTGCGCCAAAGGTTTCAAGGACTGGAAACGCGCCCTTCGGGGCGCGTTTTTCTTAGGCGGGTTTGGTCGAAGCGGTCACGTAATTCACGCTCAGGTCGGTGTCGGAGATCGACCATGTGAACCCAAGCGGATTGAACTTGAACCCTTTGCGGTCCACCGGGGTCAGTCCGGCCTTGTTGATCATGTCGAACAATTCGTCCGGGGTGATGAACTTGGACCATTCATGCGTGCCCTTCGGCAGCCACCGCATGACATATTCCGCCCCGATGATGCCCATGACAAAGCTTTTCGGGTTCCGGTTCAGCGTCGAACAGATCATCAAGCCACCGGGTTTCAGCAATTGCTGGCAAGCCGTCAGATAAGACTGCGGATCGGCGACATGTTCGACGACCTCCATGTTCAGGACGACATCGAACTGTTCGCCGGCTTCGGCCAAGGCCTCGGCCGTGGTGTGGCGATAGTCGATCTTCAGGCCGGATTGTTCGGCATGAACTTGCGCCACCGGAATGTTGCGCGCGGCGGCATCCGCGCCGACCACATCCGCGCCCAGTCGCGCCATGGGTTCTGACAGAAGCCCGCCGCCGCACCCGATATCCAGCAGGCGCAGCCCCTTGAAAGGGGACGGTTGGGTCAGGTCGCGGTCAAACTCGGTCGCGATCTGGCGTGTGATATAGTCCAACCGACAGGGGTTCAGCATGTGAAGCGGCTTGAACTTGCCGGTCGGGTCCCACCATTCGGCGGCCATGGCTTCGAACTTGGCGACCTCGGCCGGATCGACGGTGTTTGGCTTGGCAGTTTCGACAGCGGATTGCATGGACATATCACCTACAACTTGCAATGGATGGCGGGAGGGGTCCCTTCGAAAGGGCTATATAGGGCGGGTATGCGAAAAGCGGTGAGTGAAAAACGCGCAAGCGATTATCTCTATCCGCCGATCGACCCTTTCGATCAGCGTATGTTGGAAGTGGGCGACGGCCATCGTCTGTATGTCGAACAATGCGGTCGACCCGATGGCATTCCGGTGGTGGTCCTGCATGGCGGCCCCGGCGGCGGGTGCAGTCCTGCCATGCGCCGGTATTTCGACCCCAATGCGTATCGGATCATTCTGTTTGATCAGCGCGGCTGCGGGCGGTCCCGTCCCCATGCCAGCATTGACCACAACACAACCTGGCATCTTGTGCGCGATATCGAAACGATACGCGAGACCTTGGGCATCGACCGTTGGGCGGTCTTCGGGGGCAGTTGGGGCGCGACGCTGGGCCTGATCTATGCCGAAACCCATCCTGACCGCGCCGCCTATCTGGTGCTGCGGGGCGTCTTCCTGATGACCAAGGCGGAACTGGATTGGTTCTATGGCGGGGGGGCAGGCAAGTTCTGGCCCGATGTGTGGCGCCGATTCACCGCGATGATCCCGGAAGACGAACGCGGCGACCTGATCGCGGCCTATCACAAGCGGCTTTTTTCCGGGAACGCGATCGAAGAAACCCGGTTTGCACGTGCTTGGGCCGGATGGGAAAACGCGCTGGCGTCCATCCATTCCGAAGGCTTCGTGGGCGAAAGCCCCGCTGAATATGCGCGGGCCTTTGCGCGTTTGGAAAACCACTATTTCATCAATCAGGGCTTTCTGGAAACCGACGGTCAGATCCTGCGCGATGCAGGCCGCTTGGCCCAGGTGCCAGGCACGATTGTCCAAGGGCGGTATGACATGATCTGCCCGCCGATTTCGGCCTTCACCTTGTCCGAACACTGGGCCCGCGCGGACCTGCGCATGGTTGGCCTGTCCGGGCATGCCCTGTCCGAGCCGAAAATCAGCGCCGAGTTGGTGCGCGTGATGGACCGCTTTCGCGAAACCCATATCCGGCACGGTGTTTGACCCAAACCCGCCCTGCGGCCTAAGCGCGCGACTGTTGGCGCTATCCTGCGACACCGCGTCGGATTGCAGCTAGGACGGGAAAACTTGCGCCGGAAATCCCGCTTTGGCCAAGTGTTTTGATTTGCTCACATTTCCTCGATCTGTTCACAAAATTTACAAAGCAGTTGTAAAGCCATTAATTCCTTAACAGAAAAACCATTGGGACACAGTGGCTTATTGGTCTGTGGGCGAAGCGTGATAATCCAATGTGCGAAAATTCGACTCAGTTTCAGGCAGGAGGGGATGAGACGCATGACCGATCAAAAACCCATGAACACGAACGAAGCCGTGTACGAGGTGCCCGCAAATATCGCGGCCTCGGCACATATCGACGCGGACAAGTACGCCGAGATGTACACCGCATCGGTCGCCGATCCCGAGGCGTTCTGGGGGGAACACGGCAAGCGGATCGACTGGATCAAGCCCTACACCAAGGTCAAGAATACCTCGTTCGCGCATGAGAACGTGTCGATCAAATGGTTCGAAGACGGCACCTTGAATGTCAGTGCCAATTGCATCGACCGCCACCTTGCGACCCGCGGCGATCAAACCGCGATCATCTTTGAACCCGATGATCCGACCGAACCCGCGCAGCACATCACGTATAAGGACCTGCACCGCGAAACCTGCAAGATGGCCAATATCCTCGAAGATATGGGCGTCCGCAAAGGCGACCGGGTGGTTCTGTATTTGCCGATGATCCCGGAAGCGGCCTACGCGATGCTGGCCTGCGCCCGGATCGGCGC
>CAZIKH010000155.1:0-5703 GCA_964539755.1 uncultured Dinoroseobacter sp. | reverse complement strand
ATGGGCGGCAAGGCCGCGATGCAACTGGCCCTTGCCACGCCCGAAGCGGTCGGCAAACTGGTGATCGCCGATATCGCCCCCGTCGCCTATGGCCACACCCAATTGCCGCTGATCGACGCGATGGAAGGCCTCGACATCGCGTCCCTGACCAGCCGCCGCGACGCGGACGAAGCGCTGGCCCGCACCATCCCCGACCCCGGCGTGCGTGCTTTCCTGCTGCAATCGCTCGATCTGCGCGCAACACCCCCGGTCTGGAAACTGAACCTGCCCACCTTGCGCGCCGAGATGCCGAAAATCCTGTCTTGGCCCGGCACGGACGGCCAGTTCGACGGCCCGACCTTGGTCATTTCGGGCGGGGCGTCGGACTATGTCACCGACGCGCACCGCCCGCTCTTTCAGGCCCAGTTCCCCGCCGTCCGGTTCGAGGTCCTGCCCGGCATCGGCCATTGGCTGCATGCCGAGGCCCCGCGCCCCTTCCTCGACGCCGTGACGGCCTTTCTGGATGACTAAGCTGTGATCCCGGTCTGGATTCCGGTCACGATCTTCGCGGCCTTCGCGCAGAACCTGCGCTTCATGTTGCAACGCCACCTCAAGGCCACGAACCTCAGCACCGGGGGCGCGACCTTGTCGCGGTTCCTCTATTCCTTCCCCTTGGTCTGGGGGGTGGTCTTGTCCTACGCCGCGCTGCGCGGCTTCGACCTGCCACCGCTGAACGCCCGCTTCTGGATCGCCGCGATGACGGGCGGGCTGGCGCAAATCCTCGCTACCATGTGCGTCGTGGCCCTGTTCGCGCACCGCGCCTTTGCCATCGGGATCACCTTCAAGAAGACCGAGGTGATGCTGACCGCGCTGGTCGGCCTGATCGTGCTGGGCGAAACCGTCAGCGCGCTGGGGATGCTGGCCATCGC
Organism: uncultured Dinoroseobacter sp.; assembly: GCA_964539755.1. GTDB lineage: Bacteria > Pseudomonadota > Alphaproteobacteria > Rhodobacterales > Rhodobacteraceae > Dinoroseobacter. Next base: position 4,795 of record CAZIKH010000155.1, on the reverse strand, counting down.
GATCGGGTTTGTCGGCGTGCTGCTGCTGTCCGACCCGCCCAAGACCGACGCCACGCCCACGGGCTGGACCCGGTTCTTCAACCGCGCGGCGGGGCTTGGCATCGCCTCGGGCGCGCTCTTTGGCGTGTCCGCCGTCGGCTATCGTGCCGCGTCTTTGTCCCTGCCCGCGGACGATGTGTTCCTGCGCGCGGCCCTGACACTGGCGGTCGTCACCACCGCCCAAACGCTGGCCCTTGGGGCATGGCTGGCGTGGCGCGAACGGGGCGAACTGACCCGCGTCCTGCGCTCCTGGCGCGTCTCGTCGCTGGTCGGGCTGACCTCGATGCTGGGCTCGCTCGGTTGGTTCACCGCCTTCACCTTGCAGACCGCGGCCTATGTCAAGGCGTTGGGCCAGATCGAACTGGTGTTTTCCTTCCTTGCGTCTTGGCTGATCTTCAAGGAACGCACCACCGCCCGCGAAGGCTGGGGTGTCGCTTTTTTGGTCGCATCCGTGCTGTTGATCGTCTTCGCCTTCGCCTAAGCAGGCGGTAGGAGGAGTCGCCCATGCCCATCGCCCCTACCCGCGAGGTCTTCATCACCTGTGCCGTCACCGGCAGCGGAGCCACGCAGGACCGCAGCCCGCATGTGCCCCGCTCGCCCCAGCAGATCGCCGACAGCGCTATCGAGGCCGCCCGCGCCGGCGCGGCCATCGCCCATTGCCATGTCCGCGACCCCGACACCGGCGCGCCCAGCCGCGACCCCGCGCTTTACCGCGAAGTGACCGAGCGCATCCGCGCCGCCGATATCGACATCGTGCTGAACCTGACCGCCGGAATGGGCGGCGATCTGGTCTTCGGCCCGCCCAGCGCGCCCTTGCCCCTCGCCGAAGGCACCGATTTCATCAGCGCCGAGGAGCGTCTGGTTCACATCCGCGACTGCCGCCCGGAAATCTGCACGCTCGACTGCGGCACGATGAACTTCGCCGAGGCCGATTACGTCATGACCAACACCCCCGGCATGCTGCGCGCGATGGGCCAAGCCATGACCGATATGGGCGTCCAGCCGGAAATCGAAGCCTTCGACACGGGCCATCTGTGGTTTGCCAAGGAATTGGTGAAAGAAGGCGTGCTGACATCCCCGGCCCTTGTGCAACTGTGCATGGGCGTGCCGTGGGGCGCGCCGAACGACCTGAACACCTTCATGGCGATGGTCAACAACGTGCCCGACGATTGGACCTTTTCCGCCTTCTCGCTGGGCCGCGATCAGATGGCCTATGTCGCCGCCACGATCCTTGCGGGCGGGCATATTCGTGTGGGGCTGGAAGACAACCTGTGGCTGGGCAAGGGCCAGCTTGCCACCAACGCCCAATTGGTCGAACGCGCCGTGACCATTGCGCAGGCCATGGGCGCGCGCGTCCTGACCGCGCCCGAGGTGCGCGCCAAACTTGGCCTTATCAAAAGGGACCCGCTATGACCCGCCTTCTGGCCCTCGCCGCCCTTCTCCTGCTGACCGCCTGCGGCACCGTCCAGCGCGACACCGACGCGCCCATCACGCCCGTCGCGCAACTGGATGTGCAGCGCTACTTGGGCAAATGGTATGAAATCGCCCGCTACCCGAACTGGTTCGAACGCGGCTGCGTCGGCGTGACCGCCGAATACGCCCTGCGCGACGATGGCCAGATCAGCGTCACCAACACCTGCCGCGAAGACAGCCTCGATGGCCCCGTCTCGGTCGCGGAAGGCGTCGCCCGCATCGAAGGCCCCGGCCAACTGACCGTCACCTTCACCCCGTGGCTGCCCTTCGCGCGCGGCGATTACTGGGTGCTTTACCTCGATCAGGCGTACACCGTCGCGGTCATCGGCAACCCGGCTGGCCGCACGGGCTGGATATTGGCCCGCACGCCCCAGATCAGCGCCGACGCGCGCGCCGCCGCCGAAGCCGCCTTTGTCGCCAATGGCTATCGCCTTGATGGCCTCGAAGACGTCGCACAGGTGGCCCCATGACCCGCAGCGCCGCGATCCTTGGCGGTGGTGTCATCGGCGGCGGCTGGGCGGCGCGGTTCCTGTTGATGGGCTGGAATGTGCGCGTCTTCGATCCCGACCCCGAAGCCAAGCGCAAGATCGACGCCGTGCTGACCAATGCCCGCGCGTCCCTGCCGGGACTGTACGACGGGGCCTTGCCCGCGGAAGGCACGCTCAGCTTTCATGACACGATCAGCGACGCCGTCACGGGGGCCGACTGGGTGCAGGAAAGCGTGCCCGAACGGCTGGACTTGAAGCGCAAGCTTTACCAGACCGCGCAGGCCGCGATGGACGAAGGTGCCATCCTTGCCTCCTCCACCTCCGGCTTCACACCAAGCCAACTGCAAGCCTGCGCCACCCGCCCCGACCAGATCCTCGTCGCGCACCCGTTCAACCCGGTCTATCTGCTGCCGCTCGTGGAACTGGTGGCCAGCGACCTGAACCGCCCGCTCGCGGACCGCGCCGCCGATATCCTGACGGACCTCGGCATGTTCCCCCTGAAAATCCGGGCCGAGATCGACGCCCATATCGCCGACCGCCTGCTCGAAGCCGTCTGGCGCGAGGCGTTGTGGCTGGTCAAGGACGGCATCGCCACAACGCAAGAGATCGACGAGGCGATCCGCATGGGCTTTGGCCTGCGTTGGGCGCAGATGGGCCTGTTCGAGACCTACCGCATCGCGGGCGGCGAAGCGGGCATGGCGCATTTCCTTGCGCAATTCGGCCCGGCCCTGAAATGGCCTTGGACGAAACTGATGGACGTGCCCGACCTGACCGACGATCTGGTGCAGACCATCGCCGCCCAGTCCGACGCGCAATCGGGCGCGCTGACCATCCGGCAGTTGGAAGCCAAGCGCGATGCCAATCTGGTGGCGATCCTGCGCGCGCTGAAAGCCAAGGACGCAGGCGCAGGCGCGGTGCTGAAGGCGGTCGATGCGCGGCTGGTGCCCGACCCCGGCCCGGAAGACGCGCCCCTCGTCACCGCGCAGCGAACCGTGCCCACCGACTGGACCGATTACAACGGCCACATGAACGAAGCCCGCTACCTGCACGCCTTCGGCGAAGCGACCGACCGCTTCATGGACCTGATCGGTGCGGATGCCGCCTATATCGCCGCGGGCGGCAGCTATTTCACGGTCGAAACCCATCTGCGCCATCTGGCCGAAGCAATGGCAGGCGACCGCCTGACCATCACCACGCAATGCCTGAACGGCGCGGGCAAGAAATTGCACCTCTTCCACGAAATGCGCCGGGGCGACACGCTGCTGGCCACGGGCGAGCATCTGCTCTTGCATGTCAGCCTCGACACCCGTCGCACAGCCCCGCCCCAAAGCCCCGTCGCCGAAACGCTGGCCCGGATCGCGGCGGCCCATGCCGCCCTGCCCCTGCCGGAAGGTGCCGGAAAACTGGGATAGGGCTGCGCCCGCGCCCTCTTTGCTTTCACAAATATCCTGTCGGAACGCCAAAACCGACACGCCGCGTCGATTAGGGCGTGCAAGGCGCCGCCCGAACGCGCAAGAACACAGGCAAACAAGACCGGCCCGACCCCATGCGTTTGCTTCTTTCCTTCGCCGCCCTGTTCCTGTCGATTGCGCTGTTGCAATTGTCCTCGGGCGCGACCGGGCCGCTGGACGCGCTGTCGGGCATCCAGCTGGGCTTTGCCACCGAACAGATCGGCCTTCTGGGGTCCGCGCATTTTGCGGGGTTCTTCATCGGCTGCTGGTGGGCACCGCGCCTGATGGGCAGCGTCGGCCATAGCCGGGCCTTTGCCGTCTTCACCGCCACCGGGGCCATTGGTCTTCTGGCGCATATGCTGGTGGTGGACGCCTATGCCTGGGCCCTGTTCCGGGTCATGTCGGGCCTGTGCGTCGCGGGCTGCTACACGGTGATCGAGGCTTGGCTGAACGCGCGGGTCACCAATGCCACGCGCGGGCGCACCATGGGGGCCTACCGGATGGTCGATCTGGGGGCCTCGCTGGTGGCGCAGCTGATGATCGGGTTTCTGGAACCCGCCTCCTATATTTCTTACAACCTTCTGGCGATCCTGTGCTGTGCCGCGATTTTCCCGCTGGCCCTGACCCGCAGCGTGCAGCCTGCCACGCCCGACGCACCGCGCTTGCGCCCGCGCCTTGCGCTGGACCGCTCGCCCTTGGCCGCTGCGGGCGTGATCGTGGCGGGCCTGTCTTCCGCCGCCTTCCGCATGGTCGGCCCGGTTTACGGGCAAGAGGTCGGCCTGCGCGCCGACCAGATCGGCTATTTCCTCGCGGCCTACGTCATCGGCGGCGCGCTGGCGCAATACCCGGTGGGCTGGCTGGCCGACAAGTTCGACCGCCGCCGGGTGCTGATCGGCCTGTCGGTGGCGGCGATTCTCAGTTGCGGGATCACCGTGATGTCGGCGGGTCTGGGCATCGGCGCGGTGTTTCTGGCCGCCCTGGTCTTTGGCCTGACGACCTTTCCGATCTTTTCGGTCAGTTCCGCCCATGCCTGCGATTTCGCCAATGAATCCGAACAGGTCGAATTGTCCGCCGCCCTGATGTTCTACTATGCCATCGGTGCGATCTTCAGCCCGCTGATCGCCTCGGCCCTCTTGGCGCAGATCGGGCCTTGGGCGCTGTTCGCCTTTGTCGGGCTGGGCCATTTGGGCCTGATCCTGTTCGGCTTGGCCCGGATGCGCGCGCGCCCCGCCGCCAGCCCCGGCGAAAAGACGCCCTATACCTATGTGCCGCGCACCTCGTTCACCATCGGGCGGGTGCTGAAACTGGGCCGCAACAAACCCGACAGTCGCGACTGACTTGTGC
>CAZIKH010000154.1:0-5719 GCA_964539755.1 uncultured Dinoroseobacter sp. | reverse complement strand
TTGCCTTCGTCTTCCTGAATATGCGCGACATCGCTGCAAAAGGCGGTTTGGTAGGGTTGCATGAGGCAAGCCAACAGCAGCGAATTCGCCGCCGTGCCAGTGGGGACCAGAAATACCGCCGCTTCGGGGGCTTCGAACACGTCGCGCAGACGGGCCGTGACCTCGGTCATCAGCGCATCATTGCCATAGGGGGTGGCATAGCCATCGTTCGCGGCAAGCAGGGCTTGCATCACCTTGGGATGGGCCGGGCCGGTATTGTCCGAGGCAAAAAACATCAATCCTCCCAAAGATAGTCTTCAAGATCGTCTTCATCGACCTCGAATTCCGGAATGGCCCAGCCTTGGACGGATATCCCGGCCTTATGCACGCTGTTCGGGTCGCCGGACACCAGCGGATGCCAATAGGCCAATTGCTTGCCTTCGTGCAGCAACCGATAGGCGCAGGTTTCCGGCATCCAATAGGCGATCTCGGGCAGGGTCTTCGGGGTCAGGACCACACAATCGGGCACAAAGGTCTTGCGATCTTCATATTGGCCGCAGCGGCAGGTTTCGGTGTCCAGCAGTCGGCAGGACACTCGGGTAAAGGCAATCTCGCGGGTTTCGTCGTCTTCCAGCTTCAACAGGCAGCATTTCCCGCAGCCATCGCACAGCGCTTCCCATTCCGCAGGCGTCATCTTTGCCAACGGAACCTTTTCCCAGAAACGGTCACGCAAAGGGCGGGTCATAAAGCGCCAAGCAGATCGCGGGCCTGCGCACAATCGCGCGCCATTTGGTCGATCAAGGCGTCGAGACTGTCGAACTTTTCCTCGCCCCGCAGAAACTCGACCAAGCCAACCGACAAGGTGGACCCGTAAAGGTCGCCTTTGAAATCGAACAGGTAGGTTTCGATATTGGCGGTGTTTTCGCCAAACATCGGTCTGACACCCAGACTGGCTGCGCCCAGATACGACCCCGCGTGATCGCCATCCAGAACGTCCACCAAGACCGCATAAACCCCGAACCGGGGCGGATGCAGTCCGTCAATCGACATGTTCGCGGTTGGATAGCCAAGGTCGCGACCGCGCTGTTCCCCATGGATCACCGGACCGTCAATCCGGTGCCAATGCCCCAACATCGCGGCTGCGTCGCGCGGGCGCCCGTCGGTCAGGGCCTTCCGGATCGCGGTCGAAGACACGCGCGTGCCGCCCGTATCGACCAAGGGCGCGATGGTTACGCCAAATCCCATCTCGCGCCCCATCTCTTGCAGCAGGGTCGCGGTCCCGGCGCGGCCTTTGCCAAAGCAAAAGTCTTCGCCAACCACCACATGCGACAGCCCCAATTGGTCAACGATCACCTCTTGGGCAAAGGCTTCGGCGGTCAGCGACGCCAGTGTGGCATTGAACGCCAAATCATACAGGATATCGACGCCCAGCTTGCCCAAGCGATGCGCCCGCGTGTCCGAAGACATCAGGCGAAAGGGCGGGGCGTCGGGCGCAAAGTATTCGCGGGGATGTGGGCTGAAGGTCAGGACACCCAAGGGCGCCATCGGTGCGGCTGCGCGGGCCATGTCGATGACCGCCTGATGCCCCAGATGCACGCCATCGAAATTGCCAATGGCAACGCTGGCGCCACGATCCGCCGGGTCCACATAGGTTCTGTCGCGTACAATCCGCATGCAAGCGGGGTATCCGCGTGATCAGGCGGGTGCAAGCCTCAGTCGAACTTCCGCGACGGGGCGAGGACATTGGCGTCGCCCTTCAGCACCGGCTTGCCGTCGACCTTGCATACGGTGTCCAGTTTTACCCGGCGTCTCGAATGATCGATTTCCAGGACGGTGACTTCGGCTTCGACCAGATCCCCCGGGCGGACAGGCGCAAGGAACTTCAGGTTCTGCCCCAGATAGACCGTTCCATGCCCGGGCAATTGTTCCCCGATCACCGCCGAGATCAGGCTGGCGGTCAGCATCCCATGCGCGATGCGCCCTTCGAAGATCGTGTCCTGTGCATAGGCGTCATCCAGGTGCACCGGGTTATGGTCGGTCGAAACCTCGGCAAAAAGCGTGATGTCGCGATCACTGACAACCTTGGACAGCGACCGGCTCATCCCGATTTCAAGGTCTTCGATGCAGATCGTTCCGCGTAGATCGTTTTGTCTGTCCAACATCACAGTCTCCAACTGGGTCGCTGACAGCCTCATAGCCCAGAATCAGGGCATGCTGCAATTGCGAAAGCAACATTGCGACAAGATGCGGGGGATATATTGAAATTTTGTTGCGGCGGGGTCGCAGCGCCTAGGCTAGAAAGCTGGCCACAAAGCTTGGCGCGACTTGGGCTTTGGCAATGAAGGCGTCCAGTTTGGCAGGGTCGGGGCGGTTCCCGGTCATCGTTTCGGCGGCGGCCAGCCCCCCTGTCAGGAACAGACTGTCGATATCTTCGCCCATGGCGCCTTGAATATCCGTGTGAATGCCATCGCCGATGGCCAAAAGCCGAGACGCATCCGGGGAGGAACCGATCTCGGCCAGACGCCGCCGCGCCAGATCATAGATCGGCGGGTGGGGTTTGCCGAAATACAGGCTCTCGCCGCCCATATCGGTATAAAGCTGCGCCAACGCCCCGGCGCACCATTCGCGGCTTTCGCCCCGATCCACGACAATGTCGGGATTGGCGCATAGCAGCTTCAGGCCCTTTTGCTTGGCAAACAGGAATTGCGGCCGCATAACCGCCGGGTCTGCAAAAGGATCGAAGGGTCCGGTGCAGACAATGCCGTCCGCATCCTCCAGATCCACTTGCTGGATATCGGGCGCGTCAGCCATCAGCGCCATCCGTTCGAAGAACCCCTGATCGCGCGGTTCACCCACGAACCACACCTTCTGGCCGACGACGCCCGCAAACATCGCGGCCCGTGCGGCATCCCCGGATGTCGCGATGGTGTCATACGCATCCGCCGGAACCCCCATATCGGCCAACTGGGCCTCGACCCCGGCGCGGGGTTTGGGGGAATTGGTCAACAGGCAGACCTTGCCCCCCGACGCGCGAAACGCCTGCAAAGCTGCAACCGCCGCCGGATAGGCAACGATCCCATTATGCACACAGCCCCACAGATCGACCAGCAAGGCATCATAATTCGCTGACACTTGGTCCAATCGGTCGATGATCTGCATCGCAATTCCTTTCCCCAAACGCATCAGAAGGCCCCCGACGAACGGGGGCGCATCAGCCATCTCGTCTGCCTGACTTGCAGGCGCCCAGCAAGGTCAGGCCAAGACAGGTCTTGCCCTGACCACTTGTGCCGACGAACTGGCGGCCAAGCGGGCGCTACAGGGTCAGGTTCGGAATGATCTGCTTCTTGCGGCTCATGATCCCGGGCAGCACGACCGTGTCGCCCGAGACTGTCGCGCCAAAGCTTTTCTCCGCCAGCGTCTTCACCAGATCGTTCGGCACCAGCAGCGTGGCTTCTTCGCGGATGATGTCCACGACGAACAACAGCACCTGGTCCACGCCATCCTCGGCGGCGACGGTTTTCATCGTCTCCATCAGGCTGTCCTTGCGGTCCAGCGGGATCGACGGTGCGGTGGTTTCCAGAACGCTGACACGGAACTTGGTGCCCGCGACCTCGTATTCCTTGCTGTCCATGCGCAGAAGCTCGGCGTCCGAAAAGGCCGACACATCTGATTTTGCGGCGAACAACTCGGCCGCATAGTCGGGGATCGAAATGCCCAGATCGGCGGCCAGTGCTTCGGCAACGGCCTTGTCGGCGTCAGTCGTGGTGGGCGAGCGGAATTCCAACGTATCCGACAGAATGCAGGACAGCATCGCGCCCTTGATATTCTCTGGCATATGCGCGGCATGATCGCCCATCAGGTCATGCATGATCGTCGCGGTGCAGGCGACCGGGCGCACGGTGATGTCGATCGGACCCTTGGTTTCCAGGCCGCCGACCAGCTTGTGATGGTCGATGATCTGGCGAATATCCGCGCTGTTGATGCTGGCGGGCAATTCGGCGGGGTTGTTGGTGTCGACGATCACCACAGGCTGGTCCTCGGCCACATCATCGATGATCGCGGGTTGTTCGAAGCCCCAGCGCTGCAACACGAAGGCCGCTTCGGTGTTCGGCGTGCCCAACAGACGGGCCTCGGCGGGCGTTCCGGTATGGGTCAGATACCAAGCCCAAATCAGCGGCGAGCCGGTGGAATCGGTGTCGGGGGCCTTGTGGCCGAAAACAAGCGTGGTCATTGCGGGCGATCCTTGCATGGCAGTGGCGAATTTGCGCGCCTTATAGAAAGGCTGTCTGCAGGACGCCACCCGTTCTGCTGCCGCACCCGTGTCCCTATTCCGGCCATGATTTCATGGCAGACCCCGCCCGATGAAAACCCTGCTCGCGATTTTGTTGATGGTTCTTCTGGCATCCCCGCTCAAAGCGTTCGAGCGGACAGCCAGCTATGACGTTGTTCCCCTTCTGGGTTGGACGGTGATGGTGTCGTCCAGCTGGCAAAGCGATCCGAAGGGGCGCGACAACGCGCTGGGCGAACTGGCCCGCCAGCTGCATCAGATCACCCAAGTCGTGCCCCCGGCTGCGGTGGCCGACTTGCAGACCGTTCGCCTTTGGCTGGAAAACGCCCCGCTGCATTCTGGCGGTGGGCAATTTCATCGCTCGGGCTTCTGGTTGCGCGACAACGGCTACAACCCGTCCAAGGTCGGCGGGGTGGAACTGAACCGGAATTTCTACGCGTGGCGCAAGGATCAACCGATGCTGGTTCTGCACGAACTGGCCCATGCGTGGCATCATAGGGCCCTCTTGGCGCAGACGGATCGAATCGAAGCCGCGTTTGACGCGGCCAAGGCATCCGGGCGCTACGGCGATGCCTATGCCATGACCGATCCGTTCGAGTATTTCGCGGAACTGAGCGAAGCGTATTTCGGCGAGAACGATTTCGCCCCAAGGGATCGTGCTGCATTGCAGCGTCTTGATCCGGACGGTTTCGCCTTGATCCAAGACCTCTGGAATCTGCCGTCCCCCTGATTTTCCGCGCGATTTTTTTCGCGACTGACCTGTTGACAGGGCGAAGGCGGCTCCTTACCTCCCCGTCCGTTAGCACCCGGCATGGTCGAGTGCTAACAAAGGGAGCAACACATTAGTGAAGGAGCCTCAACATGGCATTCACCCCGCTGCATGACCGCGTTCTGGTCCGTCGCGTCGAAAGCGAAGAAAAGACCAAAGGCGGCCTTATCATCCCCGACAGCGCAAAAGAAAAGCCCGCCGAAGGCGAAGTGATCGCCGTTGGCGCAGGCGCGCGTGACGAAGACGGCGACCGCATCTCGATGGACGTCAAGGTCGGCGACCGCATCCTGTTCGGCAAGTGGTCGGGCACCGAAGTCACGATCGACGGCGAAGAGCTGCTGATCATGAAGGAAAGCGACATCATGGGCATCATCACCGATGCCGCTGCCGCCGCGGCTGCCTGAACGCAGACCGGCGAAATCGTTCCTTTCCCGAAATCGAAATTCTAAGGAGTAAGCCCAATGGCTGCTAAGGACGTCAAGTTCAACACCAACGCGCGCGACAAGATGCTGAAGGGTGTCAACATCCTCGCCGACGCCGTGAAGGTGACCCTCGGCCCGAAAGGCCGCAATGTCGTGCTGGAAAAATCCTTCGGCGCACCGCGCATCACCAAGGACGGTGTGTCGGTTGCCAAGGAAATCGAACTGGAAGACAAGTTCGAGAACATGGGCGCGCAGATGGTC
>CAZIKH010000153.1:0-5788 GCA_964539755.1 uncultured Dinoroseobacter sp. | reverse complement strand
GTCAGCGTCGAGGCGCTGGGAATTCCGGCCACGGTCAATGCCTCGCTGGAATGCCTGCGCCCCTTGGGACGGCATGTGCAATTGGGCATGCCCGTCGGCCATACCGCCCGGATGGAGGTCAATATGAACGCCGTCTATATGGGCAACCTTGCGATCTATGCCTCGCGCGGGATGCCGTCCTGGCGCTATCCGTCGCTGCTCGATCTGATCGAACGGGGCGAGGTCGACATGACCCCGATGATCGCGCGCCAGGTTGGACTGGCGGATGTCAGCGCCGAACTTCAGGCCTTCAACGGACCGACCCCGCCCGGCGTTGCCATCGTCACCGAATTTGCTGCCTAAGGAACCCGCCCATGCGTGCCGCTGTCATCACCTTCCCCGGATCGAATTGCGACCGTGATCTGGCCGTGGCCTTCGCCCAAGCCGGGTTTGACGTCGCGCGGGTTTGGCACAAGGACACCGACCTGCCCGCGGGCATTGACGTGGTCGGGTTGCCGGGGGGCTTTTCCCATGGCGATTACCTGCGCTGTGGGGCCATCGCCGCGCGCGCCCCGATCATGGCGGCGGTCGCGGACCATGTGCGCGCGGGCGGCTATGCCTTGGGCATTTGCAACGGCTTTCAGGTCATGCTGGAGGCCGGTCTGCTGCCCGGTGCCCTGATGCGCAATGCCGGTCTGAAGTTCATCTGCAAACCCGTCGCCTTGCAGGTCGCCACCCGCGACAGCGCCTATACGGCGGGCTTTGCCCCGGACCAGACCGTGACCTTTCCGGTGGCCCATCATGACGGCAATTACACCGCCGACCAAGACACCTTGGACCGGTTGGAAGGGGCAGGGCGCGTGGCCTTCCGCTATGTTGAAAACCCCAACGGGTCGGCCCGCGACATTGCGGGCATCCTGTCCGAAAACCGTCGCGTGCTGGGCCTGATGCCCCATCCCGAACGCGTGGTGGACCCGGCGACCGGCGGCACCGACGGGGCGGCCCTTTTCGCCGGGTTGGCAGCCGCGCTTGTGTCCGAACCGGCCTAGCGAAACGGCGTCATCCCGCCGCTGTGATGCGCTGTCGCTTGAGACGGGGGCCATGCGTGCCTAATCTGATGGCATGAGCGGATTTTTCACCACCGAAGGGCGGGTTGCCCCCACCCCCGTGACGGGCCTTGGCCCGGCGGAAAACCGCGACCTGCGCGCCCGCTGGGTGGTGCGCTTGGGGTTGGTCCTGCTGGTGATGCTCTGTGCCATCGTCGTGCTGATCTCGAACATCTGGTTGACCGAACGCTTTACCCAAGACACGCGCAAGCGCGCCGAATTGCGGGTCGCGCTTTACGCCAATGCCATCGTGTCCGAGGTCCAGCGCAATTCCACCGTGCCGCTCCTGTTGTCGCGCGATCCGGTGATGATCAGCGCGCTGAATTCGGGGGATTATGTCGCGACCTCGCAGCGGCTGATCTCGTTGCGCGATGAAATCGGCGCGGCGTCGCTGAAGCTGATCGACGACACGGGCCGGATCGTGGCCGCGACCGACCGCACGGAACTGGGACGGAATTTCCGCAATGCCGCGTTCTATGTCGAAGCCCTGCGCGCCAGCGGCACCGTCTTCACCGTCACCCAAGAAGAGACCGGCACCTATGGGTTTCAGTTTTCCCGCAAGATCGAAAGCGCGCAGCGCGGCATCGGCGTGATCGTGGTCGAGGTCGATCTGGCAAAGCTGGAAAACCGCTGGCGTGGCGCGTCGGATGCGATCCTTGTGACCGACAGCACGGGCGTGGTGATCCTGGCGACCGAATCCCAGTGGCGCGGGCGCACCGTGGCCGAAGCCTTGGCCACCCAATCGGCCCCTTCGGCCATCGCGCGCGCCTTCCAGACCACCAGCGACTGGACCCGCCCGGGCGAACCGCAGACCTATCTGGCGGGCGAGGCGGTCATGCAATTGGAAACGCTGATCCCGTTTCGCGGATGGCGTCTGACCAGTTTTGTGACCTATGCCAGCGTGCGCGAACGGGTGAACGCCGTGATCGCGCTGGAAATCATGGGCTTTGCCATTCTGCTGGCCTTGGGGTTTTACCTGCTAAGCCGTCGCGCGGTGTCCGAGGCATTGTTTTTCCAGCGTGAATCCGTCGAATTGCGCGCCCTGAACGACCGCTTGCAACGCGAGATCGCCGAACGCGAAAAAGCCCAACGCAATCTTGCCGTGGCCGAACAGACCTTGGCGCAATCGCAAAAACTGGCCGCTTTGGGGGAAATGTCCGCCGCGGTCAGCCATGAATTGAACCAGCCCCTTGCCGCGATGAAGACCTATCTGGCCGGGGCGCGGCTGTTGTTGCAACGGGGCCGGTCCGAGGAATCCGCCTCCTCCTTTGCGCGGATCGACGATCTGATCGACCGGATGGGGTCGATCACCCGACAGTTGAAAAGCTATGCGCGCAAAGGCGACGACGCTTTCAGCCCGGTCGATCTGCGCGAAGCCCTGTCCGGGGCGTTGGCGATGATGGAACCGCAACTGAAAACCCGTCATGTCGAAATCACGAAATCGGTGCCGAAATCCCCGGTCATGGTTCTGGGCGACCGTATCCGCATCGAACAGGTCATCGTGAACCTGCTGCGCAACGCGCTGGATGCGACCCAAGCCGTGCGCACCCCGCAGATCGAAATGCTGTTGTCCAGCGGCGAAACCGTCAGCCTGACGGTGCGCGACAATGGCAAGGGGATCGAGGACCTCGATCAATTGTTCGAACCCTTCTTCACCACCAAACGCCCCGGCGACGGGGTCGGCTTGGGCTTGGCCATTTCCAGCGGGATCGTCGCCGATCATGGCGGCCGCCTGACCGCCCGCAATTCCGACGAAGGCGGTGCTGTCTTCGAAATGCGTTTGCCGGTCCTGACCAGCGATGTCGAAACCCCGCCCACAGCGTTCAAGGGAGCCTGAGATGGCAGAACTGCCCCGTAGCGATCCGATGCGGATTGCCATTGTCGATGACGAACAGGACATGCGCCAGTCGATCAGCCAATGGCTGGCCCTGTCGGGGTTCGAAACCGAAACCTTCGCCTCGGCCGAGGACGCGCTGAAGGTGATCGGGCCGGGCTATCCCGGGATCGTTGTCAGCGATATTCGGATGCCCAAGATGGACGGCATGGCGTTTCTGAAACGCTTGATGGGGCTGGATTCCGCCTTGCCGGTGATCTTGATCACGGGCCATGGCGATGTGCCCATGGCGGTCGAAGCCATGCGGATGGGTGCCTATGATTTCATGGAAAAACCCTTCAACCCCGACCGCATGACCGATCTGGCCAAGCGGGCCTCGGAAGCCCGGCGTCTGACCTTGGACAACCGCGCATTGCGCCGCGAACTCAGCGATGGCACGGTCCTGATGCGCAAGCTGATCGGCGCGTCGCCCGCGATGGAACGCTTGCGCGAAGACATCCTCGATCTGGGGCAGGCCGATGGCCATGTGCTGATCGAAGGCGAAACCGGCACCGGCAAAAGCCTTGTCGCCCATGCCTTGCATGCCGTCGGCCCCCGTCAGGGCCGCAACTTCATTGTGCAAAGCTGCTTGGCCGAAGATGAAGAAGACTTGGGCGTTCTGCTCTTTGGCTCGACTGCGCCCGACGCCCCCTTGCCGCTGATCGAACAGGCACGCGGCGGCACCTTGTGCCTTGAGGATGTCGAGGCCCTGTCCCCCAAGCTGCAAGCCCGGCTGCTGGCGGTCCTGAACGCCCAAGGGGCCAGCATGGAAACCCGCATCGTCGCGGTGTGCAATTTGGGCGATTCCGACCGCACGGCCGAAGAACTGTTGCGACCGGACCTGTTCTATCGCCTTGCCGCCATGCGCATCACCGTGCCGCCCCTGCGCCAGCGCGGCGAGGATATCCTGACCCTGTTCACCCATATGGCCGAACAGTTTGCCGAAGAATACGGCTGCGACGCCCCACAGGTCAGCGCGCAGGAAGCGGCGCAACTGGTGCAGGCCCCGTGGCCCGGCAATGTGCGGCAATTGATCAACATCGCCGAACGCGCGGTGCTGCAAGCCCGGCGCGGGACCGGCACCATCGCCGCCCTCTTGGCGCCCGAGGCAACGGAACTGTCCCCCACGACCATGACCGAAGGCAAACCGCTGAAGGAATATGTCGAAGCTTTTGAGCGGATGCTGATCGACAACACCATGCGGCGGCACAAAGGCTCGATCGCGGCGGTCATGGACGAACTCTGCCTGCCCCGGCGCACCTTGAACGAAAAGATGGCCAAATACGGGCTCAGCCGCTCGAATTATCTGTAAGGACAGGGTCCCAGATACGACCGGGCCGCCCCTTGGGGCGGCCCGATGTATTTAGTGCATCAGCGCGGGGCGCAGGCCCATTTCCGCGATCAATTGCTTGGCTTCGCGCCGTTTCAGCGACAACCGCGCCGACGGGCCATAATCGAAGCCTTCTTCCGCCAGTTCGGGGAACAGCTCGAACAGCTCCTCGCGGGTTTCGTCCGCCAGCCCCTTCACCGAGTAATCGCCCGGATGGAAGCTTTCGGTCGGAATCCCTTCCGAGAAGATGACCTCGTGCTGTTCGAACAGGACGTGGACATATTCGATCTCGCCGCGCGGATCGGTGTAGACGCCTTCCGTGGTCGTCAGGTGTTTGGCCGGGACCAGCACTTCGAACTCGCCGAACATCAATTCCGCGCGCCAGTCGCAGACCAGAATGCGGTGCTGCGGGCTGACGACCAGATCGCGGTCATTGCCGAAGGTGCCTTGCTTGATCACGACAGGGGCAAAGCGGCCCATCCCTTCGACCTTGGTGCGGCCGATCCACTTGATCTTCTGGTAGCCGTTGTCGCGGGTCAGGACCTTGTCGCCGACCTTCAGGTTCTGCACCTCGACCTCGCCCTTGTTGGTCAGGATATGGGTCCCGGCGGCAAAGCAGATCAGCGATACCAGATCGTCGCCATCGACATCGGTATCGACGATCTCGTCCCCGAAGCCCCCGACATTGGTGATCTCGATCTCGCTGATTTCGGGCAGGGCCTTGCCATCCGTGGGCACGGCCACGGTCAGGAAATTGCCGCCATCGTCGATCAGCACCAGATTGTGGAATTCGACGTTTTCCGACACCACCGGATCGCCGGTGACCGGGTCGTCATGGCGCACGGTGGCGGTGACTTCCTGAATATCGTCAATCGTGTATTCGATCCCGTTGATCACCAGCGTGTCGCCCGATTCCACCAGATCGGTGCTGCCAAACCCGCCATTGGTGACCGAGGCGCTTTCCACAACGCCCACCAGATCGCCCGTCGCCGCCGACAAGACGTCGCCCTGCGCCGGGGTGCTGCCCGCGCCCGGATTGCCGTTATCGGGCAGATCCAGAATGATCAGGTCGGTGATGCCGCTTTGGGGCAGGGCAAGGGTTACGGTGTCGTCGCTGTCGACGGTGTTGATGTCGATCGGGTTCGGCTGGGGCGTCAGCGGCCCGGTATAGACGAAGCTTTCGATGCCCGGCAGATCGACATTCGGGGTCTCCAGCGGCACAAGGAACGTCTTGATCGCGCCCGAGCTGCCTTCGAAGGTCAGGAAACTGACATCTTGGCCGGTGACTTCGCTGCCATCGATCAGGCTGAACGATCCGCTGGACGAGGTGTCATTCGCCGTCAGCGTGAAGGTTTCGCCGCCCACCACGATGGTGTCGCCCAAGGTCAGCTTGTCGGGGTCCTGCTGGGCAATCGAGAAGGGTTCGACCACTTGGGTCATCTCGGACCCGGCGGTGATCGTGGTGCCGGGGGCCGGGGCGCCGCCGGGCAATTCGATCAG
>CAZIKH010000152.1:0-5842 GCA_964539755.1 uncultured Dinoroseobacter sp. | reverse complement strand
ATCGCGGTCGTCTTGATCGCGCCCGACATGAAGACCATCGCGTCATGCGCGGCCAAGGCTTCGAACTTGTTGGGGGCGGTGACGAAGGGCAGGCCGGTGATATCGGCCATATGGGCCGCCACGGTGGTGTCCCAGCCGACACTGGTGTTCAGCCCGGTGCCGACAGCGGTGCCGCCTTGGGCCAATTCGTAAATCCCCGGCAGGGCCAGTTCGATGCGTTTGATCCCGTTGCGCACCTGCGCGGCATAGCCGGAAAATTCCTGCCCCAGGGTCAGCGGTGTTGCATCCTGCGTATGGGTGCGCCCGATCTTGATGATGTCCTTGAAGGCTTCGGCCTTTGCTTCCAGCCCGGCGGCCAGCTTTTCCAGACCCGGCAACAGCACGTCGCGCACGGTCATGGCGGCGGCGATATGCATCGCGGTGGGGAAGGTGTCGTTGGACGACTGGCCCATGTTGCAATGGTCGTTCGGATGCACCGGATCCTTCGAGCCGATCACGCCGCCCAGAATTTCGATCGCGCGGTTCGCGATCACTTCGTTGGCGTTCATGTTCGATTGCGTGCCCGATCCGGTCTGCCAGACGACCAGCGGGAAATTGTCGTCGAACTTGCCGTCGATCACCTCGCCCGCGGCCTGAATGATGGCATCGGCCAAGGCCGGGTCCAGCTTGCCGCTGTCCTTGTTGGCGATGGCGCAGGCCTTCTTGATCACGCCCAAGGCGCGCACGATGGCGATGGGCTGCTTTTCCCAGCCAATCGGGAAATTCAGGATCGACCGCTGGGTCTGCGCGCCCCAATACTTGTCGGAAGGCACCTCGAGCGGGCCAAAGCTGTCGGTCTCGGTGCGGGTCGATTGGGTCATGGCTGCCTCCGGTATGCGGTTGTATGCCGTTTAGCCAAGCCCTTGGGGGGGTGCAATTGCCGATGCGGTCGCAGGCGTCAGGTCTTGCGAAAACTGTCCAGGCTGACCACCTCGGCATCGCCCTTTGCGGGCGTCGGCGCGTCCTCCGGGGTGTCGTCGTCGGCGCTGTCTTCGTCCGCCTCGTCGGCGTCGATGTCTTGCGTTTCAAAGCGCAGGCCGAATTCGACCGAGGGATCGACGAAGGTGCGGATCGCGTCCAAGGGCACGGTCAGCCGTTCGGGCTGGTCGCCGAAATTCAGCGTGACGGAAAACGCGTCCTCGGTCACCTCCAGCGCGTCGAACCAGTGCTGCAGGACGATGGTCATTTCTTCGGGATAGCGGGTGTGCAGCCAATCCGACAGTTCGACCCCGTCATGCTGGGTGTCGAAGGTGATGAAGAAATGATGCGCGCCGGGCAGGCGGCCCGTTCGCGCGATTCCGGACAGAACCTCGCTGATCAGCCCCCGCATCGCGCGGTGCATCATGTTGCCGTAGTCTATGCGCTCTTGGGCCATGGGGCCTATCCTTCGGTCGATGCCCAAAGCCTAGGGGAAGTGCTGCGGCTTGGAAAGACCCTCTCAGATCAAGGTCGCGCTTGCCGCGCCGAGGGCGGCCATCAGACCCAGCGTCAGGGGCAAGGACAGACGCGCGCCCAGCAACAAGACGGCGGCCAGCAAGGTCAGCCCCAGCGCGGTCAGATCAAGGCTGGCAAGCGTCGGGCGCAGGATTTGCACGGGGCCAAAGCTCCACGGCACAAGCGTGCCGAAGAGCACATGCACCCCGAACCACAGCGCCAGATTCGCGATCACGCCCACCACGGCGGCGGTGATCCCCGCCAGCGCGCCGGTCAGGCGGGGGCGGCTGGAAATCCACGCCAGATAGGGCGCGCCCAGAAAGATCCACAGAAAGCAGGGCACGAAGGTGACCCACAGGGCCAGCAGACCCGCCGCCAGCGCAAGACCGGCCCCGCCTTGGCCCGCCCCCGCCAGCGTGGCCACGAATTGCGTGACCAGAATCAGGGGCCCCGGCGTGGTTTCCGCCAAGCCCAGCGCGTCGATCATCTGGCCCGTGGTCAGCCAGCCAAAGCCCAGAACGACCTCTTGCGTCATATAGGCCAGCACCGCATAGGCCCCGCCGAAACTGACGACCGCCAGCGTGGCAAAGAACAGGCCCAGCGACAGAAGAAAGTCCTGCCCGACCGCCCAAAGCGCCGCCAAGGGGGCCAGCCACAGCGCGCCGCCCCAGCCTGCGATCCGCAGCCCCGAAGTGGCGCGCGGCAAGGGCACCGGGGGCGGGGCGGGTCCGGCCAGCCGCCACAGGCCCAGACAGCCCGCGCCCAGGATCACCAGTGGGAAGGGCACCGCGAACAGGAACAGCGCCGCGAAACTGGCCAAGGCCAGCGCCCAGGCGACGGGATGCGCCAAGGCCTTGCCGGCAAGCTTCCAAAGGGCTTGCAGCACGATGACGATGACCGTGGCCTTGATGCCCAAGAACAGGGCCTGCACGAAGGGCAGGGTGCCAAACTGTGCATAAAGGGCGGCCAAGGCGAAGATGACCATGGCCCCCGGCAGGACGAACAGACCGCCCGCGATCAGCCCGCCGCGCAGGCCGTGCAACCGCCAGCCCGCATAGGTTGCCAGTTGCATCGCCTCGGGTCCGGGCAGCAACATGCAAAAGGACAGGGCGCGCAGGAAATCCGGTTCGGTCAGCCAAGGGCGATCTTCGACCAGTTCCTTGTGCATCAGCGCGATCTGGGCGGCAGGTCCGCCAAAGGACAAGACCCCGATCCGGGCAAACACCAAGGTCACGTCGCGCAAGCTGGGGGCGGTCATGGCGCGATCTGCCCAAAGGGATGTAACAGGGCGATGTCAGAACAGCGCTTGGGACACTTCACGGCGGATTTTTCGCTTCAGCGTGTCGGCATAGGCCGAATGCCCGCGCGAGGTCATCACGAACCCGCCTTCGGTGATGACGGATTGTTCGTAGAAATTGGTCACCGCGACGCCGATCCCTTCGATGGCCAAGGCGTTGATCATGATCCCGGCGGCTTCGGCCTCGCGTCGGGCCTGTTCGGGGCTGGTGCCCGCGTTGTCATTGCCATCGCCCGACACGTCGATCACCTGCCGCGCGCAGGTCGGGGCATTGGCGAATTGCGCTTGGGCAAAGCGCAGCATCGCGCCCACCCCGGTCGAGGACATCACGAAGGCCCGCCGCATCGTGCGCGCGGCCTGCGCAAACCGGTTCAGATCGTCTTGGGTGCGAATTTGCGTCCAGGGCAGGGACACCACCTGATCGTTGCGGCCTGACCATTGCACGACGCTCAGCGCGATCTGGCCCGCGATCAGGGCATCTGCCACCTCGGGGTCCAACAGGGCGTCGGCCATGCCTTCGGTCTGGATGCGGTATTCGGCGGCGTCGATGGATTGGCTGACATCGATGGCCATCAACAGGGCCACCGTACAGGCCCGCGCCGGGGCCGACAGGGCGACGACCGCCGCAAGAACCAGACAAGAAAGACCGCGCATACCCATCAGGTTGGCGGCGGAATCGGGCTGTGGCAACTGCAAACCGCCTGACGTTCGCGTGAAGCTGTCAGACTTTTTCGCAAACCATCGCGCAATGAATGTAATCCATCGCATGTCCCGCAGGATCGGCGGCGACGGCGGCTTCATAGGCGCCATAGAAATCGTCGATGATCTGCGCGATTTCGGCGGCGGGGCGTCCTTGAATGCCATTGACGAAGCTGGGTTCGGACCAACTGCGCAAGGTGGGCACATAGGCGCGCGCGAAGTCTTCGGCGCTTTGGCCGCCTTCGGCATAGGTCGCGGCAAAGGGGCAGGGGGTGTGCGTGGTGCGGATCGCCTTCAGGCGCAGCCCGGCGCGATAGACCGGGTCCTCGGGGTCTTGCAACGGGGCGGCGAATTCTTCGACCGTGCGATAGACCTGCGGGAAATTCGTCGCTTGGTATTCCGCTTGGGTGATCCGGCCCGCGTCGCGCAAGGCCGCCCAATGCTGGTTGAACGCGTCAAACATCGACACGCCGCCGGTATGGCCCAGATAGCGGCCCTGTTCGTCGATCCCGAAATTATACAGCACCAGATGCCCGCCGGGGGCCAGTTCCTGCGCGCGCGCCAGCAGGAAGGCCTGCCAGTCGCGGGCCCCTTGCGCGCGGTAGGCGTCGCGCACCGCCCCGCTGGCCCCGACCATATGGACATGGTCCGGGATCTCGGCGGGGGTTTCGCTGACATAATGGCTGGCCGTGGCCGAAAAGCCCAAATGCAGCGTGCCGGGCGGCACGATGGGCCGATGGAACGAGGTGGCCGAGGCCATCAGATACAGCCCGTCGATCTGCGGCAGCGCGCTGTCGATCTCGGTTTGGCCGTGAACAATCTGAAAAAGCTGGGAAAAATCGTTGCGGGGCAGGTCGGTATAGACCAGTTGCAGCGCCCGCGCGCCCAGCCTTTGCCGCAGGCCGCCCAGCACATGGCCCCACATGCCGATCGACGTGCCGCCATCTGCGCAGCCCATATCGGTAAAGACCACCGGGGGGCCTTCGGGGCCAAGGGCCATGTCCGCCAAGGCGGCTTCGATTTCGGGAATGGCGCTTTCGATGACATGGCGCGCGCCCACGGTGGCCTTGGCGTAATAGCCCGCCCCCTTCATTGCCATAAACCGTTCGGTGTCTTCGCTCATGCCGCCCTCCCAGCGAAACCGCGCACCTTTGGTCAGGGCGCTTTGAAATGCTTTGACAGTTTCAGCCCTTGGCCTTGGTAGTTCGAGGCAAGATCCGCCCCATAGAGCGTCGTTGGCCGCGCCGCCATGCGTTCATAGATCAAGCGGCCCACGGTTTGGCCGTGTTCCAGCACGAAGGGGGCTTCGTGACAGCGCACTTCCAGAACGCCGCGCGCGCCCGCCCCACCTGCCGGACCATGGCCGAAGCCGGGATCGAAAAAACCCGCGTAATGCACCCGGAATTCCCCCACCAAGGCCAGATAGGGGGCCATTTCGGCGGCGTAATCGGGCGGGATATGCACCGCTTCGCGGCTGACAAGGATGTAGAACGCGCCGGGGTCCAGAATCACCCGGCCTTGCGCGCTGCGCACGTCTTCCCAGAACTCGGCCGGGTCATATTGGCCGATGCGGTCCAGATCGATGACCCCGGTATGGGGCTTGGCGCGGTAGCCCAGCAGCGTGTCCCCGGTCGGGCGCAGGTCCACCGAAAAGCCCAAGCCATCGTCGATGCGCGGCGCGTTGTCCGACACCAGCGTGTCGGTCGCGTGCAGCTGCCGCAACTCGGGGTCCGACAAGACCGATTGCCCGGACCGGAACCGGATCTGGTTCAGCCGCTGGCCCGGACGCACCAGCACCGAGAACGAGCGCGGGCAAATCTCGGCATAAAGCGGGCCGTGATAGCCCTTGGGGATGCGGTCGAATTCGGTGCCTTCGTCGGTGATCAGCCGCGTCAGCAAATCCAGCCGCCCGGTCGAGGATTTCGCATTGGCAATCGCGGTCAGATCCGGCGGCAGCGCCAGCCGTTCCATCAAGGGCACCAGATAGACGCAGCCCTTTTCCAGCACCGCCCCGTCTGTCAGGTCGATGCGGTGCATTTCAAAGTCTTGCAGGCGGTCGGCGACGCTGTGGCCCTGTCCGGCCAGAAACGAGGCGCGCACGCGGTAGGCGACCTTGCCCAGACGCAGATCGACGCTGGCGGGTTGGATTTGGGCGTCTTGGATGGCGGGATCGGCGGCCAGCGCCCCTTCGGCGATCAGGCGGCGCAGCGCATGGTCGGGCAAAACGCCCGGACCGGTCAGCCCCAGATCAAGCGCCATGGGCGCGCCTGACACAGGCTGTCTGCGATGTGATGCTGGTCGGGCTAGCAGGATTCGAACCTACGACCTTCCGTCCCCCAGACGGACGCGCTACCAAGCTGCGCCATAGCCCGA
>CAZIKH010000151.1:4730-5873 GCA_964539755.1 uncultured Dinoroseobacter sp. | reverse complement strand
GCCGACCGCGACGCGGTGGTCAAGGCGGTGCATGTGTCGCCTGCCGCGCAGATCGACGCCAAGGACCTGCTGGTCGAATTGGAATAGCGCCCGCGCCTGCGCGATTGGTGCCAGTTTGCGAACGATCCCGCCCGCGCAGCAGGATCGTTCACCCAAACGCGTCTTATCGCAAGAAAACACCGGGAACCGGTCGCACCATGGCCGCAATTGCCCGTCAGATGTCGTCGCATTCCCCTAAAAGGCGACACAAAAATCATGCGCAAGGGCTTGCAAGACTTCCTGACCGACGAATCCGGCGCCGTCACGGTGGACTGGACGGTGGTCACCGCCACGACCGCGGGTCTGGGCCTTGCGACCTATGGCGTGATCTCGGGCGGGGTGTCGGACCTGAGCGGCGATATCGACGCCACCTTGCGCGGCTATGTCACCAGCGGCCAGCAAATGCTGGCGCTGGATTTCGAAACGGGCATGGGTCCGTTTTCGGGCGGCACGGTGCGCGATGTGCCGGGGTTCGGGCAAATGCTGCTGCTCGATGGCACCAACAATCGGGGCGGCATCGGGTCCGAAGCGACCTTGGCGCTGGACCCCAATGCAGACTTCGCCGTGATCTCGTTCGATCTGGCCTTTGTGGACAGCTGGGACAATGAAACGGGCTATGTGTTCCTGAACGGCCAAGCGGTGGCGTTGGGCACGTTCACGCATATGAACCACCCGCAATTGCGCACCGGCGATGTGCCGCCCGCGATGCAGGACCTTGGCATTGTCAGCGTCGATTTCGGCGAGGCCAGTTCCACGCAAGGCGGCTATTTCACCGGATCGGGCGGCGCGGCGTGGTCCGACTATCGCCAGCCGGTGTCCCTGGTCGTGCGCACCAATGGGGCCAGCGAATTGGATCTGGGCTTCGGCACCAATCTGAATTCCAGCTATCACGACGAATCCTTGGGCATCGACAACCTGTCGGTGACCTCGACCGATACCGCGCCACAGAGCTAGAGGGACCCGACGATGACCCCAAGCCGATTTCTGACAGACGAAAGCGGGGCCGTTACGGTCGACTGGACCGTGATGAGCGCCGCGATCGTGGGCCTTGGCATCGCGACCTATGGCGTGGTGTCGGGCGGGGTCAGCGACCTGTCGGGCGAT
>CAZIKH010000151.1:0-4630 GCA_964539755.1 uncultured Dinoroseobacter sp. | reverse complement strand
TGGCATCGCGACCTATGGCGTGGTGTCGGGCGGGGTCAGCGACCTGTCGGGCGATACTGCGGGCACGCTGCGCACCCCGAACCTGATTTCGACGGCCTTTCCAGCGGTGCAACAGGCCTTCGACGTTGCCTTCACCCTGCTCGAAGGGGCCGAGGGCGTTGGCATCGAGACCTTCGGCAACGCCTATATCAACGGCTCGGAAGTGCGGTTCCTGCAAGGCTATGGCGGGGCGGCCATCGTCTTTGGGACCGACGCCTTTGCCCCCGGTCTGGACCAGATCGACGCGATCTCGACCTCGGCGGTTGTCGATTGGGGCGGGGGTGGCCAGTTTGCCGAACCGCTGGCCATCAGCTTTGGCGACCAAGCGTCGGTGCTGGGGGCCTATGGCACGGCCCTTGGGTCTGGCCTGACCGCCAGCTTGGACCCCGGCGATAGCAGCTACGCGATCAGCTGGAACGGACAGCAAATTTCCAGCGGCTCGGTCGGGTTCGACTTGGTCAATGTCTCGCGCGGGACCTACGGCATGTCGGTGTCCGAGGCGGGCGAAATCACGCTGACCGGACCCAGCAGCACAATCGCGACCGTCTCCATCCCCGGCGAGGCTTGGGCCAACGCGGATCGCTCGGGCTGGGAGCTTGGCTATGCCTCGCAAAACAACACCGGCATCGGCTGGATGTATGGTCGCGACTTCGAAGTCTCTGGGTCTGGTTCGTAAGGAAAGGCGAGATTTGTGATGCGTCGTCGGTTCCCCTCAAGGATCAGGTCGTTCTGTACCGAAGACTCGGGCGCCGTTACGGTCGACTGGACCGTGATGAGCGCCGCGATCGTGGGCCTTGGCATCGCGACCTATGGCGTGGTGTCGGGCGGGGTCAGCGACCTGTCGGGCGATGTGGACAGCCAGATGCGCGGTCAGGTCATCCGCACCAGTTTCGGCGGGCCGATTGCCGCGATGGACTTTACCGATGGCGCGCGCGGCGGCTGGATCGGGGGCACGATCCTGTCCCCGCTGACCGGGCTGGGCGAGATGCTGGTTCTGGGGCCACGGGAAACCGCCAATGTGACGCTGGATGTGCCGCCCGGATCGACCCAAGCCACGCTAAGCTTCGATCTGATCGGCGGCGACAGTCTGGATGGCGAGATTGCCACGATCACCACCAATGGGCGCACCGTGACGCTGGCGCGCGGGGATTACAGCGCGCCCGAGAAAATGACCTTCACAACCCCGGACCTAGAGGGGGTGACGGTCCGCACGGAGCTGATCCAGCAAGGCAATCTGGGCGGGTCCGGCCCGGCGCGCTGGCAAGACAGCGTCACCCGCGTGTCGATCACGCTGGACGATCCCGGCGACACCTTGGCGCTGGGGATGACCTCGGGCGCGAATTCCGCCATCACCGATGAGTTTTTCGGCATCGACAATGTCGATGTGTCGGCCCGCTGACCAAACGGAGACCCTGACCATGACCCCCTGCCCCAAACGCTTTCTGACCGACGACTCCGGTGCTGTCACCGTCGATTGGACCGTCATGACGGCGGCCATCGTCGGGCTTGGCATCGCGACCTACACGGTGGTGTCCGGGGGCGTGCAGGACGCGTCCACGGATGTCGCCAGCCAGCTGAGCGGTCAGGACATCCTGTCCAGCTTCGGCGGCGCGTTTTCCGCCGTGACGCTGGCCAGCAACGATTTCACGGGCGGCGATATGGGCGGCTGGATCGGCGGGCGTGTCCTGGACATGGGCGGCCAGTTGGGGGAATTGCTGGCCATCGGCGCGGGCGAGGCGGCCGAACTGGCCTTGGAATTTCCCGAAGGCGCCACGAGCGGCACGGTCACCTTTGATCTGATCGGCGGGGACAGCGGCGATGGCGAGCTGGTCACCGTGACCTCGAACGGGCAAGAGGTCTTGCTGGGCACCTATAACTTCCGTCCCGCGACGGGCGAATTGACCTTCGACATTCCCGATGTGCCCGGTGTCAGCATCAGCACCGAACTGATCAGCGAAAACAGCAATATCGGCGGCACCGGCTGGACCGATGCGGTCACGCGCGTGTCGATCACCGTGGACGATCCGGGCGAGGATTTCGTGCTGGCGGCGCGGTCGGGCATGAACCAAGGGATCAATGACGAATATTTCGGCATCGACAATGTGGTGGTGACCGCCCAGTGACGTTGCGGCGGCGCGCCCTGCGCCGCCTTGGAACAGCCCCCGATTACGGGCAGTTTGGCCACATGACCGAGATGACCAAACTGATCGTGCTGACCGATCTGCACATTCGCGCCCCCGGCGAAACCATCATCGGGCTGGACCCGATCGCGCGGTTTCGCGCCGCCTTGGATCAGGCCGTAGCCGACCATCCCGACGCGGCGGGCCTTGTCGTGGCGGGGGATCTGACCAATGAAGGGTCGGATGTGGAATATGGCGCGCTGCGCGCCGCCCTGCCCGCGCGCACCCCGCCGATCCACTGGATGCTGGGCAACCATGACCGCCGCGCGGCCTTTCGCCGGGCCTTTCCCGACGCCCCCACCGACCCGGCGGGCTTTGTCCAGCAGGTGGTCGACCTGCCGGGCTGGCGGCTGATCTTGTTGGACACGCTGGACGAAAAAGCGCCCGATATGCATTCGGGGCTGCTGTGCGCGGATCGTCTGGCGTGGCTGGACAGCGCGCTGGCGGGGGCGGCGGGGCGCCTGCCGCTGGTCTTTGCCCATCATCCGCCGGTCGAGACGGGCTTTGCCGGGATGGACATGATCGCCCTGCGCAACGGGGCCGACCTGATGGCGCGGCTGACGGCGGCAAAGGTGCCGCTGCTGGTGTGCGGACATGTGCATCGGTTCATGACCGTGGCAAGCGGCGCGGTGCCGGTGACGATCTTCAAATCGACCTGCCACCAGATGCCGTTGGAGTTTGGGCCAAGCTCGATCCATGCGGCGACGGCAGACCCGGGGGGCTATGGGCTGTTGCTGCTGCGCCCGCGCGATGTGTCGGCCTTAAGCGTGGATATTGCGTGAATCCGGTGTAGCACGCCACATTTCTGCCGCCACAGCCCCCTATCGCGGCCATAGTTGGGCGCGATCCTGTCTTGATCTGCATCTGACGGGAAGGCTGCCACCATGTCCCTGAACAAGACAATTCTATTCAAATTCGCCAAGGATGAGCGCGGCGCGGTCACCGTGGACTGGGTCGTTCTGACCGCCAGCACGGTCGGGCTGGGGATCGCGGCCTTGGCCATCGTGACCGGCGGGGTCGGGGATCTGTCCCGCGACACCGCCCGCAACCTTGGACGGCCCTTCATCCAGACCGCCTTCGTGACCCCGGACGATTTCTCGAACGGGGCGGGCAACTGGATCGGGGCGACGACCAATTTCGTGTCGGGCTTCGGCGATATTCTGGGACCGATCCGGGGCGACGCAAACGGGTCCGAACAGTTCTATCAGGTGTTCGACATTCCCGGCGGTGCGCTGGAATTCAACGCCGCCTTCGATCTTCTGTCGCTGGACAGCCTCGATGGGGGGCTGATCGATCATGGCTGGGGGGCCGAAGAAGGCCCGGTGATGTATATCAACGGCCAAGAGGTCGCGCGCGCCCGCAGTCAGGGCGGCAATCTGACCTGGACCTATGCCGATGTGCCGGGTGTCACCGTCCACAGCGAGGTGGTGTCCGCCAACAGCAATATCGGGGCCAGCGGCTGGTCGGACGGGATCAACAACGTGCGGATTTCCTTCGAAGAACCGCAAGAAACCGTGCAGGTCGGCTTTGGGCTGAAGGCCAATCAGGCGATCCATGACGAAAGCATGGGGATCGACAATTTCAGCTTTCACGCGATGTAGCCGGGCACGCGCTGCCCCTTGGGCCTGCCCTGCGGGGTCTTGGGCCATAAAAAAGCCATGGCGGGGTGCGATCATCCCCGCCAGCCAGCGTTACAAGTGCCCAGTGTGGAAGGATCAATATGTTCAAGGAATTCGTTCGCGCCGAAGAGGGGGCCATTACCGTCGATTGGGTGGTCTTGAGCGCGGCCATGGCCGGGCTGACCATCGCGGCGGTGGGCCAGCTGAACGGTGGCATCGAATTCATGATGAACAGCCTCGACGGGCAATTGGGCACCAGTTCCATCTCGACCCCGCCGCCGCCCGTATCGCTGCTGAGCATGGATTTCGACGATGGTTCCTTGGGCGACTGGACCCAAGGGGCTGTGCAGGACCGCATCAACAGTCTGGGCAATGTCCTGATCGTCGGGCCGGGGCAAACCACGGAATTCGCGGTGGACTTCCCGTCGGGCCGCAGCACCGCCAAGATCACCTTCGATCTGATCGGGGGCGACAGTCTGGACAACGAATATGCCGCGATCAAGATCAACGGCCATATCGCCACGCTGGCGCAGGGCATGTGGGGCGGCACGATGGACTTCCACCATACCGAACTGGACGGCGTCAGCATCGAAACCGAGGTGATCAGCGAAGGCACCAATCTGGGCGGCGCGTCCCCGTCAAGCTGGAAGGATTCGGTTACCAAGGTCACCATCACGGTCACCGATCCGGGCGACACGCTGACCTTTTCGCTGAATTCGCAAGCCAACCAGTCGATCACGGACGAGTTCTTCGGGATCGACAATTTCGGCATCACGGCGCTGTACTAGGGCC
>CAZIKH010000150.1:0-5898 GCA_964539755.1 uncultured Dinoroseobacter sp. | reverse complement strand
TCTTGGGCCAACAAATGCTCATGGGTGCCCTGTTCGACGATGCGGCCCGCTTCCAGAACGACGATCTGGTCGGCATCGACCACGGTGGACAGGCGGTGCGCGATGGTGATGACCGACCGCCCTTCGCCCATCGCCTTCAGGCTGTCTTGGATGTCGCGTTCGGTCTGGGTGTCGAGCGCGCTGGTCGCTTCGTCCAGCAACAGGATCGGCGGGTCCTTCAGCAGCGTGCGCGCGATGCCGACGCGTTGCTTTTCGCCGCCTGACAGTTTCAGGCCACGTTCGCCCACCTTGGTCTCGTAGCCTTCCGGCAGGCCCATGATGAAATCGTGGATGCGCGCGGCCTTCGCGGCGGCCTCGATCTCGGCCTGGCTGGCCCCGGCGCGGCCATAGGCGATGTTGTAGCGCACGGTGTCGTTGAACAGCACCGTGTCCTGCGGCACCACGCCGATGGCATTGTGCAAACTGGTTTGGGTGATGTCGCGCACGTCCTGCCCGTCGATGCGCAGCGCCCCGCCCGTCACATCGTAAAAGCGGAACAAAAGCCGCCCGATGGTGGATTTGCCCGACCCAGACGGCCCGACGATCGCCACGGTCTGCCCCGGCCCCACGCGCAGGCTGACACCCTTCAGGATCGGGCGCGCCGCGTCATAGCCGAAATGCAGATCGTCCAAGACGATCTCGCCGCCGGTCACGCGCAGGTCGGGCGCGCCGGGCTTGTCGGTCACATCGGCGGGCTGTTCCAGCAGGTCGAACATTTCGCCCATATCGACAAGGCTTTGGCGGATTTCACGATAAACCGTGCCGAGGAAGTTCAGCGGCATGGTGATCTGGATCATATAGGCGTTGACCATGACGAAATCGCCCACGGTCAGGCTGCCATCCTGCACGCCAAGCGCGGCCAGAACCATCACGATCACCAAGCCCGCGGTGATCAACAGGGATTGGCCGAAATTCAGGAACCCCAGCGTATAGTTGGTCTTCAACGCAGCCTGTTCATACAAGGCCATGGCGCTGTCATAGCGCGCCGCTTCGCGCCGTTCGGCCCCAAAATACTTGACCGTTTCGAAGTTCAACAGGCTGTCGATCGCCTTTTGGTTGGCGTCGGTGTCCTGATCGTTCATTTCCTTGCGGATTTTCACGCGCCATTCGGTGACCCGGAAGGTGAACCAGACATAAAGCGTGATGGTGACGACCAGCACGAACAGATAGGTCGCGTCGAACAGCAGAAACAGGATCAGCGACACCAGCGCCAGTTCCAGGATCAGCGGACCGACGGAAAACAGCATGAAGCGCAAAAGGAAATCGACGCCCTTGACCCCGCGTTCGATGATCCGGCTGAGGCCGCCGGTCTTGCGCGTGATGTGATAGCGCAGCGACAGGGCGTGGATATGGGTGAAGGTTTCCAAGGCCAGTTGGCGCAAGGCGCGTTGCCCGACGCGCGAAAAGATCACGTCGCGCAATTGCTGGAAGCCCACGGTGAACAGGCGGGCCATGCCATAGGCCACGGTCAGGCCGACCGCGCCCACCGCGACCAGCATCCCCTGATCCAGATCGCCCGACAGGGAATCGACGGCGGCCTTGTAGAAAAACGGCGTGCCGACCGCGATCAGCTTGGCCAGCACCAGCGCCAACAGGGCCAGCACGACGCGGTATTTCACCCAAGTCTGGCCATCGGGCCACAGATAGGGGGCGACTTTCTGGATCGTGCGCCAGCCGCTGGCCCGTTCGCGGGCTTCGACCGCGTCTTCGGGGCGGTTGGCGGTGGGCGGCTGGACAGTCCCGGTCTGTGGGTCGGTCTGGCTGGTGGTCAAGGGGGGCCTCCGGGGGGTGTGGCGCAAGGGGCAAAGGCCAAAGTTAACGATGCCTCGGGGGAATTACCAGTGCGGCACGGGGACTTGCCCGGTTGAGGCGCAACCCCGTTCACAATGATGATGAATGCTTCTCAGGCTTGGGGCGTTGAAAACCCCTTGGTCGCTTGGCCCGCCCCATGCTAGCCACGAAAGGCAAGATGGGAGAATCTGCGCAAGCAGTGCCGAAGGAGCAACCGCCCTGGTAAACTCTCAGGCCCAAGGACCATCTTGTGCATAACACTCTGGAGAGTGGGGCCGCGCGCCCCCGCCGACGGGATAACGATCTCAGGCCAACGGACAGAGAGGGCACAGAAGGCCGGCGGTGCACCGCCGGGATATGTGCCGGACGCCTGTGCGCCGGTTGGAGGAAGGACCCGCCGGATGACACTGCGCAAGACACCGCTTTATGACCTTCACATCGCTTTGGGCGCCAAGATGGTGCCCTTCGCGGGCTTCGAGATGCCCGTGCAATACCCAACCGGTGTCATGGCCGAACATCTTGCCACGCGCGAGGCGGCGGGCCTGTTCGATGTCAGCCATATGGGACAGGTCTTGCTGCATCCGCGCACCGGAACCGTCGCGCAGGTGGCGCGCGCGCTGGAACGCCTGATCCCGGCGGATCTGGAAGGGCTGAAGGCCGGGCGGCAACGCTATGGGGTGCTGACCAATGACGCGGGCGGCATTCGGGACGACCTGATGATCGCCAATCGCGGCGATCACTTTCTTTTGGTGGTCAATGCCGCCAATGCCGAGGCCGATATCGCCTATCTTCAGGCGGAATTGTCGTCGGCCTGCGATCTGACCGTGGTCGGGGATCGCGCCTTGCTGGCGCTGCAAGGCCCCGCGTCGGAATGTGCGCTGGTGCCCGTGGCGGCAGGCGTGGCCGAGATGCGGTTCATGGACAGCGCGACCTTCGAGACCGCTTTCGGCACGCTGTGGATCACGCGGTCGGGCTATACGGGCGAGGACGGCTT
Organism: uncultured Dinoroseobacter sp.; assembly: GCA_964539755.1. GTDB lineage: Bacteria > Pseudomonadota > Alphaproteobacteria > Rhodobacterales > Rhodobacteraceae > Dinoroseobacter. The sequence continues at coordinate 3,074 of CAZIKH010000150.1, read as the reverse complement.
CGAAATCTCGGTCCCGGCGGACCGGGCGGCGGATCTGGCGCGGCGTCTGCTGGATGTGTCGGGCGTGACCGCCTGCGGTCTGGGGGCGCGGGACAGCTTGCGGCTGGAAGCGGGCCTGCCCTTGCATGGCAATGATATCACCGTTGAGACCACCCCGGTCGAGGCCGGATTGGCCTGGTCGATCCCCAAGGTGCGGCGGCGCGATGGCGCGCGCGAGGGCGGCTTTCCCGGATCGGATGTGATCCTGCGCCAGCTGGACCAGAAAGCCCTGCGGCGCTTGGTCGGGCTGCGCCCCGAAGGCCGCGCCCCGATGCGCGCGGGCACGCCGCTTCTGGCGGATGAAGACAGCGCCACGCCCTTGGGCCATATCACGTCGGGCGGGTTCGGCCCGTCGCTGCAAGCCCCCATTTCCATGGGCTATGTGCCGATCTCGCGCGCCGAGCCGGGCACGCGCCTGATGGCCGATCTGCGCGGGCGGCGTCTGCCCGTCACGGTCTGCCCCCTGCCTTTCCGTTCCCCCACCTACAAGCGTTAAGGAAGCTTGCGATGAAATACACCGAAGAACACGAATGGCTGAAACCCGAAGGCGATCTGGTGATCGTCGGGATCACCGAATACGCCGCCGAACAACTGGGCGATATCGTCTTTGTCGAACTGCCCGAGGCCGAAACCGAAGTGTCCAAGGGCGATGAGGTTGTGGTGATCGAATCCGTCAAGGCCGCGTCCGACATTCTGGCCCCGCTCGATGGCGAGATCGTCGAGGTGAACGACGCGCTGGACGCCACCCCCGGGCTGGTCAACGAGGACCCCCTGGATACGGGCTGGTTCTTCAAGATGAAACTGGCCGACCCCGCCGAGATGGACAGCCTGATGTCCGAAGACGAATACAAGAACTTCATCGGCTAACGCATCGCTTTACAAGGGAAAACGACCCATGCCCTATGCGCCCATCGACTATCTTCCCTATGATTTCGCCAATCGCCGCCATATCGGGCCCTCGCCCGATGAAATGGCCGCCATGCTGGAGGTTCTGGGCCTGTCCAGCCTTGACGCGCTGATCGACGAAACGGTGCCCGCCGATATCCGGCAAGCCGCGCCGCTGGAGTTCGGCAAGCCGATGAGCGAACGCGAAATGCTGCATCATATGGAGGAGGTCGCGGGCAAGAACCGGGTTTTGGTGTCGCTGATCGGGCAAGGCTATCATGGGACGGTCACGCCGCCCGCGATCCAGCGCAATATCCTTGAAAACCCGGCTTGGTACACGGCCTATACGCCTTATCAGCCGGAAATCAGCCAAGGCCGGTTGGAGGCGCTTCTGAACTTCCAGACCTTGGTGACCGACCTGACCGGGCTGGATATCGCCAATGCGTCCCTGCTGGACGAAGCGACCGCCTGTGCCGAGGCGATGACCATGGCGCAGCGCGTGGCCAAATCGAAGGCCAAGGGGTTCTTTATCGACGAAAACTGCCACCCGCAGAACATCGCGGTGATGCAGACCCGCGCCGCGCCCTTGGGGATCGAGGTGATTGTGGGCGCGCCCGAAGACCTCGATCCGTCAACGGTTTACGGTGCGATCTTCCAGTATCCCGGCACCTATGGCGGCTTGCGCGATTTCACCCCGCAGATCGCCGCGCTGCACGAAGCCAAGGCGCTGGGCATCGTGATCGCCGACCCAATGGCGCTGACGCTTCTGAAGGAACCCGGCGCGATGGGGGCGGATATCGCGGTGGGGTCGATGCAGCGTTACGGTGTGCCCATGGGGGCCGGCGGGCCGCACGCGGCCTATATGGCCTGCAAGGACGCCTATAAGCGCGCCATGCCGGGCCGCATCGTCGGGGTCAGCGTGGACGCGCGCGGCAACCGCGCCTATCGCCTGTCGCTGCAAACCCGCGAACAGCATATCCGCCGCGAGAAGGCCACGTCCAATGTCTGCACCGCGCAGGCGCTTCTGGCGGTGATCGCGTCCTTCTATGCGGTGTTTCATGGGCCCAAGGGCCTGCGCGCCATTGCGCAGCGCATCCACCGCAAGACCGTGCGTCTGGCGCGCGGGTTGCAAGAGGCGGGCTTTACCGTCGAAACGCAGGATTATTTCGACACGATCACGGTTGTCGTCGGGGCCGTGCAGGGCGTGGTGCTGAAAAACGCGGTCGCCGAAGGGGTGAACCTGCGCAAGATCGGGTCGGACCGGATCGGGATCACGCTGGATGAACGCACGCGGCCCGAAACGGTCGAAGCGGTCTGGGCGGCCTTCGGGATCGATCGGACCTGCGATGTCACCGATGTCGCCTACCGCCTGCCCGAAGCCCTGCTGCGCCAGACCGACTATCTGACCCACCCGATCTTCCACATGAACCGCGCCGAAACCGAGATGATGCGCTACATGCGGCGTCTGGCGGATCGTGACTTGGCGCTGGACCGGGCGATGATCCCCTTGGGGTCCTGCACGATGAAGCTGAATTCGGCGGCCGAGATGATGCCGATCACCTGGCCCGAGTTCTCGCTGATGCACCCCTTCGCGCCTGCCGATCAGCAAGCGGGCTATTATGAGATGTTCGAGCGGCTGTCGGAAAAGCTATGCCAGATCACGGGCTATGACGCGATGAGCCTGCAACCCAATTCCGGGGCGCAAGGCGAATATGCCGGGCTGTTGACGATCGCGGCCTATCACGCGGCGCGCGGCGAGGCGGATCGCACCATCTGCCTGATCCCGACCAGCGCCCATGGCACCAACCCGGCCAGCGCGCATATGGCGGGGATGGAGGTCGTGGTCGTGAAATCCGCCGAAAACGGCGATATCGATCTGGATGATTTCCGCACCAAGGCCGAAGCGGCGGGCGACAAGCTGGCGGCCTGCATGATCACCTACCCGTCCACCCATGGTGTCTTTGAGACCACCGTGCGCGAGGTCTGCGCGATCACGCACCAGTATGGCGGGCAGGTCTATCTGGACGGGGCGAACCTGAACGCGCTGGTGGGGCTGGTCAAACCCGGCGAGATCGGTGCCGATGTCAGCCATCTGAACCTGCACAAGACCTTCTGCATCCCCCATGGCGGCGGCGGGCCGGGCATGGGGC
>CAZIKH010000149.1:0-5929 GCA_964539755.1 uncultured Dinoroseobacter sp. | reverse complement strand
ACGCGGGTGCTGTCGGGGCCGTAGAACACGCAGGCCTGACCGGGGCTGACGCCGTCCTCGGCAACGATCAATTCCACCTCGGCCTCGGTCGGGGACAGGGGGCGCAGGATCGCTTCGCGCGCCGGGCGGGTGGACCGGATTTTCACATCCAGCGTCCAGGCGTCCCGGCTGTCGAACGGCGCATCGCCCAGCCAGTTGATCTCGCGCACCGGAACGCGGCGGGTGGTCAGCGCCTCTTTCGGGCCGACGACCACATGGCGGGTGTCGGGGTCCAGCTTGACGACATAGAGCGGTTCGTCCAGCCCGCCGATCCCCAGCCCCCGGCGCTGGCCGATGGTGTAATGGATGACGCCCCGATGGGTGCCCAGAACACGCCCGTCCAGATGCACGATATCGCCGGGTTGCCCCGCGCCGGGCCGCAGCTTTTCGATGACGGCGGCATAATCGCCATTGGGCACGAAACAGATGTCCTGACTGTCCGGTTTGTCGGCCACGGTCAGACCGAATTCCGTTGCCAGATCACGGGTTTCCGCCTTGCTTTTCAAGTGGCCCAGCGGAAAGCGCAGATAGTCCAGCTGGTCTTGCGTGGTCGAGAACAGGAAATAGCTTTGGTCGCGCGCGGGATCGCCCGCAACATGCAATTCGGCCCCCTGCGGGCCCATCTTGCGCTGGATATAATGCCCGGTGGCCATGCAATCGGCTTCCAGATCGCGCGCGGTTTCCAGCAAATCCTTGAACTTGACCCGTTCGTTGCAGCGAATGCAGGGCACGGGCGTCGCCCCCGCCAGATAGCTGTCGGCGAATTCGTCGATCACGGCTTCGCGGAAGGTGTTTTCGTAATCGAGGACATAGTGCGGAAAGCCCATATCCTCGGCCACGCGGCGGGCATCGTGAATATCGCGTCCCGCGCAACACGCGCCTTTCTTGGCCAAAGCCGCGCCATGATCGTATAGCTGCAAGGTCACGCCCACGACATCATAGCCTTCGCGCGCCAGTTTCGCGGCGACCACGCTGGAATCGACGCCGCCCGACATGGCCACGACCACGCGCGTGTCGGCGGGGGCTTTGGCAAAGCCAAGCGAGTTCAGGGCCGGGGCCGTATCCTTGGGCATGGCGCGTCTCCGATGGGGCGAATGGGTCGGAATATAAGAAAACTTGAGGCAAAGCCAAGGGGGCAACGCGCGCCGGGTTCACCGCTGGTTAAGGTCGTTGGGCGATGGTGGGGCAGATGAACTGACGACGGATGGCCCCTTAATGTATTTGAAACGCAGTCGCGGACCTGCCGCGGTCACCTTGCCGGATGGGCGAATCCTGTCCCGATCCGATCTGCCCGGACCCGATACCAAACGCTGGGTGGCCAGCCGAAAGGCCGCTGTGGCGCAAGCCGTGCAGCACGGATTGATGGACGCGGGCGAAGCCTGCGAAATTTACGGTCTGTCCGAAGAAGAACTGGACGGCTGGTGCCGGGCGGTCCGGCGCTTTGGCGAAAAGGCCCTGAAATCAACGCGCTTGCAGGAATATCGGCTGCCGCAGGACCCGCAGGAGGGCGCGCAAGGATAGGCTGTGGACAAAATCGCTGGACAACCATGGGTTGTATTTGCTAAGGGATTGGTGAGGGTAACGTGTGATTAACCATTTGTAGGCCATCGTAAGGCACCCGTTTGGACCAGGACCCGGAGGCCGCAATGCGCATCTTGATGATCGAAGACGATCCCACCACCGCCAAAAGCATCGACCTGATGCTGACCCATGCCAATTTGAACGTCTACACGACCGATATGGGCGAAGAAGGCATCGATCTGGCGCGGCTTTATGATTACGACCTGATCCTTCTGGATCTGGACCTGCCCGACATGACCGGGCACGAGGTGCTGCGCCAGGTCCGGCTGGCCCGGATCGAAACGCCGATCCTGATCCTGTCGGGGGCGGATGACACCGAAAGCAAGCTGAAAGGCTTCGGTTTCGGGGCCGATGACTATCTGACGAAACCGTTTCACCGCGATGAACTGGTGGCCCGCATCCATGCGATCATCCGGCGGTCGAAGGGCCATGCCCAAGCGATCATCAAGACCGGGCGGATTTCCGTCAATCTGGACGCCAAGACCGTGGATGTGGATGGCGAGCCTGTGCATCTGACGGGCAAGGAATACCAGATGCTGGAACTGCTCAGCCTGCGGCGCGGCACGACCCTGACCAAGGAAATGTTCCTGAACCACCTTTACGGCGGCATGGACGAGCCGGAACTGAAGATCATCGACGTCTTCATCTGCAAGCTGCGCAAGAAACTGGGCGAAGCCACCGGCGGGGACAATTACATCGAAACCGTTTGGGGGCGGGGCTATGTGCTGCGCGAACCCCATACCGACCTGCTGCCCGCACCCGCCCCGGTTCTGGCGACCGGCTAAGGCGCAGGCCGCGCCCGCCGCAACAGGCTGGACCTGTGCGCCGTTGACGCCTAAATCCTGACCCGACGGATGGGCAAGGGATGCACGGCGATGGCGCAAGGGCAGGGGGACGGCGGCGACGATCTTACGGTGGACGCTGCGCGCGCCGAACTGGCCGATCTGGCCGAAAAACTGCGCGCCGCGGATGAAGCCTATCACCGCGACGATGCCCCGATCCTGTCTGACGCCGATTATGACGCGCTGAAACGGCGCAACGCGGACCTCGAAGCGCGCTTTCCCGCCCTGAAACGCGCCGACAGCCCCAGCGACCGCGTTGGCGCGAAACCCGCCGACGGCTTTGCCAAGGTCACCCATGCCCAGCGCATGATGTCCCTGTCGAACGCCTTCAGCGCCGAGGATATCACCGATTTCACCGACGGGCTGCGTCGGTTTCTGGGCTTGGCGCCCGACGCCCCGCTGACCTTGACCGCCGAACCCAAGATCGACGGCCTGTCCTTGTCGTTGCGCTATGAGAACGGCGTTCTGGTGCAGGCGGCCACGCGCGGCGATGGCGCGGTCGGCGAAAACGTCACCGCCAATGCGCGCATGATCGACGACATTCCCGAAACGCTGGACGCCGCCCCCGCCGTGCTGGAGGTCCGGGGCGAGGTCTATATGTCCCACGCCGATTTCAAGGCGTTGAACGCCGCCCAAGCGGCGGCGGGCCAAAAAACCTTTGCCAATCCGCGCAATGCCGCCGCCGGGTCCTTGCGCCAGTTGGACGCCAGCATCACCCGCGACCGACCGCTGAAATTCTTTGCCTATGCCTGGGGCGAAACCTCGGCCCCCTTGGCGGACACGCAATTCGACGCGATTGCGCGGCTGGCGGGGTTCGGGTTTCAGACCAACCCGCTGACCCGGCTGTGCGACGGGCCGCAGGCCCTGCTCGATCATTATCACAGCATCGAACAACAACGCGCGACCTTGGGTTATGACATCGACGGCGTGGTCTACAAGGTCAACGATCTGGCGCTGCAACGGCGGCTGGGGCTGCGGTCGACCACGCCCCGTTGGGCCATCGCGCATAAATTCGCCGCCGAACTGGCCTGGACCTGGCTGGATGCGATCGAGATTCAGGTGGGCCGCACCGGCGCGCTCAGCCCCGTGGCGCGCCTGCGCCCGGTCACCGTGGGCGGGGTCGTGGTGTCGAACGCGACGCTGCACAACGAAGACTATATCGCCGGGCGCGATTCCAAGGGCCAGCCGATCCGCGATGGCCGCGATATCCGGGTCGGCGATTGGGTGCAGGTCTATCGGGCGGGCGATGTGATCCCCAAGATCAGCGATGTGGACCTGTCCAAACGCGCCGAGACCAGCCAAGCCTACGTCTTTCCCGAAACCTGCCCCGAATGCGGATCGCCTGCCTTGCGCGAACCGGGGGATTCGGTGCGCCGCTGTTCGGGCGGTCTGATCTGCCCCGCCCAAGCCGTGGAAAAGCTGAAGCATTTCGTCAGCCGCGCCGCCTTCGACATCGAAGGGCTGGGGGCCAAGCAGGTCGAACAATTCTACACCAGCGGCTGGATCAAGGAACCGGCGGATATCTTCTTTCTGGCCGAACGGTATGGCAGCGGTCCCAAGCAGTTGAAAAACCTCGACGGGTGGGGCGCGCGCAGCGCCGACAAGCTGTTCGACGCCATCGAAGACAAGCGCACCATCCCCTTTGCGCGCTTCCTGTTCGGCCTTGGCATCCGCCATCTGGGCGAGGTGACGTCCGGCCTGATCGCCACCCATTTCGGCACGCCCGACGCGCTGATCGCGGTCTTGGAACGCGCGCCCCATGATCCGCAGGCCCTGGCCGAGCTTCTGTCCATCGACGGGGTCGGGCAGGTGATGGCCGATGCGATGATCGCCGCCTTCCAGCCGGACACGCCCGAACGCGCCTCGATCGACCGGTTGCGCGCGGTGATCACCGTGGAACCCGCCGCCGCGCCCACCACCACCGACAGCCCGGTTGCGGGCAAGACCGTCGTCTTCACCGGCACGCTGGAAACCATGACGCGCGCCGAAGCCAAGGCCCGCGCCGAAGCCTTGGGGGCCAAGGTCAGCGGGTCGGTCTCGGCCAAGACCGATCTTCTGGTGGCGGGCCCCGGCGCAGGGTCAAAGGCGAAAAAGGCGGCGGACCTGGGCATCGAAACGCTGGACGAAGCGGGCTGGCGCGCCCTGATCGGCGACTGAATGGGCACCCGGCCCGACCAATTGTTTCCGCTTTTCGCGGCGTTGGACACCCTGCCGGGGATCGGGCCGAAATCGGCCAAGGCGCTGGAAAACCTGCACATCACCGTGCCGCGCGACCTGCTTTACACCTTGCCCCAGAACGGGATCGCGCGGCGGCCCGTGGCCTCGGTTCTGGATGCGGCCCTGCCGGCGGTGGTGACGGTGCCGGTCACGGTGCGCCGCCATTTGCCCCCCGCCGCCAAGGGCCGCCCGCACCGGGTCGAGGTCGAAGACAGCAAGACCCGGTTCTACCTGATCTTCTTTCACGCGCGGGGCGACTATCTGGATCGCCTGCTGCCCGCCGGGCAGATGCGGCTGATCTCGGGCAAGGTCGATCTTTATGACGGGGTGCCGCAAATCACCCATCCCGATCATGTGCTGCGCCCGGACGAAGCCGCCGATCTGCCCGAATTCGAACCGATTTACCCGCTCACCCAAGGGGTTACGCAAAAGGCGATGGCCAAGGCCGCCGAAGCCAGCCTGACCCGGGTGCCCCGGTTGGGGGAATGGATCGACCCGGCCTTGCTGCGCCAGCGCGACTGGCCCGATTGGGCGACCGCCTTGGACCAAGCCCACCATCCGCAGGCGATGGGCGATCTGGCCGCGACCACGCCCGCCCGCACCCGCTTGGCCTATGACGAGCTTCTGGCCCATCAACTGACCCTTGCGCTCGCGCGCGCCGCCCGGCGCAAGCGGCCCGGTCGGATCAGCACGGGCACGGGCCGCCTGACCGATGCGCTGATTGCGCAGCTGCCCTATCGCCCGACCGGGGCGCAATTGCGCGCCGTGTCGGATATCGCCGGGGATCTGGGCGCGCCGATCCGCATGAACCGCTTGCTGCAAGGCGATGTGGGGGCGGGCAAGACGCTGGTGGCGCTGTTGGCCATGCTGATCGTCGTCGAAGCGGGCGGTCAGGCCGTGATGATGGCCCCGACCGAGGTTCTGGCGCGCCAGCATTTCGCCGCCCTTGGGGCCTTGGCGCAGGGGCTTGGGGTGCGGCTGGACCTGCTGACCGGGCGCGACAAGGGCAAGGCGCGCCGCCAAAAGCTGGACGCGCTGGCCCAGGGTCAGATCCAGATCTTGGTCGGCACCCATGCGGTGTTCCAAAAAGACGTTCAGTATCAGGATCTTCGCCTTGCCGTGGTCGATGAACAACATCGGTTCGGCGTGCGCGAACGCCTGCAATTGGCGCAAAAAGGGCAGGCGGTGGATGTGCTGGTGATGACCGCCACACCGATCCCGCGGTCGCTAGCGCTGGCCCAATATGGCGA
>CAZIKH010000148.1:0-5933 GCA_964539755.1 uncultured Dinoroseobacter sp. | reverse complement strand
GCACGCTGATCATCGCGGACAAAGGATCCTACGTTTCGTACCTCGAAGGTTGCACCGCGCCGCAGCGTGACACGCACCAGCTGCATGCCGCCGTTGTGGAACTGGTGGCGTTGGAAGATGCCGAAATCAAGTACTCGACGGTTCAGAATTGGTATCCGGGCGACGAGAACGGCAAGGGCGGCATCTATAACTTCGTGACCAAACGCGCCGATTGCCGGGGTGACCGGTCCAAGGTGATGTGGACCCAAGTGGAAACGGGTTCGGCCATCACTTGGAAGTATCCGTCCTGCATCTTGCGCGGCGAAGGCAGCCAAGGCGAATTCTATTCGATCGCCATCGCGAACAACATGCAGCAGGCCGATACCGGCACGAAGATGGTGCATCTGGGCAAGAACACCAAATCCCGCATTGTTTCCAAAGGGATCAGCGCCGGGCGCGCGCAGAACACTTATCGCGGGTTGGTGTCGATGCATCCCAAGGCCACGAACAGCCGCAACTATACCCAATGTGACAGCTTGCTGATCGGGGGCGACTGTGGCGCGCACACGGTGCCCTATATCGAGGTGCGCAACAATTCCAGTCGCGTCGAACACGAGGCGACAACCTCGAAGGTCGATGACGACCAGCTGTTCTATTGCCGCTCGCGCGGGATGGACGAAGAAGAAGCCGTTGCCTTGGTGGTGAACGGGTTCTGCAAGGAAGTGCTGCAAGCCCTGCCCATGGAATTTGCCATGGAAGCGCAGCAGCTTGTTGCGATTTCTTTGGAAGGTTCGGTGGGTTAAGCGAATAGCCGACACACCGTCATATATTCGGAAACAGGGGTCAGCCCCGGTCCTGTTGCCGGATCAATCGCCGCATCTGCGGCTTAACAGGAAGGAAAAGACCATGACCCTGATCCGCCTTGGATATCTGGCTGCCATCACTGCCGTCGGGCTGATTGCCGCCTACGCGCCCCAACTTCTGTTTGTCGAGCCGGAAAACTTCGGCCCGATCAAACTGTTTGTCTCCCTCGGCGGCTTTATCGCCATTTTCTGGCTGCTGCATGAAGCCGATGCCAAAGGGCGGCGCGAACGCAAAGGACACAAGGCCTAAATGATCATCACCACCACCCATTCGGTCGAAGGTTACCAGATCGCGACCTATCACGGCGTTGTCGTGGGCGAAGCGATCTTGGGGGCCAATATTTTCCGCGATGTTTTTGCGGGCATCACCGACATCATCGGGGGCCGTTCCGGCGCCTATGAAGCCTCGCTGGGCGAAGCCCGCCAAACCGCCCTGACCGAACTGGAAGACCGGGCGCGGGCGCTTGGCGCGAATGCGGTGGTGGGGGTCGATCTGGACTATGAAGTTATCAACAACATGCTGATGGTGTCCGCCTCGGGCACCGCAGTGACGCTGGGCTAGGAAGAGAAAATGCTGGAAATCAAGAACCTGCACGTCAAACTTGAAGAAGAGGACAAGCAGATCCTCAAAGGGGTGGACCTGTCCATCGCGCCCGGGACCGTGCATGCGATCATGGGGCCCAACGGCTCTGGCAAATCGACCTTGTCCTATGTCTTGTCCGGCCGGGACGGGTACGAAGTGACCGATGGCAGCGCGACTTTGGACGATGTCGATCTGTTGGACATGGACCCCGAAGAACGCGCCGCCGCAGGCTTGTTTCTGGCATTCCAGTATCCGGTCGAAATTCCCGGCGTCGGCAATATGACCTTCCTGCGCACCGCGGTGAATGCGCAGCGCAAGGCCCGCGGCGAAGACGAATTGTCGGCGGCCGACTTCCTGAAAGAAGTGCGCGCCGAAGCGAAGAAACTGAAGATCGACGCCGATATGCTGAAGCGCCCGGTCAATGTCGGGTTTTCAGGGGGCGAGAAAAAGCGCAACGAAATCCTACAGATGGCCATGTTGCAGCCGAAGATGTGCATCCTGGATGAAACCGATTCCGGCCTGGACGTGGACGCGATGAAACTGGTCAGCGACGGCGTGAACGCGCTGCGCGATGCAGGTCGGTCCTTCTTGGTTATCACGCACTACCAGCGGCTTCTGGATCACATCAAACCCGATATCGTGCATATCATGGCCGACGGCCGGATCATCAAATCCGGCGGTCCGGACCTTGCGCTGGAAGTTGAAAACAACGGCTACGCCGACATTCTGTCCGAGGTGGCCTGATATGGCGCTTCCGGCCGCAAAACTGACCGTAACCGAAGAACGGCTGTCCAGCCTGTCCTTGCCCGCGTCCGGCGCTTGGGGGACCGAGGCCCGCTTGGCCGCCAAGGACCGGGTGTCAAATCTGGGTCTGCCGCATCGACGGGACGAATACTGGAAATTCACCGATCCCAGCAGCCTGACCGCCCCCGTGGCCCCCGAGGCGGCGGTGTTCCAAGGCGATGATGTTCCGCTTTACAACGATATCGACCGTTTGAAGGTTGTCTTTGTGGATGGCGAGTTCTCGGCGGATCTGTCCGATGAATTGGCTTTGGAAGGCATTGAAATCGAACGCCTTTCCGAATGTATGACGAAGGACATACATTGGACCAAGGACGTCTATGGCGTGTTGGAAGCCCGTGGTCAAACCCCGGTTGCCCGCCCCCTGGCGGCCTTGAACACGGCCTTTGCCACCGACGGGATCTGCATCCGCGTCACCGGCAAACCTTCGAAGCCCGTCAGCCTTGTCTATCTGCACCAGAAGACCAATTCCGACGCGATCCTGCATCACGTGATCAAGCTGGAACCCGGCGCCGACCTGACCGTTCTGGAAAACGGTCCCGCAGCGGCCCGGTTCAACAAATGCATGGAAGTCGATGTCGCCGATGGCGCGGCCTTCCATCATGTGCGGGCGCAAGGGCGGGATCACGAACGCCGCGCCGTCACCCATATTTTCGCCCGTCTTGGCACCGAAAGCACCTTCAAGTCGTTCACGATGACGGCAAATGGCGTGCTGACCCGGAACGAAGCCGTGATCGAATTCACCGGCGATGATGCGGTGGCGCATATCGCGGGGGCCTGTCTGGGCGATGGCGATTTTCATCACGATGACACGGTCTTCATCACCCATGACGCCGAGCGCTGCGAAAGCCGCCAGGTCTTCAAGAAGGTGCTGCGCAACGGGGCCAAGGGCGTGTTCCAAGGCAAGATTCTGGTCAAGAAAGACGCCCAGAAAACCGATGGCTATCAGATCAGCCAATCCCTGCTGCTGGACGATGACAGCCAGTTTCTGGCCAAGCCCGAGCTGGAGATTTACGCCGATGACGTCGTGTGTTCGCACGGGTCGACCTCGGGTGCGATCGACGAGACGGGGCTGTTCTATCTGCGGTCGCGCGGGATTCCGGAAGGGCCTGCAACCGACCTGATGGTTCTGGCGTTCCTGGCCGAAGCCATTGACGAGATTGAAGATCCCCAGCTGGCCGACGATATCACGCAGCGCCTCGAAGCTTGGCTGGCGCGCCGCCGCGGCTGATCCATGGCGGTCAGTTTGGACATTGTCGCCACCTATCGGCGGCCTCGGCAGGTGATGGCGCGGATCTTGGCGCGCGGTGTCAGTGAAGGGCAGGCCTTGGTCCTGAACCTGTCGGCTTGCCTGTTCATTTTCATCGCGCAATGGCCGCGTCTGTCGCGCGAGGCCTATCTGAACCCGGAAATCCCGCTCGAGGCGCGCTTGGGCGGGGCGCTGATGGGGATCATGATCATTGCGCCCTTGCTTCTTTATGGCGTCGCGGCGCTGGGGCACATCCTGTCGCGGATTTTCGGCGGCAAGGGCGATTGGCTGGGCGCGCGCATCGCGCTGTTCTGGACCTTGCTGGCCTTGGCGCCGCTTTGGTTGTTCCATGGCTTGATCGCGGGCTTTATCGGGCCGGGATTGCAACTCAGCCTTGTGGGGGTCTTGCTAACGGGCATGTTCTTCTACATCTGGTTCAATACATTGCGCGAGGCCGCACAGGGGCCCAGCCCCTCGGCCCCGGCTTGACTGACGACGAAGAGGCACCCGGACATGACGTGGACGTTGAAGGATCTGTTGGGCTTGGCGGTGGAAACCATCAAGAACCCGCGGGAAGGGGCCTCGACCATTCTGAATTTCGCCCCGCCGCGCGAAGCGATCTGGTACATGCTTGCGCTGGTGGTCGTCCTCAGCGTGATCTTGGCGCAAGCCACCGCCTTGTTGGTGTCCGGCGGCGGGGCAAACGGCCCCTTCGCCTTGTCGCCCTTGATGCTGGGCTTTGTGCAAGGCGGCCTGTTGTTGGTGATGATCTACGCCACGTTCTGGATCGGACGCGCCTTTGGCGGGACGGGGTCCTTCGAAGAAACCATGTTGCTGGTCACGTGGCTGCAATTCATTCTGGTCTGTCTTCAGGTGGCCCAAACCTTGGCGATGGTGCTGCTGCCGCCCTTCGCCGGATTGATCGGGATTGCGGCGCTGTTCCTGTTTTTCTGGTTGTTGGTAAACTTCGTGGCCATTCTGCACGGGTTCGCGTCGCTGGGCATGGTGTTTGCCGGAATCATCCTGTCGTTCTTCGGGATCGGTTTCGGACTGGCGCTGATCCTGACCTTGATTGGCCTGACACCGGAGATGGGCAATGTATGATCTTGACGCGATCCGTGCGGATTTCCCGATCTTGTCGCGCAAAGTGAACGACAAACCTTTGGTCTATCTCGACAATGGCGCGTCGGCCCAGAAACCCAAACCGGTTCTCGACGCGGTGCGGATTGGCTATGAACACGAATATGCCAATGTTCATAGGGGGTTGCATTACCTTTCGAATGTCTCGACGGAAAAGTACGAGGCGGTGCGCGGCATTGTTGCCCGGTTCCTGAATGTGTCGAATGATCGCTCGATCATCCTGAATTCCGGCACCACCGAAGGGATCAACATGGTGGCCTATGCCTGGGCCATGCCCCGGTTCGAACCGGGGGACGAGGTCGTTCTGTCGGTGATGGAACACCACGCCAATATCGTGCCTTGGCATTTTCTGCGGGAACGACAGGGTGCGGTTCTGAAATGGGTCGAACCCGATGCGCTTGGCGATCTGGATCCGCAGAAGGTGATCGACGCGATTGGCCCCAAAACGAAACTGGTGGCGATCACGCAATTGTCCAATGTGCTGGGCACGGTGGTGGATGTGAAACCCATCATCGAGGCGGCCCATGCCAAGGGCGTGGCGGTTCTGGTCGATGGCAGTCAGGCGGCGGTGCATATGCCAGTCGATCTGGACGATCTGAAACCGGACTTCTACGCGGTGACGGGGCACAAACTCTACGGGCCGTCCGGGTCTGGTGCAATCTATGTTGCCGAACATAGATTGGCGGAAATGCGTCCCTTTATGGGGGGCGGCGACATGATCCGGGACGTGCATCGCGATTATGTCACCTATGCCGATGCGCCGATGAAATTCGAAGCGGGCACGCCGGGTATCGTGCAAACGATCGGGCTGGGGGCTGCGCTTGAATATATGATGGATGTCGGAATGGACCGGATCGCGGCCCATGAACGGGATCTGCGGGATTACGCGCGGCAGCGGCTGGATGGCCTGAATTGGGTGAATGTCCAAGGTCAATCCGCTGACAAGGCAGCGATTTTCTCGTTCACGCTGGATGGGGCGGCGCATGCCCATGACATTTCGACCGTGCTGGACAAACGCGGGGTGGCGGTGCGCGCCGGGCATCATTGCGCGCAACCCCTGATGCAGCATCTGGGCGTGCCCGCAACCTGTCGCGCGTCGTTTGCGATGTACAACACCAAGACCGAAGTCGATGTCTTGGTCGACGCTTTGGAACTGTGCCACGAACTCTTTGCCTGACCGATTTAGCGATTGAAGGCTGCGGTTGGGGAAAGTATAGGAAGGGCAGGCACCTGTAGCTCAGCTGGATAGAGCGCTGCCCTCCGAAGGCAGAGGCCAGAGGTTCGAATCCTCTCAGGTGCGCCAACCCCCTTTCTATCT
>CAZIKH010000147.1:0-5946 GCA_964539755.1 uncultured Dinoroseobacter sp. | reverse complement strand
GCGAAGACGGCAATGCGGCGGTGGAAGAGAAGGTGAAAGCCGAGGTGGCCGCCCTCTGCGCCCGCTTCCCGGTCTATCCGACCCTGTAATCAACAAAAACAAGATTTGGCTGCCCCGAGCGGGTGGCCAAATCAGGTTGAAAAGTGACCAAGAAGGTGTATTTTGGTGCGCAAGTTGAAACCGCATCATGATTTGGAGAAGATCAAAGCCAAGTTCCAGACTGTCTCCGGACTAGAGATTACGCGCACAGCGCAGGACAGTGCCAATCTCTTGGGCTACGGCCTTCAGGACATCGTAGATGCGGTGCAAGACCTTCTACCGCAGGACTTTGTCAAATCAAGCCCCGCGCACAGTCCACCCATTCCCGGTGTTTGGCACGACACCTATGCCATGACTTGGGATGGTCTTGATCTGTATATCAAGTTTGCGGGCACAACGATCATCGACATTACGCTCGTCTCCTTCAAGGAACGCTGAATATGGAACAAACGCGCATTCACCCCGAAACAGGACAAACCCTCACCCGGTCGGTTCGAAAACAAACCGTGAGGTTTGCGGCGCTTTCGACCGTCGTTGACGTGCCGGGGTGGTATCCAGACGGTGACGGGGATTCGATCCACTCAGGACCCGACCTGGAAGCCAAAGACGAAGCCTTCCAAGCCCTGCGCAAGCAGTACGGCGAACGTGTGCGCAAGATCCGCAAGAGCCTGCGGCTGACACAAGTAGAAGCAGGGGCTTTGCTGGGCGGAGGGCCGCGCGCATTTCAGAAATACGAAAAAGGGCAGATGGCCCCGAGTGATGCTGCCGTTGGATTGCTTGAAATTCTGCGATTGGACCCAGAGAAGTTGCAAGTCTTGCAAGACCTACGTAATCGACAGCCGTCGCAATAGGGATTGACGCACCCAAGAACGGTGCGCCACTCATTCTTAGTATCCATTCGTGCCGATCAGGGGCTTTAAGCCTCCGCCAGCTTGCCCGCCTGCATCTTGGCCTCGGCCTGCGCGTCCAGCCGCTGGCCCAACAGCCCCCACAAGAACCCCGCCGTGATGGCCTGAATGCCCAGCGACCCGGTGACCACGGCAAAGACCGCGGGGCGCGCGATCACGCTGGGGTCCAGATCGCCCCAGCCGGCCCGGGCCCAGACGACAACCGCCCCGACCGCTGCCGCAATACCGGCGGCCAGAAAGGCCCCGCCGAATTGGCAGGCCTTGTCCACGGTGATCCAGCGCGACAGGCGCTCGAACCGGGGCGAGGACGGCAGCAAACCGAACCGCACCGAAAACTGCCGCGCCAGGGCGTAAAAGCAGGTCATCTGGAACCCGACCAGGATCAGCACGCTGGCAAGGATCAGGGCCGCGATATCGAAGGTCACCCCCCCGACCGTAACAGGCGCGCCGATCAGCAGGCTGAACAGGGCCAGCCCCACCGCAAGGAAGGCCATGCCCGGATAATAGAACAGCCAATGCGGCGCGAAGGTCAGCAACAGCTTCAGATGCAGCCAGCCGTCGCGCCAGCTGCGCAGATGCGGCGGACGCGACCGCCCATCGGGGCTCAGGGTGGTGGGCACCTCGACGATCTTCATATCCGCCAAGGTCGCCTTGATCACCATCTCGGAGGCGAACTGCATCCCCGGCGTGTTCAGCCCCAGCCGCCCGATGGCGGCCTTGTTGAACCCGCGCAAGCCGCAATGGAAATCGCCCACGGGCGTGCGGAAGAACACCCGCCCGATCATCGACAGGACCGGGTTGCCCAGATAGCGGTGCAAGGGCGGCATCGCGCCCTTGGCAATCCCGCCCTTGAACCGGTTGCCCATCACCAGATCGGCCCCTTTGCGCAATTCCGCGACAAAGGCATCCAGCTTCGAAAAATCATAGCTGTCATCGCTGTCGCCCATGATGACATAGCGCCCCTTGGCCGCGTCGATGCCCGCGATCAGCGCCGCGCCATAGCCCTTTTGCGGGGCATGCACGACCCGTGCGCCCAGCCGTTCGGCCAAGGCCTGACTGCCATCGGTGGACCCATTGTCGGAAATCAGCACCTCGCCCTGAACGCCGCTGCGCTCCAGATAGCCTTTGGCCTTGGTGATGCAGGCCTCCAGCGTTTCGGCCTCGTTGAGACACGGCATAAGAATGGTCAATTCGGTCATTTGGCTGCCCCTGACATACATGTGACGTCGCATTCGGGCCGCTTCGGCCCTGCTCTGTTTCCAATTCAGCAACCAATTCTGGCGCAAATGAGGTCGGAATAGGGTCATTCCGGCCCCCTTGCGCGCGCCCCGCGCCCCTGAAATCAACAGCCAAAGCGCCATAATCATGCCGAATTGGCGGCCTATGCATCGCCGGAAACGAAAAAACATCATCCGGGGCAGTGATGACGGATTCGACACAATCAATGCGGCAGGACGCCAAACGCGCCCCCTTGCTGGGGCCTTTTCTGTTGGCCGCAACGCTGATGGGGCTGATCGCGCTGCGCGCCGTGGTCCTGCGCGACGATCCCCTGACCTTGCTGGCAACGGGCGACAATGACGACATCTTGCGCCTGATGTCGGTGCGCGCTTGGCTGGACGGGCAGAGCTGGTTCGACATGACCCAATCCCGCGTCCTGCCCCCGGACGGCCTGTCGCTGCATTGGTCGCGCTATGTCGATGCCGGGATCGCCGCCGTGATCGGTCTTGCCAGCCTGATCCTGCCGCCGCCGCAGGCCGAAGCCGCCGCGCTGGTCTGGTGGCCCAGCCTGTTGCTGATCGCGCTGATGGCCCTGACATGGCGGCTGGGGCGCAAGGCGTTGGGGCCTTGGCCCGCCGCGTTGGCGGTGCTCAGCCTCGCGGCTTGGCCGATGATCGCCCAAAGCTATTTCGCCCCGGCGCGGCTGGACCATCACAATGTGCAAATCCTGCTGATGTCGCTGGTCGTGCTGACCCTGATCCAACCGCGCCCCAGCGCGGTCTTGGGCGCGGTGGCGGGGCTGTCTGCGGCGCTGTCCCTGGCCGTCGGGCTGGAAATGCTGATCCCCATCGCGCTGGCGGGCCTGATCCTGTGCGCGCGCACCCTCGCCACCCCCCGGCCCGAGGCACCGATGCTGATGGCCTTCGGCACCGCGCTGGGTCTGGGCGCGCTGGCCTTCCATCTGGGCCAGACCGCGCCCGCCGAATGGGCGGTCGCACAGTGCGATCGGCTGTCGCTGCCCTTTCTGGGGATCGCCTTGGGGGCGACCGGCGTGACCTTGGTCGTCGGCCTGACCGCCCCGCGCCTGCCCCGGATCGCCCAGCGCGCGGGCGTGCTGGGCGCGGCCACGGCGGCGGTGCTTCTGGCCCTGTCCCCGCTTCTGGCCCCCTGTCTGGCGGGTCCCTACGGCGATCTGCCCCCCGAGGTGCAAACCCTGATCTTCGAAGGCATCCGCGAAGCGATGCCCCTGTCGCATTTCATCCAGACCGCGAACAGCCTTGCCTTCACCGTGGCCCTGCCCATCGCCGGGGCCTTGGGGACCGCAAGCGCGGTCTGGCTGGTCCGGGCGCGCACCGGACGCACCCGCCCGCATGAAGGCCGCGCCTTGCGGGTGCTTCTGGCCTTTGCGGCGCTGGGGATGATCGGGGCGATCTTCCAGATCCGTCTGGCCTTGCTGGCCGCCCCCGCCGTGCCGCTGTTAACCGGCTATGCGCTGGCCAAGCTGGGCCAGATCCGCCGCCATGCGCGCGCGCGCAGCCTGCCCAGCCTTGCGCTGGTGGGCGCGCTGGCCGTGACCTTGGCCGCGCCTCTGTTCTATCTGGTGATCCCCCAAGGGCCGCGCCCAACCGCGCAAGCCGCCGATCTGGCCCCCGGCCCGCAAACCTGTCGCCGCCCGGACAGCCTTGCCGCGCTGCAAGACCTGCCGCAAGGCCGCGTGCTGGCCCCCGGATCGCTGTCCACCTCGATCCTGCTGCTGACCCCGCATGACGTGCTGGCCGCCCCCTATCATCGCAGCGCGGCGGGCATCGCCAATGGCGTGCTGCCGTTTCAACGGACCCCATCGGACCTGCCGCCCGCGCTGGTGGCCTTGCAAGCCGACTATCTTGTCTTGTGCCGCGACACGCCCTTTGGCGCGCAAACCGGGGCGCAGGCCTTGCTGGATGGGGCCAGCCTGCCGGGGATCACGCCCCTGCCCCTTGCCCAGACCAGCCCCTTGGCGGTGTACCGGGTGACCCGCCCATGACCCGCGCCCTGCCCATGACCTTCCTGCGGTTTGCCATGGTCGGCGGCGGGTTCAGCCTTGGCTATGCGCTGGCGACCGCCTTTCTGGTCGGCCCTTTGGGCGCGCCTGCCTTTGCGACCTCCGTCGGGCTTTATGCGCTGTGCATCCCGCTGGCCTATCTGGCGCAGAAGCATTTCACCTTCGGCAAGGCCCAGACCCATCGCGGCAGCTTCGCGATCTATGCCGCGACCCAAGTCGCCGCGCTGGCGGTCGTGGCGCTGATCACCACGCGCTTTGTCACCCGCATCTATTGGGTCGATACCGGGCTGTTTCTGCTGACCGCCGGATCGGCGGCGGTGGTCAGCTTCGGCATCAACCGCAGCTTGGCCTTCAAGTCGTCGGGATAAGCCGCGCCACGAAATGCAGCTTGCGCCCAAAGACCCAAGACAGGGGCGGGGCGTAAAGCGGCACATCGGTATCAAAAACCTCGGTCCGCAGCCCCGCCTTGGCAAACCACGCATCCCAAGCCCGGCGCGGGGCATAATTATAGGGCAGCACCACGCCATGGGGCGCGTTGCCGACCCAATCCATCAGGCGCAAGGTGGCATGGTCCAGCGCGTTTTCGCTCAGGTGGTCTTTCAGGATCACCGCCTTGCGCGCCACGCGCGCGGCTTCCGAGATCAGGATTTGCGGATCGTCGGTATGATGCAGCACATCGACGAAGCTGACCGCATCGACGCTGTTGTCGTCCATCGGGATGGTCTTGCCATCAAACAGCGTCACCGGGATATGCGTGGTCGGGCGCAGCATCACGTCGATGCCTTCGACCCGCACGCCCGCTTGCACCGCGCCGATCCCCTTGGCGATCTGGCCATCGCCCGTGCCCACATCCAGCAGATGCGCGCCTTCGGGCACCAAGGCCCCCAGCTTGTCTGTCAGAACCCGAACGCGACGGTCGAAAATGACCCGGTTATGAACCCGGCCCAGAACGGAATGTGCCATGTGCTGCCTCAAGCTGTCTTGGTCTTTTGCGCCAAGATGCGCGCGCGGCATGGCAAAGAAAAGACCAAGCGCCGACCATGTTGCGGCACTGGGGCAATTCGGCGTCAGTCTTGCAGCGTCTCCAGAAAGGCGACAAGGTCCGCGACCGACCGCACCGTCAGCAGCGGCTGGCCGGTTTCGGCCTGAATGACCGCGTCGCCGCCATCCAGAAACCCGCCGAAAATCGGCATTGGCGATCCATGGGCGATCAAGGGATCGCGCCCATCGATCCGGCGCACGACCCGTTCCACCGGAAAGCGCCCGTCATTGGTGGCGGCCAGCGCCGTCAGGTCGGTGGGCTGCAAGGTCAGAATGGCGGCGGTTGGGCCATCGCCCTGCCCGCTCAGGCCGTGGCAGGTGGCGCAATTCTGCGCGTAATGCACCGCGCCAAGGGCGGCATCCTGTGCCAGCGCGGGTCCGGCCAATCCGCCAAGGGCAAGCGCGAAAACGAGATGTTTCATGGGCAGTCCTCCTGTCGCGGTCAGTATGGGGGGCAGAGTGTGGCAAGACTATGATCGCGGTCAAATGGGCTGCGCCAAGCGTTACCAAATGGTTAACGCGCCTAACAATCTTAGGGGATCGGCCCAAAACCGCAAAATCTGGGGGTATCGCCCCGGCAGCCATCCATATTTTGCGGCAGCCCTCATTTTCTTAGGGAAAGCCGCCAAACTCCCCGGCCCGCCCCCTACAGCCGCCGCACCGTCACCGCCCGCGCAAAGGCCTCGGCGGTCGCCCGTT
>CAZIKH010000146.1:0-5963 GCA_964539755.1 uncultured Dinoroseobacter sp. | reverse complement strand
GCGTGGATCAGCGCCGACACCGGGGTCGGGCCTTCCATCGCGTCCGGCAACCATGTGTGCAGGATCAGTTGCGCCGACTTGCCCATCGCGCCGATGAACAGAAGCACGGCGATCACCTCGGTCGCGGTCCAAGTGGTCCACAGGAATTCGATCTGCATTTCGGCCAGCATCGGGGCGGCCGCGAAGATGTCGTCGAACTTGACCGAGTCGACCGTCAAGTAGATCGCGAAGATCGCCAGCAGAAAGCCGAAATCGCCGACGCGGTTGACGACAAAGGCCTTGATCGCGGCGGCGTTGGCGGACGGTTTGCGGTAATAAAAGCCAATCAGCAGATAGGACGCGACGCCCACCCCTTCCCAGCCGAAGAACAACTGGATCAGGTTGTCGGCGGTCACCAGCATCAGCATGGCGAAGGTGAAGAACGACAGATAGGCGAAAAAGCGCGGGCGATAGCTTTCCTCGCCCTCGCGGAAGTTGTCGTCATGGGCCATGTAGCCAAAGGAATAAAGGTGCACGAGCGCCGAGACGGTCGTGATCACCACCAGCATGATCGCGGTCAAACGGTCCAGACGGATGGACCAATCGCTGCTGAGCGTGCCCGATTCAATCCAGCGCAGGACTTGGATTGCCTCGTCCGGGAAATCGCCACCCAAGAAGATGATCCACGACAACAAGGCCGACAAGAACAGAAGGCCGGTCGCAATCCACTGTGCGGCCACGCCGCCGATGATCTTCCAGCCAAAGCCTGCGATCAGTGCGCCGATCAGCGGGGCAAAAAGAAGGATCGTTGCCATGGCCCGTTAGCCTTTCATATTCGAGACGTCTTCCACCGCGATGGTCCCGCGGGTCCGGAAGAAGCACACAAGGATGGCCAACCCGATCGCGGCCTCGGCGGCGGCAACGGTCAGCACAAACAGCGTAAAGATTTGCCCCGTCAGATCCCCCAGAAAGCTGGAGAAGGCGACAAGGTTGATATTGACCGCCAGCAACATCAATTCGATCGACATCAGAATGACGATGACGTTCTTGCGGTTCAGGAAGATGCCGAAGATGCCGATGACAAACAGCGCCGCAGCGACGGTCAGATAGTGTTCAAGTCCGATCATAGCGTTTCCATCTCAAAGGCGGGTCGGTCGCCGCGCAGCTCCGGGTAAGCGGCGGCGCAGGCACAAGGTTCGGCGGTCAGAACCTGACGTTCCGGAACAAGGTTCAGGTCCTGAAGGCGGTTTGCCAGTTGGTCGAAGCCGCGCATGACGGGCGAGGCCAGCAGCGGCTGCACCGCCTCGACGGCCCGCACGGTGCGGTTGAAGGGCAGGTCTTCGCGCAGATGTTCGGACCGCGTCAGGGTGACCAGTGCCGCCCCGCTGTCGCAGTCCACGATATGCAGCCAATGCCCGGTGCCTTCCAGCGACCACCATTGAATCCACATGACCCGGCCTTCGCCCAGATCGACATGCCGCGCTTCGCCACCATGGATCATGGTGATCCGGCGACAGTCGGCCAAGGTCAGCGCCTGCGCGGCCGCACCCACCCAAATCAGGGCGGCGGCAAGCGTCATCGCGCCAAAGCCATGTCTGCGGTTCACGGTCGTCACGTCGTTCTCGTTCCCTAGGGGCTGTCCGGGCCCCGTCGTCTTGTTGTCCGGGCCCCTCGGCAGGCCCTGAATCGGCGGTCTGCGCCGGGTGTCTTACAAGCCTTGTCCCGGCTTCACGTCCTTCAGTTCCATGGCCTTTGCGGGGTCGCGATACATCTGGGCCAGCACATCCTGACGCTTGACGTCGACCCGGTGGCGCAGGGTCAGCACGATTGCGCCCACCATGGCCACCAGCAGGATCAAACCAGCTGCTTGGAACAGCAGAATATACTGGTCATAAAGCACGGCGCCGATGGCTTGGGTGTTGTGCGCGTCTTCCAGCGCGGGCGTGGGCGTCGCCAGACGGCTGTCGACCCCGTCCGAGAATTGCCAGTTGCCCAAGACAAGGGCGAATTGCATCAGAAGGATCGTGCCGATCAGCCCCGCCAAGGGCACATACTTGGCCATCTCGGCTTTCAGTTCGGCGAAATCGACATCCAGCATCATCACGACGAACAGGAACAGCACCGCAACCGCGCCGACATAGACGATGACCAGCAGCATCGCCACGAATTCGGCCCCCAGCAGCACGAACAGACCCGCCGAGGACAAGAAGGCCAGGATCAGCCACAGCACCGAATGCACCGGGTTGCGCGCGACCACGACCAGCAGCCCGGCCATCACGGCGGTGATCCCGAACACATAGAAGGTGAAATCCGCAAAGCTCATCAGGAGCCTCCTTCCGACTCGGCGATGGTGGCGCGCACCAGTTCCATGCCCTTCATCATTGCCGGCACCCCGGCGAAGACGGACATCTGGGCGACCACTTCGGCCAATTCCTTTTCCGTGGCCCCGGCTTCAATCGCGTGGCGCACGGTCATCTTGATCTGCGGTTCGGCTTGCGCGCCCTGCGCGATCAGCGCGGCCAGCGTGATGAACAACCGCGTCTTTGCGTCCAAGCCGCCCACGTTGAAGGTGTTGCCGAACAGCATGTCCATCATTTCCTTGGGCATGGTCGGGAACATCTTGTCGAACTGGCCCATCTGGAAATGCTCCAGCGCGGGATTGAAGGCTTTCGCCATCTCCATC
Organism: uncultured Dinoroseobacter sp.; assembly: GCA_964539755.1. GTDB lineage: Bacteria > Pseudomonadota > Alphaproteobacteria > Rhodobacterales > Rhodobacteraceae > Dinoroseobacter. Next base: position 3,301 of record CAZIKH010000146.1, on the reverse strand, counting down.
GACTGGGCCATCAGGGCCTCGAACGGGTTTTGCGGGCTATCGGTCATCGGTAGGGCGCGTCGATTTCAAGGTTGCGGGCGATCTCGGCTTCCCAACGGTCGCCGTTCTCCAACAGCTTGGCCTTGTCGTAATACAGTTCCTCGCGGGTTTCGGTGGCGAATTCGAAATTCGGCCCTTCCACGATGGCATCCACAGGGCAGGCTTCCTGACAGAAGCCGCAATAGATGCACTTGGTCATGTCGATGTCATAGCGCGTGGTGCGGCGGCTGCCGTCATCGCGCGGTTCGGCATCGATGGTGATGGCCTGCGCCGGACAGATCGCTTCGCACAGCTTGCAGGCGATGCAGCGTTCTTCGCCATTGGGATAACGGCGCAGGGCATGTTCGCCCCGGAAACGCGGGCTGAGCGGGCCTTTTTCGTGCGGGTAGTTCACCGTGGCCTTGGGCGCGAAGAAATACTTCAGCCCCAGCTTCAGGCCGACCCAGAAGTCGGCCAGCAGAAAGTACTTGGCGGCGCGGGTATAGTCGATCTGTGTCATACGTCCCCCTTAGACCCAGCGCGCGAAAGCGCCCCAGAACCATTCGAATTTTGCCGCGAAGGCCACGAACACCACCCAGACCAAGCTGAAGGGCAGGAACACTTTCCAGCCCAGACGCATCAGCTGGTCATAGCGGTAACGCGGCGTGATCGCCTTGATCATGGCGAAGAAGAAGAATACCAGCCCCATCTTCAGCACCATCCAGAACAACCCATCGGGCAGCAGCGCCGGGATCGGCGACAGCCAGCCGCCAAAGAACATCAGGCTGATCAGCGCACACATCAGCACCACGGCCACCAACTCGCCGATCATGAACAGCAGGAAGGGGGTGGACGAGTATTCCACCTGATAGCCCGCCACCAGTTCCGATTCCGCTTCGGGCAGGTCGAAGGGTGGGCGGTTGGTTTCCGCCAACGCGCTGATAAAGAACAGGAACACCATCGGGAAATGCGGCAGCCAATACCATCCGAAGATCCCGTAATCGCTGTCTTGCGCGTTCACGATATCGCCGAAGTTCATCGACCCGGTCGAGATGATGATCCCGATGATGATCAGACCGATCGAGACCTCGTAGCTGATCATCTGTGCCGCCGACCGCAGCGACCCGAGGAACGGGTATTTCGAGTTCGACGCCCAGCCGCCCATGATCACGCCATAGACTTCCAGCGACGACACCGCGAAGACGTAAAGGATCGCGATGTTCAGGTCCGACAGGACCCAGCCATCGTTAAAGGGAATGACCGCCCAAGCGATCATCGCCATCACAAGGCTGATCATCGGGGCCAGGAAATAGACCCCCTTGTCCGCCCCGGCGGGGACCACGATTTCCTTGACGATGTACTTGCCGAAATCCGCAAAGCTTTGCAGCAGGCCGAACACGCCGACCACGTTCGGACCCTTGCGCATCTGAACCGCCGCCCAGATCTTGCGGTCCGCATACATCAGGAAGGCCAGCGAGATCAGAAGCGGCACGACCAGCGCCAACACCTGAACCAATACCGTCAGGGCGATGCCTGGTCCTGTTGCAAGAAAGTCAGCCATGGAGCCTCACACTGTCCTTCGTGTCCCGGTCGTCAGACCGTTGGAATGCCGTTTTCTGCGCACGCCGCGACCACCACTTCGGCGTCGAGGGTTTGCAACCCTTGGGGGAGCGCTGGCGAGATGGTGTAAACCGCATCTCCGGTCCAAAGGCCACCCTCTTTGTATACCGTTGTGCGCACATGTCGCGCAAAGCCGAAGCCCCGGATAAGGGCGTATTGAGCCGCCGCGCAGCGCCCGTATGCGTCAATGTCCTCACGGGTGGCATCGCCGCCCATAACAAGGTGAAAATTCACCAAATCCTCGGCCAGCAGACGGGTGCTGACCCCTTCGTAGCTGACGGCGCGACCCGGGTCGGCGGACCCCTGCCCGCTTGGCGGCGTGCAGGCCGCCACAGCCAGCGGCAGGATCACCCAGCCCCAACGCGCCATGTCGATCACTCCGCAGCAATCGGGGCGTCCTGCGTGCGGGCCTTTGCCCCGGCGCTGAGTTCGGCCATCAACTGGCTGGCCCGCGCGATGGGGTTGGTCAGGTAATGATCCTTGATCGCGTTGACGAAGGGCGCATCCCCCATGGTCCCGCCTTCCGGCAGCGTCCAGTCGTTCTGTGCCACGCTGTCGATCTCGGCCAGATGCGGATGGGCCGCAACCAAGGCCTGACGCAGCGCGGCCAGGGAATCGAAGGGCAAGGTCGCGCCCAACTCCCCCGACAACGCCCGCAGGATCGCCCAGTTTTCCTTGGCCTCGCCCGGCGCGAACCCGGCGCGCAAGGCCAACTGGGGACGGCCTTCGGTGTTCACGAACAGGCCCTGTTCCTCGGTATAGGCAGCACCCGGCAGGATCACGTCTGCGCGGTGCGCGCCCCGGTCGCCATGGCTGCCCTGATAGATCACGAAGGGACCCGCCGGGATGTCGCCTTCATCCGCGCCAAGGTTGTAGACCACATCGGCCCCGTCCAGCGCGGCGGTGATGCCGCCTTCGGTCACGGCACCCACGTCCAGCGCCCCCACACGGGCGGCGGCGGTGTGCAGGATCAGCAAACCGGACTTGGTCGACTCGGCCAGTTTCATGGCCGCCGCCAGAACCGCTGCGCCATCTTCGCGCGCCAAAGCCCCCTGCCCGACGATGATGATCGAGGGCTTATCGGCCACTTCGGAATGATCGCGGCCCAAAAGCTCGGTGATCGTGTCGGGGCCCGTGCCCAGATGCGCATAGGGATAGGTCAGATCGACCGCTTCGCCGATCACGCCCACAGTCGCACCCGCGCTCCACGCCTTGCGGATGCGTGCGTTCAGGACCGGGGCTTCGTCGCGCGGGTTGGTGCCGATCAGCATGATCGCCTCGGCCCCGTCGATATCCTCGATCGTCGCGGTGCCGACATAGGCGCTGCGATTGCCCGCGGGCAGCTTGGCGCCATCGGTGCGGCATTCGACCGACCCGCCCATGCCTTCGACCAACTGTTTCAGGGCAAAGATCGCCTCGACCGGGGCCAGATCGCCGACAACGCCCGCGACCTTCTTGGCCCCTTTCAGCGCCGCCGCCGCCTTGCCCAGCGCCTCGGACCAACTTGCCGGGCGCAGCTTGCCGCCTTCGCGCACATAGGGCCGATCCAGCCGCTGGCGGCGCAGCCCGTCCCAGACAAAGCGCGTCTTGTCGGAAATCCATTCTTCATTCACGCCGTCATGGTTGCGCGGCAGGATGCGCATGACTTCGCGGCCCTTGGTAT
>CAZIKH010000145.1:0-5998 GCA_964539755.1 uncultured Dinoroseobacter sp. | reverse complement strand
TGAACCTTGCCAATCCCGACATCACGCTGGTGGCGACCTTCTCGGACTATCCGGCGGCGGTGGTGCAAAACGGCTTCTCGGGCAACCCGGCCGAGAACCAGATCGGCACCGGGCCCTATCTGATGCCGGAATACGAGGTCGGCGTGAAAGCGGTGCTGGTCAAGAACACCGATCACCAGTGGTGGGGCGAAGGCGCGGCCTTGGACCGGATCGAATTCATCGACTATGGCACCGAAGGCTCGGCCCATGTCGCCGCGGCCGAAGCCGACGAGATCGACATGAATTACGAGACGGTGGGCGAATTCGTCGAACTGATGGACGCCATCGGGATGCAGAAATCCGAAGCGATCAGCGCCAATTCGGTCGTTCTGCGCACCAATCAGGCAGCCGAAGTGGACGGCATGACGCCCTATGCCGATGTCCGCGTGCGCCGTGCGCTGGCCATGGCCACCGACAACAACGTGTTGCTGGAACTGGGCTATGACGGCTTGGGCACGGTGGCGGAAAACCACCATGTCTGCCCGATCCATCCCGAATATGCCGAACTGCCACCGCCCGTTTATGACCCCGAAGGGGCTGCCGCGCTGATGGAAGAAGCCGGCATGATGGAGTTTGAGCACGAGCTGATTTCCATCGACGACACGTGGCGGCGCAACACCACCGACGTTCTGGCCGCGCAATTGCGCGATGCAGGCTTCAAGGTGACGCGCACGGTGCTGCCGGGGTCGACCTTCTGGAACGACTGGAACAAGTATCCGTTCAGCTCGACCGACTGGGGGCATCGTCCGCTTGGGGTGCAGAACCTGACCTTGGCCTACAAGTCCGGGGTGGCCTGGAACGAAACCGCCTTCGCGAACGAGGAGTTCGACACGCTGCTGGCGGAAGCCTCGGCCATTGCGGATGCGGACAAACGGTCCGAGGTGATGGCGAAGATCCAGACCATCATGCAGGAAGAAGGCGTGGTCATTCAGCCCTATTGGCGGTCGATCTATCGCCACCACAAGGAAGGTCTGCTGGGCGTCGAAACCCACCCGATCTTCGAGATGCACCTGTATAAGATGGGCTGGGCGGCGTAAGCGCGCGTCCCATTTGCGACCTTGGAAAGGCCCCGCCGCGTGCGGGGCCTTTTTCTATGGGCGGTGGATCAATGCGGCCCGGCGCAGTGCGCGTGATCGGCCAGCACCGTCAGCACCTTGCAATCAGCGGCGGGTCCGGCGCAGGTCTGCGCGGCGATCCGGGCCAGTTCCATTTCCAGCCTGTGCAACCGGGCGATCCGCGCGCGCACATCGGCAAGCTGGGCTTGGGCGATGCGGTTGGCTTCCGCGCAGCTTTGGTCGGGATGGTCGGCAAGGTCCAGAAGCGCGCGGATCGCCTCCAGCGAAAACCCCAGATCGCGGGAATGCCGGATAAAGGCCAGCCGGTCCTGATGCGCCCGCGTATAGCGGCGCTGCCCGCCCGCGCTGCGGTCGGCTTCCGGCATCAGGCCGATCTGTTCGTAATACCGGATTGTGGGCACCTTCACCGAAGTGGCCTGCGACAACATGCCGATCGAAAGCATCACATCCCCCTTGAACCTCTAGTCACTAGAGATGTTACGCCGAAAGCGTACCAAAGGACAGAGGCCCGGATATGAGTGGATGTTGTGGACATAAGGCCAAGTTCGACGGCCTGTCGGACAGCTATAAGCGGCGGTTGTGGATCGTCATCGCGATCAATGCGACGATGTTTGTCGTCGAAATGCTGGCCGGGGCGCTGGCGGGCAGCCGCGCCCTGCAAGCGGATGCGTTGGATTTTGCCGGGGATGCGGCGACCTATGGGCTAAGCCTTGCGGTGATCGGCGCGCCGCTGGCAACCCGCGCCAAGGCCGCCTTGGTGAAAGGGGCAAGCTTGGCGGTCATGGGGGTCTGGGTGCTGGCCTATACCGGATACGGCGTGTTCGTGCTGGGCGTCCCCAATGCGCCGGTCATGGGCGTTGTCGGGTTTCTGGCGCTGGCGGCCAATGTCGCGTCGGTCCTGATCCTTGTCGCCTACAAGGACGGCGATGCCAATGTCCGGTCGGTCTGGCTGTGTTCGCGCAATGACGCGATTGGCAATCTTGCCGTGATGCTGGCGGCCTTGGGGGTCTGGGGCACGGCCACGGGCTGGCCCGATCTGATCGTGGCCGGGTTGATGGCCGCGCTGTTTCTGTCCAGCGCGACGCAAATCCTGCGGCAGGCTTGGGCGGAACACCAATCGGTGCGCAGGCCGCAGACAGGATAGACCCCGCCTCACGAAAAAAGGCCCCGCACATGTGGGGGGCCTTTTCGATTGGGTTGGGCCTTGGGCCTAGTAATGCACCGACAGCGCGTCCAGCGGGGCCTTCTTCGGCGGGGCGAACTTCGTCAGCGGAATGCCCTGCACGGCGGTTTTGTATTCCTCCAGGCTGGGGGTCCGGCCAAGGATCGCCGACAACACCACCAAGGGGGTCGAGCCCAGCAGGGATTCCCCCTTCTTGGTCTCGGAATCCGCCACCACGCGGCCTTGGAACAAGCGCGTCGAGGTTGCCAGAACCGTGTCGCCCTTCGAGGCCTTTTCCTGATTGCCCATGCACAGGTTGCAGCCCGGGCGTTCCAGATAGAGGATGTTTTCGTATGCCGTCCGGGCCGTGGTTTTCGGCGCGGCATCGTCGAATTCGAAGCCCGAATACTTTTGCAGGACTTCCCAGTCGCCTTCTTCCTTCAACTCGTCGATGATGTTGTAGGTCGGGGCGGCGACCACCAGCGGGGCCTTGAATTTGACCTCGCCATATTCGGCTTCGAGGTTGCGCAGCATCTGGGCCACGATCTTGATGTCGCCCTTATGGACCATGCAGGATCCGACAAAGCCCAGATCGACCTTCTTTTCGGCCCCGTAGAAGGAAATCGGGCGGATCGTGTCATGGGTGTAGCGTTTGGACACGTCGATATTGTTCACATCCGGGTCGGCGATCATCGGTTCGATGATCTGGTCCAGATCGACGACAACCTCGGCATAATACTTGGCGTTGTCATCCGGGCGCAGCGCGGGCTTTTCGCCGGACCGGATTTCGGCGATGCGCGCATCGGCCTTGTCGATCAGGCGCTGCAACATGCCGTTTTCATGTTCCATGCCCTTGTCGATCATGATCTGGATGCGCGACTTGGCCAGTTCCAGCGACCCGATCAGCGTTTCATCATCCGAGATGCAGACCGAGGCTTTCGCCTTCATCTCGGCGGTCCAGTCGGTGAAGGTGAAGGCCTGATCGGCCAGAAGCGTGCCGATATGCACCTCGATCACGCGGCCTTGGAAGACGTTGTCGCCGTGCTGGGCCAGCATTTGCGCTTGGGTGGCGTGGACCACGTCGCGGAAATCCATCCAATCGGCCATCTTGCCCTTGAAGGTGACCTTGACCGATTCCGGGATCGGCATCGACGCCTCGCCCGTGGCCAAGGCCAGCGCGACGGTGCCCGAATCCGCGCCGAAGGCCACGCCCTTGGACATGCGGGTGTGGCTGTCGCCGCCGATGATGATGTCCCAGTCGCTGACCGTGATGTCGTTCAGCACCTTGTGGATCACGTCGGTCATGGCGTGATACTGGCCCTTGGGGTCGCGCCCCGTGACCAGCCCGAAATTGTTCATGAATTTCATCAGGCGCGGCGTGTTGGCTTGCGCCTTCAGGTCCCAGACGGAGGCCGTGTGGCAGCCTGACTGGTAGGCGCCATCGACGCTGGGCGACACGACCGTTGCGGCCATCGCTTCGAGTTCCTGCATGGTCATCAGGCCCGTGGTGTCCTGACTGCCCACGATGTTGACCTGCACCCGCACATCCGATCCGGCGTGCAGCACCTTGCCGGGGGTCGCGCCCTTGGCATTGGCGTTGAAGATCTTTTCCACAGCGGTCAGGCCTTGGCCGGGGTGGCTGACCTCCTTGGCGGGGGCAAAGACCTGCGGGGCTTCGACGCCCAGCGTTTCCGCCGCGAAGGTTTGCAGTTTCTTGCCAAAGACAATGGCGTAAGAGCTGCCCGCCTTCATGAATTCCATCTTCTGCGGCGTGAAGGAGGACGCCATATCGACCAGTTCTTCGGACCCGTCCGCCGAATACAGTTTCTTGGTCTTGGTGTTGATTTTCAGAACCGTGCCTGTCTCGACGGAATATTTCTGTTCCAGGATCGGGTTGCCGTCATTGTTCAGGATCGGCTTGCCGTTTTCATCGACCTTCTTGACCCAGTTCTTCAGATCGACCCCGATCCCGCCGGTCACGCCCACGGTGGTCAGGAAGATCGGGGAAATGCCATTGGTGCCCGCCACGATGGGCGCGTAATTGACGAAGGGCACATAGGGGCTGGCCTTCTTGCCGGTCCAGAGCGCGACGTTGTTGACGCCCGACATGCGCGAGGACCCCACACCCATGGTGCCTTTTTCCGCGATCAGCATGATGCGCTTGTCGGGATGTTGCAGTTTCAGGTCTTCGATATGCTTCTGCGCGGCTTCGTCGATCATGCATTTGCCGTGCAATTCCCGGTCGGCGCGCGAATGCGCCTGATTGCCCGGCGACAGCAGGTCGGTCGAAATATCGCCTTCGGCGGCGATGAAGGTGACAACCTCGATCTCTTCTTCCAGATCGGGCAGCTTGGTGAAGAATTCGGCCTGCAAATAGCTTTCCAGCAGGTCCTTGGCGATGGGGTTGCCCGCTTCGAACGCGGCTTTCAGGCGGTCGGTGTCGGCTTCGTAAAGGAAAACCTGGGTTTTCAGAACCTCGGCGGCGTCCTTGGCGATGGCGGCATCGTCGCCCAAGGCCAGATCCAGCAGCACCTCGACCGAGGGGCCGCCTTTCATGTGCGACAGAAGCTCGAACGCGAAGGCGGGGGCGATTTCGGGCACATCGGCCTTGCCCAGAATGATGTCCTTCAGGAACGCCGCCTTGACGCCTGCGGCGCTGGTGGTGCCCGGCAGCGTGTTATAGATGAAGAAATCCAGCGAGGCCGCGCGATGCGGGTTCCCAGCGTCCTTGATCTGGTCGATCAGTTCGGCCAGCAGCGCCCCGTCGTCGATGGGCTTGGGATGCAGACCCTGTTCCTTGCGGGTTTCGATCTCGGTCAGATAGTCGGTATACAGGCTCATGACGGTCCCTGAGGCTAGTGGATGGACAACGCAGCGCCACCGCCTTTCCTGCCTTGGGGAACGGGGATCGCTGAGAGTTGTATACCGTAGTATGCCATTGCATCTGGTGGTTCAACCGAAACGCAAGTGACATGTTGCCCCATCAGGGCGCAGGGCGCGTGTCCCGCAAGGCCAGCCGGGCGCGCACCGGGGCGGCAAGGGCCGTGCCCAGCGCGCGACTGCCCGCAGCGTCCAGATGCACCCCGTCGGGCAAGGCCCCTTGGGTGACCTGCGCGGCATCGAAGAACCCGCATCCGCGTTCCTGCGCCAGCGCCTGATAGAGCGCGGCCAGCTTGCGCGGTTCCGAAAGATCCTGCGGGGTCAGCGTGCCGGCGGTGTCCGCCACCGGGCAGGGCGGGGCCACCAGCAGGATATCGGGCTGCCAATCGGGGGACAGATAGGGGTGGTGGCGGATGATCTCGATCAGGCGGGCCATGCCCCGGGTTGCCGCGCGGGCGGAGTGTTCGGCCACCATGATGTCGTTCAGACCCAGCAGGACAATGACCAGATCGAGCGGTTGGTGGCTGTGCAGCAAAGTCGGCAGCGCGTCGCACCCAGCGCGCAGAAACCCCGTTTTCGGGTCGCCGAAGACGGTGGTCCGGCCATTCAAACCTTCGGCGATGACGGTATGGCCGTCGCCCAGCGCGGCCTGCAACGCCACGGGCCAACGATCCGGCGGCGCATGGCGCAGGCTGGCATCGGGCGGCGCGCCGAAGGTCAGGCTGTCGCCAAAGGCAAGAAGGGTTGTCATGGAAAAACGCTAGCGGGTTTCGCGGCAGATTGGCAATGGCACGCGCGCGCGCATGGCCGCCTGCGCAGGTCCTTTGGCGGGGATCTGGGG
>CAZIKH010000144.1:0-6042 GCA_964539755.1 uncultured Dinoroseobacter sp. | reverse complement strand
TCGGTCGGCTCGCCCTTGGATTTGACGACCTATGCGACGGGCACCTTCCGCGAAGGGCACCGCCAACGGATCGAAAAGGAAGACCCCTACTTCCAGACGATCTCGAACGGGTGGGGCGAGGCGTTGAAACTGGCCTTTGACAGTTTGCCCGAATTCACCTTCGACGACTGAGGCGTCAGAAAACCGCGTGTTCGCGCAAGTCGGCGCGGACCTCGCCCTTTGCCAACCGCGCATAATGGTCGGCCAGTCGGTCTTCCCCGAATTCGGGCGTGGCATCGGCGTCATAGCGGCCCGTTTCCGGGTTCAGGACCAGCATGGATTCCGTCGCATAATAGCGCCCGATCCGGGCCAGATCGGCCTTTTCGGCCAGACGCGGAACCACCCGACCCAAGGCGGATGTGACGCGAACGATGGTATCCAGCAGGCGGACCGGAACCTCGCGGTACTGCGGCTGCATCCCCAAGGCCTCGAACAGCAGCGCGCCTTGCGCCCGCGCGGTCAGGGCGCCGCCCGGCCCGCCAATCGGCAGGATCGCGTTCTGGCGCTGCGGGTCGGTCAGGCAACTGGCCATGAACCGCCCCAAATCGCGGTCGCTGATCGGCTTGCACGCCGTCAGGGTTCCATCCCCGAACACAAGGAAGGGCTTGCCTTTGCGCAAGCGGTCCACCTGCCCGGACAGGGATTTGAAGAAGGCCGTCGGGCGCACGATGGAATAGGTCAGACCCGACGCCACCAGTTCCGCTTCGAAGGCCAGCTTGGCCTTCTGGAAAGCCAGATCGGGCTTCTGGACGCAAATCGCCGAAAGCAGCACGAATTGCCGGATGCCCAAGGCGGTGCAGGCTTTCAGCAGGTCGGAATGCACCCCATAGTCAATCGCCCAAGCATCGCGTGGCGCGCCTGTCCGCGACGCAAGGCAGGACACAACCGCATCGATTTGGCCCGCTGCGTTCAGTGCGGCGCGCAGCGCGTCGGGGTTCGTCACATCGGTTTCGATCTGGCGAATGCCCGGACCCATCGCCGCCGGGCGGGTGCCCGGGCGGACCAAGGCCGTCACCGCATTTCCCGCTTCGACCAAGGCCGCGGCGGCCCCGCGCCCCGCCGTGCCGGTGCCGCCCAGCAGCAAAACATGTGTGTGGTTGGTTTGGTCCGTCATCACGCAGCGCCCCCGGAAATATGTCAATCAAACTAGACAGTTTGATTGCACTTTCCAAGGGCGCTGTTGGATCGGTGTCAGGCGGCGATGTCGGCCAGCTTTGTGTCCGCGCGCAGGGCGCGCCATTCGCCACCCGGCATATAGCGATGCGCGATCTGGCCTTCGGCGTTCATCGCGAACAGGTGCAGCCAGCCATTGTCCAGCAATTCCCGTAGGTTATCGTGCTTGGCGATGACCTCGGACATGGCCTCCAGCGGGGCTTCGATCACGGCGTTCAGGCGCATGGGTTCATGCAGGAACCGATCCCCGTCATGCAGGCTTTGCATCGGCAGACCGGACCGCAGATCGCCGCCATTGCCTTCCAACACGCCGATGGTCCCGGCCACGTTGTGCAGGGTCTTGTTGCCGGACCCAAAGGCACGGTTGTCCACGGTGGACCCGTAGTATTGCAGGTTGATCCAGCTGGCCACGACCAAGGGGGCGGTCATGATAAGTTCAAGGATTCCAAAGCCTTCATCTTCCTGCCAGATATAGCTGTGCAAGAAGGACCGCCCCTTCAGGTCGCGCCCTTGGGTCCGCTTGCGCGGGGCCGCGATGAAGGCCGCGCACCCTGCCAAGCCCCATTCGGGCCGGGTTTGGGCCCAGTCATTGGCCCGCGCGGGAACCGCCCATTCGCTGTTTTCCCCGCCCAGATTCAGCAAGACCCCCCGTTCGGCCCGGGCCAATTGACCGGCGTCTTTCAGGCCCGCCTGAAGCGCCTCCAAGGCCGATCTGTATTGCGTCGGTATCACGTCGGTATCGTAGAGGTGCACTTCGTCCGTTGTGGTGTCATGCAGCGCCGGGATGACCCAAGACCCTTGCAGTCCGGTCGCGTCGCGCACTTCGGGCGTGTTCAGGATCGCGGCGGCGACACGGGCGTTGGCTTCGCCGGTATGGCCCCCGCACGCCCCGCAATCGAGGCCCGTCGCATGCGGATTGTTGGCCGAGGTGGACCCATGTCCGGCCAGCAGGATCAACTTGGCCTTCGGTCCGTTCATCGACATGGCGGTCAGAATGGTCTTGCCCATCGTGACCAAGGTTTCGGTGGGGATATGCGACAGATCGGGTTTCAGGGCCTTGGCTTCCCAATCCGCCAAACCGGCATCGCGGGGCTGCGGGGCGGGACGGCTGTAGCCCAGCGCATGTCCCGCCAGCTTGCCCGCGAAACCCAACCCCAGCGTTTCGACAAAGGCAAAGGACGACACAGCCGCCCCTTTGAACGCGCCCCACGCGGTAGAGCCTTGCAAGGCGGCGGTCCGGTTCTTGGCAATCGACGCGGCATCGCCGGTCGCGGTTTCGGGAATGGTGGCTGCCGGGGTCAACAGAACCGGGCATTGCGCACCCACCGTGGACCGCGCCAAGGGTTGATAGTCGATGGCCGCGCCGAAGAACCCGGCAAAGCCGATGGTTTCGACATTGGGCATGGCCGTTTCCAAGGCCCGGCGAAACACTTCGGACCGCACGTCGATGCAGAACGCGGCCTGCACATCGGGGGTCTTTTCCGGGGCGTCGGGGGCCGCGTCGAACTGTGCGACCAAATCTGCCTGCCAAGCCGATTCATAGGCGACATGCAGCGCCAGGGCGACCGCATCGACGGGGGCCTTCTGCGCAAAGGCGGCTTTCGCCTGCGCCCAATCCGCAGCGGGCACGCTGTCGTGCAACGCGACCTCCCATGCCAAGCGAATGGCCAGCAGGTCGGTCAGGCTGGCATCGGTGCCGCCATGCAATTCGGCCTGCCACAACCGATACCGGGCAACCCCGGCCCAACCCGCGATGCTGTGCACCAGCCGCGTCAGATAGGGCTGAAGGATGTCGTCGGACAGATCCAGCACGGTGATCGCATGGGCCAGAACGGCGTCGGCGTCTTTCGGCAAGGCGGCGAACCGCGCCCGGGCCTTGGCCAGACCCAGCAATTCGGGCGTGCGATCCAGCGCCGCTTCGGCCTGCCACGCGGCATAGGCCCCTTCTGCCGCCCAAGGCGATTGCCACGCGGCCTGTCCTTCGTCGAACCAGCCCTGCGCCCAAAGCGAGATCCGTTCGACGACGGTGTCGGACCACCCGGCCAGATCCGCCAGCGTCTGATGGGCCACCGGGGCGGGGCCATCTTGGGTCGCGGCTTCGGCCAGTGCCTGCACCGACGGGGCGGCTTGGGGATGGGCCGCCAGCCCTTTGGCCAGATCGTCGACGGTGATCCGACCCGCCTGCAAGGCCTCGGCGTAGAAGCTGCGCGGCATCACCATCCGGGCCCCTGCGGCGGCCCCCATGGTTTCGGCGGCCTCGGCGAAGCTTTGGCCGGTGACCCCCAGAAAGGGGTTCACGGCGACAAAGTGTTTCAGCGGCCAAAGCGGGGCAACGCTGCGCAGGGCAAAGTTCCGGGCTTCGGCGAATTGGGCAGGCAGGGTCTGTGTCATCTGTCGTCTCCCTTGATCTGATAGGTCAGGATTTCGCCGCAGCGGGTTTGCCCGCGATCAGCTTGGAAAAGAGCGTGTTTGCGTAGAAGCCGTTGGCGATCCAGACGCGGGCCGCCTGCACGCGGGGGTGGCTGGCATGCCCGGGCACAAGGATCTGCGCCAGTGCGATGGCCGCGAAGGCCAGCACGAACCCGGCCATCAGCAGGGCGGTGACAAGGCCCGGCGTCGGGTCGGTGGGCACGGCCGCGCCCAACAGCGCCTCGGTCCCCAGTTGCAGCACGAAATACAGCGCCGCGACCCCGCTGGCCGCAAAGGCGGAGCGCGCGAAGGTCGCCCCATTGCCGGACGCCAGCAGGAAGTGGGTCAGCCCCATCACGAGGATCGCACCCAAGACAACCAGCGCGGGCTTGGTGGCCAGCGTCACGTCGAAGATCGCGCCGATCAGCACCACGGTGACCACCACGGTGGCCAGCAGCCCCAAGGCCTTGGGCAGGCTGGGGGCGGCAACCGGGGCAATGCCCATCTTGGCCCGCGCGATGTCCACGACACTGCCCGAGGACAGGAAGGCATGCGCCTTGTAAAGCGAATGCGCCACGATGTGCAGGATTGCCGCCGAGAAGGCCCCGAACCCGCATTGCATCAGCATGAAGCCCATCTGCGCAACCGTGGACCACGCCAGCCCAACCTTGACCGAGGCCTGTGTCAGCATGACGACCGATCCGATCACGGCGGTCAGCCCCCCGACCAAGGCCAGCAGGTGCAACGACGCCGCCGAGGTCAGCATGACATCGCCGAACCGCACGATCAGGAAGCCGCCCGCGTTGATGATCCCGGCATGCAGCAGCGCCGAAACCGGGGTCGGGGTTTCCATCACCTCGGTCAGCCAGCCATGGGTCGGGAATTGCGCCGATTTCAGCAGGGCCGCGATGGCCAGCAAGCCCGCCGCGTAGGGCACGCCCGCAGGCAGGGTTTCGATGCTGCGCGCCGCCTCGGCGATCACCGCAATTTCGCCCGTGCCGAAGGCGGTCACCAGCAAGGCTGCCGCGCCGATCAGGCACAGATCGCCGATGCGGGCGACGGTGAATTTCTTCTTGGCCGCCAATTGGGCCTTGGGCCGATCCTTGTAGAACACAAGCAGGCTGTGCAGCGACAGGCTGGTGCCGATCCAGGCCAGCGCCAGTTGCACGACGTTGCCGGACAAGACCAGCAGCATGACGAAGCCCAAGGTCAGCGCCATCCGCCCCATAAAGACGCCCTGACGCGGATCGCCGTCCAGATAGGTGGCGCTGAACCGGATGACGATGGCCCCGATGAAGCTGACCAGCAGGATCATCACCCCGCTGAGCGCATCCAGCCGGATTTGCAGGCCCAAACCTTGGGTGCCGATCAGGGGCGAGGTCGCGGACCCCAAGGTCAGGATCAGGATCATCGCCAGCGCCGCAAGGCCCAGCGCGGTGACGCTGAGCAGCTTTGCCGCCACCAGCAGGCTGCGCGGGCGGCTGCCCGGACTGGCAAGCGCGCCCAGCGCGACGCAGAACAGGCTGAGGGGGATCAGGTAGGCAAGCAGGGCAATCCAGGTCATCGGAGGCTCCATCCGTTTGGGTTCCGCTGGAGGTAGCCGAGCGAGCGTCAGACAAAAAATATAAAGATTGCGGCGTTATGTTTGATAAAATAGAACGATCCTATGGCGCGCTTGAATTACAACCATCTGCGGTATTTCCAGGCCGTGGCGCATGAAGGGCATCTGACCCGCGCGGCCGAGCGGCTGAACCTGTCGCAATCGGCGCTGTCGGTGCAGATCAAGAAGCTGGAAGACCAATTGGGGCATCCGCTGTTTGACCGGATCGGCAAGCAGTTGGTCCTGACCGAAGCCGGGCGCATCGCGTTGGACCACGCCGATTCCATCTTCGCCACCGGGGACGAATTGATGGCGACCCTGACCGCCCGGGGCCAAGGCCAGCGCGTCTTGCGCGTCGGGGCGCTGGCGACCTTGTCGCGCAATTTTCAGATCGGGTTTCTGGGCCCGCTTCTGGGGGCGGGCGACGTGGAAATCGTGCTGCGGTCGGGGTCGCAGGGCGAATTGCTGGATGCGCTGGCCGATCATGCGCTGGACCTTGTCCTTAGCAACACGGTGCCCGCGCGCGATGCGGCCTCGCCCTTCGTTGTCCGCCAGATCGCCGATCAGCCGGTGTCGCTGGTCGGGCATCCGCAGATCGCGCCGGGCCCGCTGGATGTCTTGGTGCGGGCGCATCCCTTGGTCCTGCCAAGCCACCCCAACGCCTTGCGCAGCGGGTTCGACGCGCTGTGCGACCGCCTGAACCTTGTGCCCCGCCTGCAAGCCGAAGTGGACGACATGGCCATGTTGCGTCTGTTCGCGCGTGAAACCGACGCGCTGACCTTGGTGCCCCCCATCGTGGTACGGGACGAATTGTCCGAAGG
>CAZIKH010000143.1:0-6054 GCA_964539755.1 uncultured Dinoroseobacter sp. | reverse complement strand
AATTGGCCAAGCGGCACGAACCCCAACGACACCCGCCCGCCGCGCAAGGTCAGTGTCAAATCCAAGGTCTCGGGACGCCCGGCGGCCTCGGACAGGCCTGACAGGCCGCGCTCCAACAAGGCGACAACGCGGGCGGATAGCACCCCGCTGCGTTCCGCCATCACAAGCATTTCGCGCCAGTTGCGCGCCTGAATCGCAATCTCGCCCGTTGCCAGACCGAAGCCGTCGAACACCAAGGAACCCGTATATCGCAGGTCCAGTGCCCCCCAGGTGGCGCGCGCTTCGCGCAGGTCCAGTGCCGTGACTTGCGGGCGGCGGTCCTCTAGGGCGCGGCGGTCCCAAGGCGCGTCGAAGGTTAGCCGCGCATCCAGCCGCAGCGTTTCGATCGCGTCTGGCAGCAACCCGCCCGGATCCAGCGTCGCCCGCAACCCGTCCGAGAGGATCAGCCCTTCGGTCTGCAGCCCGAGGTCATGGGCCAAGGGGCGGTCTGGCACCCGGCGCGTCGCAAGCCGCAGCGCCCCGGCCGACGCCGACCAATCCCGTGCGGTCAGAACGGGTGCGTCGACAACGAGCGTCGCCCGGTCAATTTCAGGGGATCGGTCCAATGTCAGAACCAGCGATGCGCGTGCTTGATCTTGGGAAAGCTCATAGCGCGCCACGGGCGTCGACAGGGTATGTGCGGGCGGCAGCACGGCAATCAGATGGTTGGGCCGATAGCTGAGCGCGAGCAACTGGAAGAACGGCCCTTCCCAGGCCCAGCCGGTTTCCGGGTCGGCCAGAACGGGATCTGTCAGCGTCGTATCAAATCGGGACGGAAAGCCGCGCACTGTCACGTCCGACCAATCCACTTGCCAGCCTTCGGCGCGCCGATCCTCTGCCCAGATCGGCAAGGCGCGCAGGGTTGCCTGCCATCCGACAACCCAATACCCCGCATAGAGCACCGCAAAGGCGCCAGCGACCCAGAGCGCGATCCGTGACATGCGGTTTCCCCTTGGCGGTTGTCCTGCTAAGTCGGCGTTCTAGACAGCTTCGGGCAGGAGAACCAGTGATGCGCGCGCCCCTATGGGTTTTTGGCTATGGCTCCTTGATCTGGAACCCCGAGTTTCCGGTGAAGGCCCAGTATGTCGCCCGTCTGGATGGCTATCACCGATCCTTCTGCATGCGGTCTATTCATCATCGCGGGACCATCGCAGAACCGGGCCTTGTCTTGGCGCTGGACCGTGTCGCGGGGGGCGTCTGCACCGGGGTCGCCTTCGAAGTCATGGACGGGGCCGAAGCCGAAACACTTGCCGCCTTGCGCGAACGCGAACTGGTGTCCTCGGCCTATCTTGAAAAGACGTGCGACATCGAATTGGCCGATGGCCGCAAGGTGAAGGCGGTGACCTATGTGATCGACCCGGATCACGAACAGTATTGCGGCGACCTGCCCCTCGAGGAGCAAGCCCATATCATCGCCCGCGCCGTGGGGGGGCGGGGGCCAAACGATGCCTACCTGTTCAACACGGTCGAACACCTTGCCCAGATCGGTTTGCAGGACCCCGATCTGGACTGGCTGGCCAAACGCGTGCGGGAGATCGGCAACGCGTCCCGCTGAATTGCGGTCCTGCCGTGTCGGGCATTGGCATTCTTGCGGCCCGCCCCTAGTGTTTCTTACGAATTTGGCCTTGCTGAAGAAAGCCGCACATGACCGATACCCCTGTCGTGCCGTCCCGCCGTCCCAAATTCTCGTTGCCGACCCGCCAGCTGCTGCTGATGCTGATGGTGGTCATCCTGACGGCGGCGGGGGGCTACCTGATCTATCCGCAGGTCGAAGCGGTTTTTCTGGCCAATCTCTATTTGAACGGCTTCATCATGGCGGTGTTCGTGGTGGGGATTCTGACCTGCTTCGTGCAGCTGTTCCAACTGGTGTCCGCCGTGCGCTGGATCGAACGGTTCGCGCGCGCGCCCGATGCGGTCGATGCTGAAACCGCGCCGCGCCTTCTGGCGTCTTTGGCGGGCTTGTTGGGGGGGCGAAACGCTTCGGCCCAGATTGGCACGACCTCGTCCCGGTCCATTCTGGAATCGGTCGCAACCCGCATCGACGAGGCGCGCGATATCACGCGCTATATCGTGAACCTCCTGATTTTTCTCGGGCTGCTCGGCACGTTCTTCGGGTTGGCCACGACGGTGCCCGCCGTTGTGGAAACCATCCGCAGCCTCGAGCCATCCGAAGGCGAGGGCGGGATCGAGGTCTTTGCACGTTTGATGGGCGGGCTGGAAGCCCAGCTTGGCGGGATGGGAACGGCGTTCTCGTCCTCGCTGCTGGGGCTTGCCGGATCGCTTGTGGTCGGCCTTCTGGAGCTGTTCGCCAGCCATGGTCAGAATCGGTTCTATCGCCAGTTGGAAGAATGGCTGACCTCGATCACCCGGGTTGGGTTTGCCAGTGGCGAAGCCGATAGCGGCAATTTCGATACGGCGGTCGTGGCACAAGTTCTGGATCATATGGCCGACCAGATCCAAAGCCTTCAGAAGCTGTTCGTTGCGTCCGATCAAAGTCGGTCCTTGATGGATGAACGCTTGATGTCCTTGGCCTCGTCCGTCGATCGCTTGGCTGCCAAGATCGACCGGGGCGAGGGGGGCAGCACGATGACAGCCGCCCTCGAACGCATCGCAATGGGGCAAGAGAACCTTCTGGAAGCGATCCGCGCCCAAGGCGCCGGGGGCGAGACCGTGGATGCCGAAAGCCGGATGCGCCTGCGGTCCATCGACGTTCAGTTGCTGCGCATTCTGGAAGAGATGGCCGCCGGACGTCAGGAATCGGTCGCGGAATTGCGGGGCGAATTGGCCAGCCTGAACCGGGCTTTGCGCCAATCCGTGCGCGTCGGCGGCGGAACATCCAGCAGCTACGGCGATGACGCTGCCGAGGCCCTGAAAGCCGCGCTAAGCGATGATGGGGACGGGCCGGCCCCCGGTCCTGCCCCCAAACGCCCGCCGCGCGGGTCGGGCAAGGGCTAAGCCATGGCCTTATCGCGTCGCGGCGGACAACGATTCAACGCCAACATATGGCCCGGCTTCGTGGATGCGATGACGGCGCTGTTGCTGGTGCTGATGTTCGTTTTGTCGATCTTCATGGTCGTGCAGGCCATTCTGTCTGAAACCATTTCGGATCAGGATGACGAACTGACCACCTTGACCCGACAGCTCAGCGATCTGTCGGCGGCGCTTAGCTTTGTCGAAGGGCGCAACGAAGAACTGGAAGCCGAAGTTGGCCAGCTCAGCGGGGCGTTGTCGGACGCGCGGCGTCTGAACCAGGCGCAGGCTGGCATCATTGCAACGCTCGAAAACCAAGTGGCTGCCGCCGATGCGCGCATCGCGGAACAGACGGCGCAATTGACCCGGTTCGAAGATCAGGTGGCGTTGCTGTTGTCGCAACAAGAAGACCTGCAGGGGCGTTTGGCGACCTCGGATGCGGCCCTTGCCGAAGCCTTGTCCGAACAAGAAGCCTTGAACCTTGCGCTGGCGCAGGCCCGGTCGGAACTGGATGCCAGCGCGGAAGCAGCCCGTTTGGCGGCGGCCCAGCGCGAGGCCTTGGAAGCCCTGATCGCCGATCTGCGGGCCGAATCCGCCGCATCTGAAGCCAATCTGGCGGCGCTCGCGGCGCAGCTGCAGGATCGCGAAGCCCAAACCGCCGACCTGACCGCCCAGATCGAGGCGCTGCAAGCGGACTTGTCCGAAGAAGAACGCGCGCGCTTGGCCGAAGCGGCCGCCGCCGAAGCCCTGCGCCAGCAACTGGAAAATGTGGAAACCGCCTTGTCGGAAGAGGAACGTGCGCGTTTGGCTGAAGCCGCCGCCGCCGAAGCCTTGCGGGCCCGCTTGGAAGAAGCCGACGCTGAACTGACGGCAATGACGCTTGCCTTGGAAGAACGGCGACGGGAAGCGGAAGAAACGCTGACCCTTCTGGCTGCGGCCGAGGCGGCCGGGGAAGACCTGAACGCACGGCTTGCGTCGGCCTTGATCGCGCAAGACGACCTCAGCGCCCGGCTTGCGGCCACCGAAGACCAACGCGCCGCGCTGGAGGCCGAAATCGATGCGCTGTTGGCGGCGCGGGCGGATGATCAAACCACCGTCGAGGACCTGCGCCAGCAACTGGCGGAAGCCTTGGCGCAGAAAATCGCGGCAGAACAGCAGGTACAGGTTCAATTGTCCGAAGTGGAACGGCAGGCTTTGTTGCTGTCCCAAGCCCAGACCGAACTGTCCAATCTCGAAGCCGCGGGGGCAGAAGACGCGCGCCGGGTGGCCTTGTTGAACGAACAGGTCGAAGTGCTGCGCAGCCAACTGCGACAGTTGCAAGGCCTTCTGGATGCCGCCGAACAGCGTGACAGCGACGCTCAGGTGCAAATTCAGGCCTTGGGAAGCCAGTTGAACGCAGCGCTTGCCCAAGTGGCCGCCGAACAGCGGGCGCGGGCCGAAGCGGAAGCCGAACGGGCCCGGTTGCTGGAAGACGAAAACCGCAATCTGGAAAACTTCCGATCCGAATTCTTTGGCCGCCTGCGGGACATTCTGGCAGATCAGGACGGGGTGCGCATCGTGGGGGACCGCTTTGTCTTTTCGTCCTCGGTGCTGTTTCCGCCCGGGGGCGTGGATCTGTCCCCCGCTGGGCGCGATCAATTGGCCCGGATCGCGGGCACCATTCGCGCCATCGAAGACAGCATCCCCGACGGGATCGACTGGATCCTGCGGGTCGACGGGCACACCGATGATGTGCCGTTGTCTGGTGTGGGCAAATACGAAAACAACTGGGAACTTAGCCAGGGTCGGGCGCTGTCGGTGGTGCAATACATGATCCAGCTTGGGATACCCCCCCAACGGCTGGCTGCGACCGGTTTCGGCGAGTATCGCCCGATTGCCGAAGGCACATCCGCCGAGGCCCGCGCCCAGAACCGTCGGATCGAACTGAAGCTGACGCAGCGCTAGGGCAGGGTCATGTCCCAGTCTTGGGTTGAGATCACCTGACCGTTGCGGATCAGTTGCGCGGTTCCGGTATAGGCCCCGGCGGGCCATCGGTCGGCGCGCAACCGCAAACCCGACGCGCGAAACAACTGCGCTTGCGTTCGGTCCAGATCGACCTGCTGACGGTGCAGGGGACCGTTCGGCCCGTCAATCTCCAAGGTCAGCTTGTCGCCCGCTTGCCCGCCGAACAGGTAGGCCCACAGGACCAAGGCGGGCGCCTTTGCATCGATCTGGGTCGGCGCGGTGCCGGTCTTGATCTGATCATAGGCGGGCACAGCGGGGGCAAAGCCGATGCCGATAATGCCGCCGGGCATATAGGTGATGGGGTCCGCCCATAGCCCCGGTGTCACCGGGTCGCCGCAACTGTCCAAGCTGCTTGGGGCGAACGGGTCCACGACCGCCCCGTTTCGGCGCACGGCAAGGTGAAGATGCGGGAATTGGGTCTGCCCGCTTAGTCCGACTTCGCCCAGAACTGTGCCAGCTTCGACGCGCTGACCATTCGACACAGACACGCTGCCTTTCTTCAGGTGGCAATACTGCGTTTCCCACCCATCCGCGTGCACCACGACAACGCCGTTGCCGCATTCCTGACCCGACACATCCGGTGCGCCGGGCTGGTCGATGGCGATGTCGGGCAAGGCGTCGCGGGTTCCGCGGACGATCCCGGGGGCCGCCGCCAAAACATCCACACCCTGTTGCATGGCCGTCAGGCTGGGCAGCGCAAAATCCGTGCCTTTGTGCCCATCGTACACCAGCGGACCGCAGCGAAAGTCTGTCGCCCCCGGTCCGGGGTCGCGGTCCACATATTGCTGGATGAAACAGGTCTGGCCCAAGGCGCAGTCAACGGGCAGGGCCAAACGAAAGTCGCTCGCCACGGTCATGGTGGCGAGCGACGATAGGGTTATGGCCAACGGCCATGGGCGCATCAGTCCGCCGTCAGAAGCGGTGGCTTGCTGTTCGAGATCCGGCCTTTTTCCGGGGCCTTGATTTCGAGATCCAGTTGCCCGTCCTTCACGCCGACCTTCACGACGCCGCCCTTGGCCAGTTTGCCAAACAACAGTTCTT